>MESD01000058.1:8638-15596 GCA_001770815.1 Burkholderiales bacterium RIFCSPHIGHO2_12_FULL_69_20
CTTCCGCGGGCAACCCGGTAGTTCCCAGCGTGGCGCTGGAGGGGGCGCTGCGGCATCATGCCGGCCACACCATGAACGATCCCATCCAGTTGCTGCACCTGGGCCCCGGCACGCCCGATCTGTGGACCTCGGCCTACGGCCCCTTCGTCGTGCACCCGGCCGGCTCGCTCGACGAATTGACGACGGCGCTGGACCACCAAGCCTACGACGCCATCGTCATCCAGCAGGCCGATGCCCCCGGCTTGCCGGCGCTGGCGGCCTGGCCCGGCCTGGCGCGCGCGGTGCTGGATTCGGCCGTGCTGGTGGTGGCGCCCGAGCCCGCCACCGCCGAGGCGCTGCGGCTGGTGCACCTGGGCGTGCAGGACGTGCTGCCGCAGCGCGAGGCCGATGGTGCCTTGCTGGCGCGGGCGGTGCGCCTGGCGGTCGAGCGCAAGCGGCTCGAGCGCGCCGCGCGCAAGGCCTACGCCACCGATCTGGCCACCGGCCTGCCCAACCATGCGCAGCTGATGGAGCACATGAGCCACCTGCTGGCCTTGCGTGAGCGCGAGCCGGCGGCGATGGCGCTGCTGGCGCTGCGCATCGACGGCCTGGCCGCCACCGAGGCGCGGTTGGGCACCGAGGCGGCCAATGTGCTGCGCCGCAAGGTGGCTGTGCGCCTGCGCTCGGGCCTGCGCGCCAGCGACGTCGTCGCCTCCGTCGGGGTGGACAGCTTTGCCGTGCTGCTGGCCTGGATCGACGATCCGGCCGATGGCGAGCGGGTGGCGGCCAAGCTGGCGGCGTCGCTGAAGCGCCCGTTCACCGTCACCGGGCAGGATGTGGCGGTGGTGGTGAGCGTGGGTGTGGCGCAGTACCCCACGCATGGCAAGGAGGCCGAAACGCTGCTGCGCAAGGCACTGAGCCAGGCCGGCGAGAACCTGCCGACGGGCCGCGGCGGCCTCGGGTCGCTGTCTACCGGCGCGGCGGCGGCCAACGACGAGTAGTCGCCCCGCGCGCCCCGCGCGCCCCGCGCCGGGCGCCTACTTCAGGATGTCGCCCAGGCAGAGGTACTTGGTCTCGACGTAGTCATCCATGCCCTGGTGCGCGCCTTCGCGGCCCAGGCCGGATTGCTTGACACCACCAAACGGCACCTCGGCAGTCGAGATCAGCCCGGTGTTGATGCCCACCATGCCGTACTCCAGCGCCTCGCCGACGCGGAACACACGCCCGATGTCGCGGCTGTAGAAGTAGCTGGCCAGGCCAAACTCGGTGTCGTTGGCCAGCGCGATGGCTTCGGCTTCGGTCTCGAAGCGGAACACCGGCGCCACCGGGCCGAAGGTCTCCTCCTTCGCGCACAGCATGTCAGACGTGACATCGGCCAGCACCGTGGGCGTGTAGAAGCGGTCGCTCAGCCCGGCCACCGGCCCGCCACCGGCCACCACCCGCGCGCCCTTGGCCAATGCATCGGCCACATGGGCCTGCACCTTGTCGACGGCCTGGCCGTCGATCAGCGGGCCCTGGCTGACGCCGGCCTCGAAGCCGTTGCCCACCTTGATGCCGCGGCTCTTGGCCGCCAGCTTGTCGACGAACTGGTCGTACACGCCGGCCTGCACGTAGAAGCGGTTGGCGCAGACGCAGGTCTGGCCGGCGTTGCGGTACTTGCTGACCATCGCGCCTTCGACGGCCGAGTCGATGTCGGCGTCGTCGAAGACGATGAAGGGCGCGTTGCCCCCCAGCTCGAGGCTGATCTTCTTGACCGTGGGCGCGCATTGCCGCGCCAGGATGCGGCCTACCTCGGTGGAGCCGGTGAACGACAGGTGGCGCACCACGTCGCTGCTGCACAGCACCTTGCCGACCTCGATCGACTGGTCGGCATCGGCCGTCAGGATATTGAGCACACCGGCGGGCATGCCCGCGCGCTGGGCCAGCTCGGCCACCGCCAGCGCCGACAGCGGCGTGGCCTCGGCCGGCTTGATCACCACCGTGCAGCCGGCGGCCAGTGCCGGCGCTACCTTGCGGGTGATCATCGCGATCGGGAAGTTCCACGGCGTGATCGCCGCGCACACGCCGATCGGCTGCTTGATGACGATGTAGCGCTTGTTGTTGTCGGTGGTGGGGATGGTCTCGCCGTAGACCCGCTTGGCCTCCTCGGCGAACCACTCGATGAAGCTGGCGCCGTAGCCCACCTCGCCACGGGCCTCGGCCAGCGGCTTGCCCTGCTCGGCGGTCATGATGCGGGCCAGGTCGTCGGCATGCTGGTGCAGCAGATGGAACCACTTCATCATCACCGCGGCCCGCTCCTTGGCGGTCTTGGCGCGCCACGGGCCCCAGGCCTGGTTGGCAGCGACGATGGCGTTGTGGCAGTCCACCGGGCCGAGGTTGGCCACGTCGGCCAGCTTGCGGCCGGTGGCTGGGTCGATGACGTCGAAGCGGGCATTTCCGGCAGCCCCGCCGGCCACCCACTCGCCGCCGATCAGGGCGTCGGTCTTGAGCAGGCTGGGGTCATTGAGCTGGGCCAGCGG
Source organism: Burkholderiales bacterium RIFCSPHIGHO2_12_FULL_69_20 (assembly GCA_001770815.1). Taxonomy (GTDB): domain Bacteria; phylum Pseudomonadota; class Gammaproteobacteria; order Burkholderiales; family Burkholderiaceae_C; genus Pseudaquabacterium. The sequence goes on from MESD01000058.1 coordinate 11,137, forward strand.
GGAGGTGGCGGTGTCCATCTTGAAAAGCTCCTGCGGGATGGCTGACGCGGTCAGCGGACTTCGATCTCGATGAAGACGATTTCCTGATCGGTGTCGTTGATGACGTTGTGCTCCACGCCGATCGAGCGGGTGTACGACTGGCCCGGCGTCAGCGGCGCCACCTTGGTGCCCTCGGGCGTCTCCAGCGTCAGCGCGCCGCCGGTCATCGGCACCACCACGTAGTCGTGGCCATGGCGATGCCAGCCGGTCTCGGCACCGGGGGCGAAGCGCCATTCGGTGACGATGACGCGGGCGTTGTCGATCTGCACGGTGGGCACGGCTTGGGGTCTTGTCATGGGTCGCTCCGGTTCAACGTTGGGGCCAGCCTTCGCCCTTGGCGAGGGCGGCACGGATGGCATCACCTTGCGCATCCAGCCCGGGCGGGGGCTGGTCGGCCTGGGCGCGCTGGCCGTCGAAGCGCATCGGGTTGGCCACCAGCGGCATCGGTTCTCCGTTGCCACCGGTCATCGTCTGCTGCAGGCCGCGCGCCACCACCTGCGGGTGCTTGAACACCCCCGGCAAGGTGAGGATGGGCGCGCAGGGCACGGCGTTGGGCTCCAGCAGGTCCAGCCACTGCTGGGTGCTGCGGCCCAGCATCCAGCCGGCCAGCACCGGGATCAGGCTGTCGCGGTATTGCAGGCGCGCCGAGTTGGTGGTGTAACGCGCATCCTGGGCGACTTCGGGGTGGCCGCACAGCGTGCAGAAGCGCTCGAACTGGCCGTCGTTGCCCACCGCCAGCACGATGTGCCCGTCCAACGTGGCAAACACCTGGTAGGGCACGACGTTGAGGTGGGCGTTGCCCATGCGCTTGGGCACGATGCCGCCCACCAGGTGGTTGCTGGCCTGGTTGGCCAGCATCGCCACCTGCACATCGAGCAATGCGGCGTCGATGTGGCGGCCCTTGCCCGTGCGGCCACGCTCGATCAGTGCGGCCAGGATCGCGGTGGTGGCGTAGAGACCGGTGAACAGGTCGGCCACCGCCACACCCACCTTTTGCGGCTGGCTGCCGGGGGTGCCGTCCTTCTCGCCGGTCACGCTCATCAGGCCGCCGGTGGCCTGGATCGCGAAGTCGTAGCCGGCGGCCTGGGCCATCGGGCCGGTCTGGCCGTAGCCGGTGACCGAGCAATACACCAGGCGTGGGTTCAGTGCCGAAAGCGACGCATGGTCCAGCCCGTACTTGGCGAGCTGGCCCACCTTGTAGTTCTCCAGCACCACGTCGGCCTCGGTGGCCAGCTGGCGCACCAGCGCGGCGCCCTCGGGCGTGGCGATGTCGATGGCGATCGAGCGCTTGCCGCGGTTGGCGCTGAGGTAGTAGGCCGACATGCGCGTGGCCGGATCACCCCACCACGGCGGGCCCCAGGTGCGCGTGTCGTCGCCGGCCACCGGCCGTTCGACCTTGATCACGTCGGCGCCGTAGTCGGCCAGCAACTGGCCCGACCAGGGGCCGGCCAAGACGCGCGACAGATCGAGGACGCGGATGCCGTCCAGCAGCTTGGGTGAGCTCATGTCGGCGGTCAGGAAAAGGCAGGGATGCCGGTGATGGCCCGGCCCAGGATGAGCGCATGCACGTCGTGCGTGCCCTCGTAGGTGTTGACCACCTCCAGGTTGACCATGTGGCGTACCACGCCGTATTCGTCGCTGATGCCGTTGCCGCCCAGCATGTCGCGCGCCATGCGGGCGATGTCGAGGGCCTTGCCGCAGCTGTTGCGCTTCAGGATCGAAGTGGCCTCGACCGACGCGGTGCCGGCGTCTTTCATGCGGCCCAGCTGCAGGCAGCCCTGCAGGCCCAACGCGATCTCGGTCTGCATGTCGGCCAGCTTCTTCTGGATCAGCTGGTTGGCGGCCAGCGGCCGGCCGAACTGCTTGCGGTCCATCACGTACTGGCGCGCGCGGGCAAAGCAGTCCTCGGCGGCGCCCAGCGCGCCCCAGGCAATGCCGTAGCGCGCGCTGTTCAGGCAGGTGAAGGGGCCCTTCAGGCCGCGCACTTCGGGGAAGGCGTTCTCGTCGGGGCAGAACACCTCGTCCATCACGATCTCGCCGGTGATGCTGGCGCGCAGGCCCACCTTGCTGTGGATGGTCGGCGCGCTCAGGCCCTTCCAGCCCTTCTCCAGGATGAAGCCGCGGATCTGGCCACTGTCGTCCTTGGCCCAGACCATGAAGACATCGGCGATCGGCGAGTTGCTGATCCACATCTTGCTGCCGCTGACGCTGTAGCCACCCGGCACCTTCTTGGCGCGGGTGACCATGCTGCCGGGGTCGCTGCCGTGGTTGGGCTCGGTCAGGCCGAAGCAGCCCACCCATTCGCCGCGCGCCAGCTTGGGCAGGTATTTCTGCTTCTGCGCCTCGGTGCCGAACTCGTTGATCGGCACCATCACCAGCGACGACTGCACGCTCATCATCGAGCGGTAGCCCGAATCGACGCGCTCGACCTCACGCGCCACCAGGCCGTAGCAGACGTAGTTGAGGCCGGCGCCGCCGTACTCGGTGGGGATGGTGGGGCCCAGCAGGCCCAGATCGCCCATCTCGTTGAAGATGGCGCGGTCGGTCTTCTCGTGGCGGAAGGCCTCGAGCACGCGCGGCGCCAGCCGCTCCTGGCAGTAGGCGTGGGCGGCGTCGCGCACCGCGCGTTCGTCGTCGGTGAGCTGGGCGTCCAGGTTCAGCGGGTCTTCCCAGGAATATTTGGCGTGGCTGGCCATGATGAGGTCCTTTTGATCGAGCAGGCGCGCACGATAACAAGTTCGCGCGGTGATGGCTGTTGCGCCGACGACAGCCATCGTGCGGATGGGCAGCTCGGCTAGAATCTGGTTGATTCAACCAGTATCGAGGGCGCCATGGAATCCATCGGCCTGTTCGAAGCCAAGACCCACCTGTCCGAGCTGATCGCCCGTGCTGAACGCGGTGAGGAGGTGATCATCACCCGCCACAACAAGCCGGTGGCCAAGCTGGTGCCCGTGACCGAGCAACCGTCGTTCGACCGCGAAAGGCGCCACCAGGCCATCCAGGCACTGACGGCGCTTCAGACCGAGTTGTCGCAGTCGCACGGCACCATGACCACCGACGAGATCGTCAGCCTGGTGCGCGAGGGCCGCGAAGAGCGCGACGAGCAGATCTGGCGCGGGGCCACCGGCGCCAAGCCGACCTGAGGCGCCCATGGTGATCGTGCTCGACAGCAGCTACGCCTTGGCGCTGGCCTTTCCGGACGAAAACCCGCCGCGCAGTCGCGACCAGGTGCTGGCGCAGCCCTTGATTGCGCCACACATCTTTCCTGTCGAGGTGGCGAATGCGGCGCTCAACAGCGTGCGCCGCCGCCGCTACCTTCCGCACGACGCCGAGCGCATCTGCCAGGTGATCGAGGCCCTGGCCGTGGCGACCGAGCTGCCGCCAGCGGTTGGCCCTGCCTTTCACCTTCGCATGGCGCTGGCCCACGGTCTGACTGCCTATGACGCGATGTACCTCGACCTGGCCCAGGTGCGGCGCAGCCCGCTGGCCACCTGCGATGCCGCGCTGGCAGCCGCTGCCCGCAGGGCGGGTGTCGAAGTCCTGTCCTGAGCCCACCCGCGTCGCCTTGCCTCAAACCCCCATTCAAGCAAAACAGCCGAGCACACGCCCATGAAAGCCGCCGAGATCCGTTCCACCTTCCTGAAGTACTTCGAGTCGAAGGGCCACACCATCGTGGCCAGTTCGCCGGTGATCCCGGGCGACGATCCGACGCTGCTGTTCACCAACGCCGGCATGAACCAGTTCAAGGACGTGTTCCTGGGCTTTGACAAGCGCCCCTACAGCCGCGCCACCACCAGCCAGAAGTGCATCCGCGCGGGCGGCAAGCACAACGACCTGGACAACGTGGGCTACACCGCGCGGCACCACACCTTCTTCGAGATGCTGGGCAACTTCAGCTTCGGCGACTACTTCAAGCACGACGCGATCCAGTACGCCTGGGAATTGCTGACCACGCAGTTCAAGCTGCCCAAGGACAAGCTCTGGGTCACCGTGTACGCCGAGGACGACGAGGCCTACGACATCTGGAACACCGTGGTGGGCGTGCCCGCCGAGCGCATCGTGCGCATCGGCGACAACAAGGGGGCGCGCTACCAGTCCGACAACTTCTGGATGATGGGCGACACCGGCCCCTGCGGCCCCTGCACCGAGATCTTCTACGACCACGGCCCCGACGTGGCCGGTGGCCCGCCCGGATCACCCGAGCAGGACGGCGACCGCTACATCGAGATCTGGAACAACGTCTTCATGCAGTTCAACCGCACCGAAGACGGCGTGATGCACAAGCTGCCCAAGCCCAGCGTCGACACCGGCATGGGCCTGGAGCGCCTGGCCGCGGTGCTGCAGCATGTGCACAGCAACTATGAGATCGACCTGTTCGTGCACCTGCTGGCAGCGGCGAAGTCGGCCGTCGATGCCGCCGC
>MESD01000058.1:15602-16450 GCA_001770815.1 Burkholderiales bacterium RIFCSPHIGHO2_12_FULL_69_20
CGCCGACTGCGACAAGGACAGCCCGAGCCTGAAGGTCATCGCCGACCACATCCGCGCCTGCACCTTCACCATCGTCGACGGCGTGATCCCCGGCAACGAGGGCCGCGGCTACGTGCTGCGCCGCATCGCCCGCCGCGCCATCCGCCACGGCTACAAGCTGGGTGCGCGCAAGCCCTTCTTCCATACGCTGGTGGCCCCGCTGGCCGCCGAAATGGGCGAGGCCTATCCCGAGCTGCGGCGAGAGATGGTGCGCGCCACCGCGGTGCTCAAGACCGAGGAGGAGCGCTTCTTCCAGACCATCCACCACGGCATGGAGATCCTGGAGACGGCGTTGGCTGGCGGCACCCAGCAAATCGACGGCGACACCGCCTTCAAGCTGCACGACACTTTCGGCTTCCCCGTCGACCTGACGGGTGACGTGTGCCGTGAGCGTGGCGTCACGGTCGACGAGGCCGGCTTCAACGCCGCGATGAACCGTCAGCGTGATCAGGCCCGTGCCTCGGCCAAGTTCAAGATGGCCGCCGGGCTGGCTTACGAGGGCACGCCCACCACCTTCCACGGCCACGAGCACCTGCAGTGCGAAACCTCCAAGGTCACCGCGCTGTACGTCGACGGCGCCGCGGTGCCCAGCGTGAAGGCCGGCGACGACTGCGTGATCGTGCTCGACCACACGCCGTTCTACGCTGAGAGCGGCGGCCAGGCCGGTGATGCGGGCGAGTTGCGCAACGCCGTGGCCCGCGTGCTGGTGGAAGACACCACCAAGATCCAGGCCGACGTGTTCGGCCACCAGGGCCGGGTGGTGGAAGGCAGCATCGCCGTGGGCGACAGCCTGGCGGCCAAGGTGAATG
>MESD01000059.1 GCA_001770815.1 Burkholderiales bacterium RIFCSPHIGHO2_12_FULL_69_20
TCGGCCTGCCGCGCCAGCCACTTGACGACGTTGCTCAGCGAAACGACATAGCAGCCGTCGTTGTGCAGGTTGCGCGGCACCAGCCAGTCTGGCATTCGCGTTGCGCCGGTCTCCGATAGGAACAGCACATCGTCGCCGGTGACCGGCTGCAGCAGCGGCGCACCCAGTGCCTTCCAGTCGGGCAGCAGTTCCGTGATGGCGCGTGGGTCCATGACGGCGCCCGACAGGATGTGCGCGCCGGGCTCGGAGCCCTTCTCGAGCACAACCACGGACAAGTCGCCATTCAGTTGCTTCAGCCGGATGGCGGTGGCCAAGCCCGCTGGGCCTCCGCCTACGATGACGACGTCGTACTCCATGGTCTCGCGCGGGCCAAAGCGCTCGAGCAGTTCTTGTGCGTTCAAGTGCAGAGGAAAGAAAGGGTGGGAGCGTTGCTCAGATGGGCGAGTTGGGCACAGGGGGCGCGCGGTCCGGCCCCATGCCGCGCTTGTAGGCGAGCAGCGTGCGCTTGAAGGTGCACACCACGATGCCATCCTGATTGAACCCTTCGGTGGCCACAGTGACCAAGCCCACGCTGGGGCGCGACTTCGATTCGCGCTTGTCGAGCACCTTGGAGCGCGAATACAGCGTGTCGCCTTCGAACACCGGTTTGGGCAGGCGCACCTCATCCCAGCCGAGGTTGGCAAACACGTTGTACGACACGTCGATCACCGTTTGCCCGGTGACGAGGGCCAAGGTCAGGCAGGAATTGACCAGCGGGCGTGCGAACTCGGTTTTCGCGGCATAGTGCGTGTCGAAATGCACCGCCGCCACGTTCTGCGTGAGCAGCGTGAACCAGATGTTGTCTTGCTGTGTCAGCGTTCGGCCCAAGGGATGGCGGTACTCATCGCCCACCAAGAAGTCCTCGAAGAATCGCCCCTCCCAGCCCGGTTTGACGCTCAATGGGTAACCCCCGTGCTCTGCCATGTGCTGCGGGCTCCCTTGGGCGCAGTCGGGTGGTGTTTCATGCAGCGCTATTCACGGACGAAGGTGCCATCGAACACGATGGCCCTGATCTGCTTGACGAAATCCTGGAATGAGCCCTTTTGTGGGTTGTACCACTCGACCGTCCAATTCAGGGCGCCGATCACGAACAAGCGAATGACAGCCGTGCTGCTGTCGGGGCGAAGCTCGCCCCTCTCGAGCGCGTCTTCGAGCAGGCGGTCCCAATAGTCGGCGTAGTCGCGCCGAATCTTGCGATGCCGGTTCTTTGCGGCCGCCGGAATTTGCCCGTAGATGCGAATGTTGGCTGACGTGAAGTCGCCGTGATGCAGCAGACCCCAAAGATGCCCTTCAATCGCGGCGGCCACGCGTTCGCGAGCAGTGGCGTCGGCAGGCAGCGCATCGACCCGCTGGCGCACCGTCTCGGCCACCACCTGGATGCCCTTGTCGAGCACCTCGCCCAAGATCTGATCCTTGGACTCAAAATGGTAGTAGATGCTGCCGGCCTTGATGCCCGACGCGTCGGCCACCTCACGCAGCGTGGTTGCGGCGTAGCCGTGGTGCCGAAACAGGCGCGCCGCCTCCAGCAGGATTCGCTCGCGAGTTGCGGTGTCCGTTTCAGGCGGGGACATCTTTTCTTTGATCTTGGTTGCCATGGTGTGTCAGTCAGGTGATCCGGCCGATATGTTACTGGCGTCGATCTGCGGTGCGGTCGCTTCATCCAGACGACTAACTAACTAACGTATGTTTGATGTTATGATAACGGCAACTTGCCTCCGTCGGCAAGCGTGACGTTTACGGGGGCATTGGCACTATCTGCCTGACGAAGAGCCCGACGTACCGGACACCCATTCCTGCATCGACAAGGAGACCGGATCATGTTGTTCACCGAAGACCAGATCGCATTGCGCGACGTGGCGCGCCGTTTTGCACGCGAGAAGCTCAAGCCGAACTACCAGAAGCGTGAAGCTGAACTGGTGTTTGACCGAGCTTTGATGAAGGAGATCGGCTCGCTCGGGCTGATCGGTGTCGATCTGCCTGAAGAGTACGGCGGTCTTGGGCAGAGCGGCGTCACGTCTGGGATCATCACCGAAGAGATTGCCTATGGCGACTTCAACATCAGCTACCTGCAGTTGCTGGGTTCGTTGATGGGAGCCATCGTGCACGCCAACGCCAACCCGGAGCTGGCGCGCCACTGGAACAGTCGTCTGGTTGCCGGTGAAGCGATCATTGGCCTCGGCCTGACCGAGCCGCGCGGCGGGTCGGACGCCGCCAACCTGCAGCTCAAGGCGCGCCGCGATGGCAAGAGCTTCATCCTTTCCGGTGAAAAGACATCAATCAGTTTTGCCGATCAGTGCGACGCCATCATCCTCTTTGCGCGCACTGGCACGCCCGAATCGGGTGCTCGTGGCATCAGTGCCTTCATGGTGCCGACCGACCTGCCCGGCATCTCGCGCACGCGCTTCGACGACTTGGGCAGCAAGATCATCGGCCGCGGCTCGGTGTTTTTTGATGATGTGCGCATCCCGGCTGAAAACATGATGGGTGCCGAGGGCAAAGGTTTCACTCAGGTGATGCAGGGCTTCGACTTCAGCCGTATCCTGATTGCGTTGCAGTGCATCGGCGCCGCCCAGGCCTCGATCGACGAAACCTGGGAATACGTGAAGGAGCGCCAGGCCATGGGTGCGCCGTTGGCTCAATACCAGGGCGTGTCTTTCCCGATCGTCGAGTTCGAGACGCTGATCGCGGCCTGCCGCCAGCTTTGCTACCACGGCCTGGCGCTGCGCGATGCCGGCCAACCGCACACGGCCGAGTCGGCGATGGTCAAGTGGATGGGCCCGAAGACCTCCTTTGACGCCATCCACCAGTGCCTCCTGACTTTCGGTCACTATGGCTGGTCGAAGGATCTGCCGCACCAGCAGCGGCTGCGCGATGTGATGGGGCTCGAGATCGGCGACGGCACGGCGCAGGTGATGAAGCTGATCGTCGCGCGCGAACGCGCCGGCCGTGTGGCCGTGCAGTACGCGGCGGAGAACAAGAAGTGAGCGCCGGGTCGCCGCTCGTCGTCGGCCGCGAAGGCGCGGTCGGCATCATCGAACTGGCACGGCCGGAAAAGTTCAACTGCCTGTCGTTGGCCGTGCACGCGGCCATCGAGGCGGCGATGAATGATTTCGAGAAGCCTGGCTCGGGCGTGCGCGCCGTGCTCATTCGGGCCCAGGGCAAGCACTTCTGCACCGGCGCCGACCTTGATGAGGTCAAGGGCCTGCGCAGCGACCCGGCCAGGATCGACCATTTCATCCGCTACGGACACCAGGTGCTGCAGCGCCTGGAGGCCAGCGACCTGCCCGTGGTGGCAGCCTGCCAGGGCTTGGTGCTGGCCGGCGGCAGCGAGCTGATGATGGCCTGTGACGTGATCTTCGCGTCCACTGATTTCCGCATCGGCGACCAGCACGCGCAGTACGGGCTGGTGCCGGGCTGGGGTGGCTCGCAGCGCTTGCCGCGCATCGTCGGGCTGCGCCGCGGCCTGGACCTGTTCTTCAGCGCGCGCTGGATCGATGCCCAGACCGCGCTGCAATGGGGCCTGGTCAACTACGTGGTCGAGCCCGACAAGCTGGGCGAGGCCGCGCTGGCTTATTGCACCCAGCTCGCCACGCGCAGCCGCGGCGGCCTGGCGATCATGAAACGCCTGGCGCGCCAAGGCATGGACAAGGCCCTGTCCGACGGCCTCAAGCTCGAGCAGGACGTGATGGCCACCGAGCTGATGAACGACGACGTGAGCGAGGGCTTGGCGGCCTTCACCGCCCGCCGCCCGCCAGTGTTCAAGTGACAAGTCGAGATCCCGGATGACGATACTGACCTCGCGCGCCTCCACCGCCGACCCCGAGTTCCAGCTCAACCGCACCACCTACGAGGCCCTGATCGCAAGGTTGCACGAGCGCCGCCGCATGGCCCTCGCAGGCGGGCCGCCCAAGGCGCGGGAGAAGCACCTGGCGCGCAACAAGATCCTGCCGCGCGACCGCGTCGAGGTGTTGCTTGATCCGGGCTCGCCCTTTCTCGAACTCGGCATGCTGGCTGGCGAGGGCCAGTACGAAGGCGTGCCGCCGGGCGCCAGCATCATCACCGGCATCGGCCTGGTGCAGGGCCGGCCGTGCATGATCATCGCCAACGATGCCACGGTGAAGGGCGGCACTTACTACGGCATGACGTGCAAGAAGCATGTGCGCGCGCAGCAGATCGCCTGGGCGCACCGCCTGCCCTGCATCACCCTGGTCGACAGCGGCGGCGCCTTCCTGCCCGACATGGCCAATATCTTCCCCGACGTCGGCCAGTTCGGCAGCATCTTCAACAACCAGGTGCGCATGTCGGCCGAGGGCATCCAGCAGATTGCAGTGGTGCTGGGGCCATGCACGGCGGGTGGCGCCTACATCCCGGCGCTGTGCGACGAGATCGTGATCGTCAGGGAACAGGGCTTCATGTACCTCGGCGGGCCCGAGCTCACCTTCGCCGCCACCGGCGAGACGGTGGACGGCGAATCGCTGGGTGGGGCGCAGATGCACTGCAGCGTCAGCGGCGTCACGGACCACATCGCCAACGACGACCGTCATGCACTGGCGATGACGCGCGAGATCGTGCGCGAGCTCGGTGAAGCACCGAAGCCACGCTGGACCAAGCAGTCGAGCCTGCCGCCGCGCTTCGATCCGCGTGAGATCCACGGCCTCATCAGCCGCGACCCGAAGATTCCCACCGACACGCGCGAGATCCTGGCCCGCTTCGTCGACGACAGCCGCTTCCAGGAATTCAAGCCGCTGTTCGGCGACACGCTGCTGACCGGCTTCGCCCGCATCCATGGCCACGAAGTCGGCATCCTCGCCAACCAGGGCGTGCTGTTCCCCGAAAGCGCGATGAAGGCGGCGCACTTCATCGACCTGTGCTGCCAGCGCGACATTCCGTTGTTGTTCATGGCCGACGTCACCGGCTTCATGGTCGGTCGCGCGGCCGAGCAGTCGGGCATCGCCAAGGCGGGCGCGAAGATGATCACCGCCATGGCCTCGGCCAACGTGCCCAAGTACACCATCATCATCGGCGCGTCCTACGGCGCGGGCTACCTGGCGATGTGCGGCCGGCCGTTCAACCCGACCGCGATGTTCGCGTGGCCGAACGCGCGCGCCGCGATCATGGGCCCCGAGCAGGCGGCCACCGTGATGGCCCTGGTGCGGCGCCAGATCAACAAGACCGAAGGACGCGAGTGGACGCCCGAGGAGGAGGAGGCGTTCAAGGCCCCGGTGCGCAAGGTCTACGAAGACTTCCAGCCGGCCGACAACTTCTCGTCCAACCTGTGGGCCGACGGCATCATCGACCCGGTGGAAACGCGCGACGTGATGGGCCTGATGCTCGATCTGGCGTCGCGCACCGCACCCAAGCCCACGCCCTTCGGCATCTTCCGCTTCTGACATGCAACACATCCACAAGGTTCTGATTGCCAACCGCGGCGAGATCGCCTGCCGCATCGCGCGCACCTGCCGGCGCCTGGGCCTGAAGGTCGCCACCGTGCATTCCACGGCCGATCGCCATGCGCGCCATGTGCGCGAGATCGGCGAATCGGTCGAGATCGGCGGCGCCGCGCCCACCGACAGCTACCTGCGCATCGATGCCATCGTGGCGGCGGCCAAGCGCGTCGGCGCCGATGCCGTGCACCCCGGATTCGGCTTCGTTTCCGAGAACCCGGATTTCGTGCGTGCGCTCGATGCCGCTGGGCTCATCTTCATCGGCCCCACGGCCGAGACCATGGAGCGCCTGGGCGGCAAGGCGCAGGCCAAGCGTGAAGCTGCGCGCATGGGCGTGCCGACGATCGCTGGCAGCGAGGGTGGCATGACCGACCCCGCCGCCGTGGTGCGCGCGGTGAGCGGCATGCCGCTGCCCGTGTTGCTCAAGGCCGTGGCCGGCGGCGGTGGCCGCGGCATGGCGGTGGTCGACACGCTGGACGGTCTTGAGGCGCGCGTCGAAAGCGCCATGCGCGAAGCCGAGAAGGCCTTCGGCAACGGCGAACTGATCGTCGAGCGGTACCTGCCGCGCGTGCGCCATATCGAGGTGCAGGTGGCCGGCGACGGCAACGGCCAGGCCGTCCACCTGTTCGAACGCGAATGCACCTTGCAGCGCCGCCACCAGAAGGTGATCGAAGAGGCGCCGAGTGCCGGCCTGCCGCCCGCGTTGCGCGAGCGCCTGCTGGCCGACGCCGTGAAGCTGGCCACCGGTGTGAACTACCGCGGCCTTGGCACGGTGGAGTTCGTCGTCACCGGCAACGACTACTTCTTCCTCGAAGTGAATCCGCGCCTGCAAGTCGAGCACCCGGTCACCGAGGAGGTCACGGGACTCGACCTGGTGGAGTTGCAACTGCGCATTGCCGACACCGGCCGGCTGCCCTTGGCGCAGTCCGACGTGCGTTGTGAGGGCCATGCTTTCGAGGCCCGGCTGTGCGCCGAGGACGTCGAGGCCGGTTTTCTGCCCACCACGGGACGGCTGGAACGGGTGGACTTCTCGCGCGCGGCGGTTCGAATTGAATCGGGCGTCGAGAGCGGCGACGAGATTTCGCCGTTCTACGACTCGATGATCGCCAAGCTGGTGTCGCGCGGCCCCAATCGCGAATCTGCGCGACGTGCGTTGGCCGCCGGGCTGCGCGACAGCACCGTCATCGGCCTGACGACCAACCTGCAGTTCCTGCACGAACTGCTGCAGTGGCCGCAAACATTGGACGGCAGCTTCCACACCCGGTTGATCGACGAGACTTTCGCCGCATCGGCCACGGCCCGGCCCGCGCCGCAGGTGCCGGCCGAGCATGTGGCCGCAGCCGCCGTGCATTGGCTGGGCCTGCAACGCGCGGCAACCCCGGAACTCGGCTGCTGGAGTCAGGCGCGGGGCTTCACGGGCTGGCGGCTGGGCGCCGGAGCCGTGGCAGCGGCGCCGCTTCCCGGCCTGGTGCTCAAGAGCGGCGAATCCGAATGGCCCGTGCGCTTTGCCGCGCCGCGGGCGGACGGCGCCATCGACTTGGTGCTGGGCGAGCGTGGCGAGCGCACGTCCCTCGCCGCGATGCCCAACGGCCACCACCTGCTGCATTTTGATGGCCGCACGCTCGAGGTGGCTTTGGTGGGCGATGCCGCCGGCATCGAGCTGAGCAGCCCGCTCGGGCGCAGTGTCTTCACTTGCACGCCCTACCTGGGTGGCGCACTGGGCGACGCCGAGGTGGCGGGGGCACTGCTGGCGCCGATGATGGGCAAGGTGGTGGCCGTCAAAGCCGCCGCCGGTGACGCCGTGTCGACCGGCCAGACGGTGATCGTGCTCGAGTCGATGAAGATGGAACTGCACGTGAGCGCGCCCTTCGACGGGGCCGTGGCGAGCATCCGCTGCGTGGTGGGCGACATGGTCGAACGCCACCAGCACTTGGGTGAAGTCGCGCCCATTGCGGCAAGCGCCGAGTGAACCCACGACCCCCCAGCGGTCAGCCTACTGAAGGAGCCCAGCGATGACGTCGTTTCCCCGCCAGGTCGAATTCCACGAAGAGGGCCCGCGCGAGGGCTTCCAGATGGAGAAAGCGTCCTACCCCCTGGCCGAGCGCCTGGAACTCATCGACGCGCTCGCTGCTTCGGGCCTGAAGCAGGTGCAGTGTGCCTCGTTCGTGAGCCCGCGCGCGGTGCCGCAGATGGCCGATTCGCCCGAGCTGTTCGCCGCGTTGAAGAAGCGGCCCGGTACGCGCTACACAGCGCTCTGGCTGAACGACAACGGCTTCGAGCGCGCACGCGCCTGCGATCAGGTCGATGTGGACGGCAAGATCATGTTCTACGTGACCGAGCCGTTCACATCGACCTGATCGCAGGCGC
>MESD01000060.1:0-43580 GCA_001770815.1 Burkholderiales bacterium RIFCSPHIGHO2_12_FULL_69_20
AAGGACTACTACGCGGTGCTGCCGATCGCCGTGCGCGTGACCGGCCGCTTCCACGACATCGGCGCCTTCACCGCCGACGTGGCCAACCTGTCACGCATCGTCACGCTGCACAACCTGGCCATCACCCCGGCCAAGGATGCCGCCGGCACGCTGACGATGGACGCCGTGGCGCGCACCTACCGCTACCTCGACGGCGCCGAGCTGGCCGAGGTGCGCAAGGCGCGCGAGGCCGAGGCCAAGAACAAGGCGCCGCGCAAATGAGATCCATCCCCCCCCGTAGCGCCTACGGCGCCTCCCCCCCAGGGGGGCAGCCGCTGGCAGACCGGCCAAGCCGGATCCGCGGCGGCCGCTTGACGCGCCATGGCGCCATCGCGCTGCTGCTGGCGCTGGGCGGTGCCCTGCTGGTCGGCTGCGACGGCGACACCCAGGAGTTGCAGGACTGGATGGACCAGCAACGCCGCGAGGTGCGGCCCAGCGTGCAGCCGTTGGCCGCACCCAAGAAGTTCGAGGCCACGCCCTACGCCAACGCGCAGCAGGTCGATCCGTTCAGCACGCAAAAGCTGACCGTGGCGCTCAAGCAGGAGGCGCGGCAGCCCAACTCGCTGCTGGCCGCCGAGATGAACCGCCGCAAAGAGCCGTTGGAGGCCTACCCGCTGGACGCCATGTCGATGGTGGGCAGTGTCAGCAAGGCCGGTCGGCCGTTTGCCCTGCTGCGTGTGGACAACCTGCTCTACCAGGTGAAGGCCGGCGATTACGTGGGCCAGAACTACGGCCGTGTGCTGCGCATCACCGAGACCGAGGTGGCGCTGCGCGAGATCGTGCAGGACGCTGCCGGTGAATGGACCGAGCGCAACGCCACGCTGCAGTTGCAGGAGCGTGGGCAGGAGAAGGCGCGATGAACCCAATGCGGAACGATCTGCAGGAGAAGACCACCATGCCCCAGTGGCGCACCCGGCTTGCCGCCTTCCTGCTGGCATGCGCCGCGCCGATGGTCGCGCTGGCGCAATCGGCGGCAGGCAATGCCATCCAGGCCATCACCAGCACCCAGCAGGCCGGTGCGGAAGTGGTGCGCATCGAAATGAGCGAGCCGCTGGCCGCGGTGCCCAACGGCTTTGCGGTGCAGACCCCGCCGCGCGTGGCGCTCGACCTGCCCGCGGTGGGCAACGCCATCGGCAAGTCGGTGGTCGACATCAACCAGGGCAACCTGCGCAGCGTGGCCATCGCCCAGACCGGCGAGCGCACGCGCCTGGTGCTCAACCTGCGCCAGGCCGCCAGCTACCGCGCCGAGTTGCAAGGCAAGGTGCTGGTGGTGGTGCTCGAGAACAGCGCCGCCCCGGCGGTGGCTGCCAGCACCGGTGACGCGACGCACTTTGCCTCGCCGCAGAACCGCGAACAGCTGCCGCTGCGCGACATCGATTTCCGCCGCGGCACCGATGGCTCGGGCCGTGTGATCGTCTCGCTGGCCAGCACGCAGGTGGGTGTGGACATCCGCCAGCAGGGTCAGAGCCTGGTGGTCGAGTTCCTGCGCTCCAGCCTGCCCGAGACCCTGCGCCGGCGCCTGGACGTGGCCGACTTCGGCACGCCGGTGCAGAGCATCGCCACCTTCCAGAGCGGCGAGCGGGTGCGCATGGTGGTCGAGCCGCGTGGCAACTGGGAGCACAGCGCCTACCAGACCGACAACCAGTTCGTGCTGGAAGTGCGGCCGTTGAAGGTCGACCCGAACAAGCTGACCCAGGGCCCGGGTTTTGCCGGCGAGAAGCTGAGCCTGAACTTCCAGAACATCGAGGTGCGTGCGCTGCTGCAGGTGATCGCCGACTTCACCAACTTCAACGTGGTGACCAGCGACACCGTGACCGGCAACGTCACCCTGCGGCTGAAAGACGTGCCCTGGGACCAGGCGCTCGACATCATCATGCAGAGCAAGGGTCTGGGCGTGCGCAAGAGCGGCAACGTGCTGTGGATCGCGCCCAAGGACGAACTGGCCGCCAAGGAGCAGGTTGATCTGGAGGCCAAGAAGAAGATCGCCGAGCTCGAGCCCACGCGCACCCAGAGCTTCCAGCTCAATTACACCAAGGCCGAGGAGGTGGCCAAGGGCCTCACCGGGCAAAGCGGCGGTGGCAGCGGCGGTGGCGGCGGTGGCGCGGCGGGGGGTGCCGGCGGCGGTGGTGGCGGTGCGGCGCAGGCCCAGCGCATCCTGTCGCCGCGTGGCAGCGTGATCTTCGAGACCCGCACCAACCAGCTCTTCGTCACCGACATCCCGAGCAAGCTCGAAGAGGTGCAGGTGCTGATCGGCAAGATCGACATCCCGGTGCGCCAGGTGCTGATCGAGGCGCGCATCGTCGAGGCCGATGACAAGTTCGGCCGCACGCTGGGCGTCAAGCTGGGCACCACCGACCTGCGCGGCCTGCAGGGCGGCATCCCGGGCTACAAGATCGGCGGCGGCAACTACGTCACCATCGGTGGCAACTACTCGAACGTTGGTGTGCAGACGCTGCAGACGCCGGTCACCGGCACCAGCTATCTGCCGGACTCGCAGTTCGTCAGCCTGCCGGGCAACACCATCAACTCGGTGTTCGGTGGCCAGACCCTGCCCAGCTTCGCGCTGTCGCTGTTCAGTCCGGCGGCCAACCGCTTTCTGAACCTGGAGCTGTCGGCGCTGGAGGCCGACGGCAAGGGCAAGATCATCAGCAGCCCGCGCGTGATCACCGCCGACCAGAACGAGGCCATCATCGAGCAGGGCACCGAGCTGCCCTACCAGGTGGCCACCAGCAGCGGCGCCACGTCGATCCAGTTCCGCAAGGCCAACCTGAAGCTGCAGGTCAAGCCGCAGATCACGCCCGAGGGCAGCGTGATCATGACGCTGGACATCAACAAGGACAGCGTCGGCCAGGCCACCACGCAGGGCTTTGCCATCGACACCAAGCACGTCAAGACCGAGGTGCTGGTGGAGAACGGCGGCACCGTGGTGATCGGCGGCATCTTCACCCAGAACGATTCGACCGACATCAACAAGGTGCCGCTGCTGGGCGACGTGCCTTATGTCGGCGCGCTGTTCCGCAACACCACCAAGGTGTCCACCAAGACCGAACTGCTGATCTTCATCACGCCCAAGATCGTGACCGAGCGCGCCGCGGCGCGCTGACAGCGACGGCGTGCCGAACAGCACCATGCCCGATGGGGAGTTTTTGAAATGAGTTTCGTGAAGATCAGGTCTTGGGTGGCCGGCCTTTTGGTGCTGGCGCTGGTGGGATGCGGCGGTGGTGGCAGCGGCGATGCGGGAACACCGCTCCTCTCGGACGGCGGTACTTCCGGCGGGGGGACTGGCACCGCCTCGCCAACAGTCACTGTGGCGCTTTCGTCGCCAACTATCACGCCAGCCAACGCTGCCGTTGTGACGGTCACGGTGCGGGACGCCAAGGGTGCGCCGATTGCTGGTCGTGTGGTTGATCTGTCGATGGATCGAGGTGGTTTGGCAAAGCTTAGTGTTGCGTCAGCGGCCACGGATTCCAGTGGCGTTGCAACTGCTGCGCTATATGCGTTGACCAGTGGCGCTTCCGGTGCGGACGATATTGTGGCGACAGTAAACCTCGACCCAACAACTATTACCGGGCGTGCGGCTTTCACAGTTGCCGGGAACGCGCCGGTGATCAGCATGAGTGCGACGTCAACAACCTTGAGCGCGGCCGCGGGACCAGTAACCATTCGAGCCGAAATTCGTGATGCAGCCGGCAACTCGGTCGCAAATACGCCGGTGTCGTTTACCACTTCGTCCGGTAGGGTCACGTTGGGGGCCCCGTCGGCGCTTACCAACAGCGTTGGGATAGCCTCGGTCTTGGCATCTCCGACTACTGCGGGGCAAGCATCGGCTGAAACCATTCTGGCGTCCGCTACGGTTAGTGGACAAGCATTGCAGAGCGTACTGCCAGTTCAGGTTGTGGCGGACACACCATCGCTGTCGATACTGGCCAGCGTTTCGACCGTGTCGGCAGCAAGCCCGGCAACTCTCACGATATCGGTAAAGAACGCGTCGAATCAACCTGTATCCGCTGGGACGATAGTAAGCTTGAAGTCGACGTTCGGATTGTCGTCGTTCGATGCCGCAACTGTCGCGACCAACGCGTCGGGCATCGCTCAGGTCCGCGTCTCTCCACTAACTGCTTCGAGCAATGGTGCGGATCAGATCGTGGCCTCCGCGACGGTTGGCGGCGTGGCCATTAGCGCACCTGTAGTTCTGAATGTGGCAGCCTCGGCTGGCGGTGCCTCCACGCTGACTGTGGCCTTGTCGTCTTCTACCATTACGAGCACAACGGCGGCAGTCGTCACCGTCAATCTGCGTGACGCTCAAGGCAATCCACTGTCGGGCAAAGTCGTTGACCTAAAAACCGGCCGAGGCGGCTTGGCAGCTCTGAGTAGGATTTCGCTAGCAACCGATGCCGATGGATCTGCATCTGCGATTTTGAGCAAGGTTGGTGGTGGTGCGTTTGGCGCGGATGAATTGATCGCGACCGCTGTGCTCGATGGCGTCACCTTCCAATCAACGGCCGCTTTCACCGTTAACGGAAGCGTTCCCACGATACAATTGGCACTCTCGCCGGCCAGCAATATCTTGCAGGTATCTGCAGGCAAGAGCACGCTCACTGCGACCGTATTGGGGTTGACTGGACAACCTGTATCAGGTGTGCCTGTTCGGTTCACTGCGCTTTCTGATTTGGTGACGCTGGATGCCCGTTCAGTCGTAACTGACGCCAACGGGCAGGCCACGACCAAGGTTCTTCCGACTGATGCCTCGTTGAATTCTGCGGAAACACTGACAGCAAGTGTCACCGTTGCCGGGCTGGCTGCAGAGAGTTCGTTGCCGGTTCAACTGGTCGGCGATCAACCGTCCATCGTCATAACACCGAGCAATTCCAACGTCAGCGCTGGTCAGCCGTCCACGATCCGAGTCCGAGTACTGGACACCCACGGGACGGAGGTGTCTGGTGCTGTTGTGACGGTTGCGGGAACCTATGGCCTGGTCAGTTTCAACCAGACTACATCCGCCACCAACAATACGGGCACTGCCGAAGTCGTCGCATCGCCGAAAAGCACTTCCAGCAATGGGGCCGAGGTGGTGGTGGCTCGCGTTACGGTGGGCGGCGTAACTGTTTCAGATTCAGTGGTGTTGAGGGTGTCCTCTGCGGCCAGTTCTACACCACCCGATTTGCAGACCGCTTTGTCGTCGACGTCGATCAGTTCGGCATCGCCCGCTACTGTCACTGCCACCTTGCGAGATGGGGCTGGGGCTCCCGTAGCCGGACAGGTGGTTACCTTTTCTGTCGTTCGTCAATTGGCAAAGACCAATATCGCCACCGCTCTCACAAATAGCGATGGCAGGGCGGTCGTGGTTTTGTCGCCTGTCAGTTCTACGGTGGCAGGAGCCGATGAGGTGACGGCTACCACCGATTACGCAGGCGTGAAACTGCAAAGTACGTCGGGCTTCCAGATTCAGGCAACAAACGTTTCGCTAACCAATTTCACATCCGCTGTGGCTCGACTGGGCCCATATGCTCAAACCACGCTCACCTTGACTCTGGCCGGTGCCAGCGTCGGGTCTCCGGTAAACGTCAGTGTGACTTCGGCGTGCGTCAGCCTCGGCAAGGCAACCCTGTCTCCGGCCAGTTTCTCCGCAACAACTCCGACTGTAACTCTGCAGTACAAAGATGTTGGCTGCGGGGCACTTCAATCGGCCGACAAGTTGCAGGCAGCTATCGTCGGTGCGTCTGGTGCAGTGGCTCTTGATTTGCCGATTGATGCGCCAAGCGCTACAAGTCTGGCGTTTGTTTCGGCCTCGCCAGAAGTCATCTATATCCGGGGTTCTGGATTTACTGAGAGTTCGACACTTACGTTTGAGGTGCGCGATGCCGCTGGCAATATCCTGCCAAATCGTCAGGTGTTGCTCAAACTACTGACCGAGAGCGGAGGTGTTACGCTGCAAGGTGGTGTGCGTCCTGCACTAGGCCAGCCCTTCGAGATCACACAGCAGTCGGATGCGGCAGGTAGGGTGACTGTGCTGGTCATTGCGGGCACCCAGCCTACCCCCATACGAGTAGCGGCCTCGTTGGTCGGTGCACCGAATATTGCGACTGTTTCCAGCAATCTGAGTGTTGGCGTCGGTTTGCCTTCTCAGTTGAACTTCTCGATGTCGCAACAAGCCTTGAATATTGAAGGCTTGAACATTGACGGAACGGTAAATACCTACACAATTATTGCTGCTGACCGCAGTGGCAATCCAGTTCCAGAGGGGACATCCATTAACTTCGTGACCGAAGGCGGTCAGGTCGAGGCGATTCGACGCACAGCAATGGTCAATGGTATTGCTCGGACAACTGCGCAGTTTGTTTCGGCTAGTCCTCGGCCTGAAGATGGTCGCGTTACCGTAACGGCCTATGCTCTGGGCGAGGAGTCTTTCATTGACCAGAATGGAAACAATGTCTACGACATAGGCGAGCCGTTCCAAGACCTTGGTAATGTTCACAAGGATCGGAATTACGACGGTCAATACTTGGCGTCGGTTGATGAATTTGTGCCGACTGATATCGACAATAAGCTTGCATGTCGAGCGCCTAGCGCATCAGGCACTGGATCGACCATCGATACCAATGCGTTGCTGGCGCTGAACCCATCGATCCCATCAATGGCTGGCGGTACTTGCGACAACGTGTGGAGTGGCGCTGGAAAGGTATATGTTCGCCGAGCTGTTCCGACCGTGCTCTCAACGTCTGCCGCGCGAATGCTGTGGGCAGATACTTCGATATTGCCTTCGACGTGCTCGAAGATCAGGCTGCAAACAGGTACGTCGCCCACCGCAACAGCGCTGTTCGTGCCGGTGGCACAAAACGGCGTTGTACAGATGGGCGGGTCTGGCACTCTGAGTTTCTTGGTCGCGGACTCGAATGGCTACGATCCAGCCAGTCCATTTGCAGCAGGGGGTGCGGTTGGACGATTCAATCCGGTGGCCGCGGGGTCTGTAGTGACAGCGGTTACGCCGACCGTTGGATTGAGCGTCTCCGTAGTTGGAGGCGGTACCGTCCCAAGTACGTCAGAAGCATCTATAGCGACAATTGCAGTTGGTTTTGATACGACAAACCGAGGGGTTGTGTCTTTGACGGTGCGCTCACCTAGCGGGGTGGCGACATCGTTCGCGCTGAACGTGTCCAATGATCCCCGGCCTGTGCCAGCCTGCGTGCCTTGAGTCGGGATTGAGTTCTTTCCCGCTGGCCCTGGTCGGCATGCCCGGCAGTGGCAAGTCCACCGTCGGCCGGCACCTGGCCCGCGCGCTGGGCTGGCGCTTCGTCGACAGCGACCATGAGATCGAGCACGCCATCGGCGGCTCGGTCCGGGTGTATTTCGAGCAGCATGGCGAGGCTGCTTTCCGCGATCTGGAGCAGGACACCCTCGCGGCGCTGTGCCAGCAGCACGGCATCGTTCTGGCCACCGGGGGCGGCGCGGTGCTGCGCGAGGCCAACCGCGTGGCACTGAAGGCCCATTGCCAGGTGGTCTATCTGCGCTCCACGCCCGAAGAACTGTTTCGCCGTCTGCGCCACGACACCCAGCGCCCGCTGCTGCAGGTGAAAGACCCGCTGCGCCGGCTGCGAGAGCTGTACCGCGAGCGTGATCCGCTCTACCGCGAGACCGCCAACTTCATCATCGAAACCGGCCGGCCTTCGGTGCCCACGCTGGTCAACATGGTGCTGATGCAGCTGGAGCTGGCTGGGCTGGTCGATCCGATGCAGGTGCCGGCCACGGTGGGACGGGTGCTGCCGCCGGTGTCTGGCTAGTCGACGTTCGGCGTTGCTGAGCAGAGTCGCGTCGAAGTAAGATGCGTGATGTTTGATGCTCACGCGGGTGATGGCGATGCGAACGACTTTGGCGCTGGATGACGATGTGCTGGCTGCGGCCAGAAGCCTGGCCGCGCGGCAGCACAAGAGCGTGGGTGAAGTGATTTCTGCGCTGGCCCGCCAATCGTTGCGGCGCGAGGCGCCCATTTCCGCGACGCGAAATGGTGTGCCCTTGTTGCAGGTGGGTGCGGGCGCCAAGCCGGTGACGCTCGAGCTGGTGAATCAATTGCGCGACGAGTCGTGACCACGTACCTGCTGGACGTCAATGTGCTGATCGCACTGGTCGACCCGGTCCATGTGCAACACGATGCGGCCCATGCCTGGTTCGGCGAGGTGGGCCACTTGGCTTGGTCGACTTGCCCCACGACCGAGAACGGGCTGCTGCGCATCGTCGGCAATCCCCGTTACCCCAATTCCCCAGGCTCGCCCGCAGCCGTTGCCCCCTTGTTGGTGGCATTGCGTCAGCTTCCTGGCCACAGTTTCTGGCCGGATGATCTCAGCCTGCTCGACGGCGAGAGGCTCGACGCGAACCGACTGCTGAGCCACGGCCAGGTGACCGACAGTTATCTGCTGGCGCTGGCCTGCGCACATGGTGGTCGGCTGGCCAGCTTCGACCGCCGGCTGGTCGTCGATGCAGTGGCGGGTGGCCGCCAGGGGCTTCTCCGTCTTTGAGCGATTCATGACGGCCGCCGTGCTTGCACTCCGCAGCGGGCGGACAGACCCGATGCCGAGGCCTTGTTGTTTCGGCATTGTTGATTCGTGGCCCATGGGCTACACTTTTGCATGCGTGTCGAGAAGACCGACGAGTACCGCAACTGGATCGACAGCCTGAAAGATCTGACCGGCCGAGCGCGCGTGCTCATGCGCGTGGACCGCCTGATTCACGGCAATCCCGGGGTCTACCGCCATCTCACGGAAGGCGTCTCCGAGTTGAAGGTCGACGTCGGTCCGGGATACAGGGTCTACTTTTCGTGGCGCGGAGACAGGCTGCTCCTGCTCTTGGCGGGCGGCGACAAGGGCACACAGGCCAAGGACATCGCCAAGGCACTGGCGCTCAATAGGAACTTGAAGGAGTGAAGGTGATGGCCAAAGTCATTGCAGCCCCAAAGCCCGCCAGGGTAAAGACGACGCCCTACGACCTGGCAGAACATCTTCGAACGCCCGAGGAGATGGCGGCCTATCTCGATGCCTGGCTCATGGAGGCGCCTGATGACGCGGTGGGAATCGCACGCGCGCTGGGTGACATCGCTCGCGCCAAAGGCATGACACAAGTGGCCAGAGACGCCGGCCTGAGCCGTGAGAGCCTCTATCGCGCACTCAGCGCGGAGGGGAATCCCAGTTTTGCGACCATACTGAAAGTTGCAAAGGCGCTGGGCCTGAAGCTACACGCACAAGCTGTGCCGAGCAGCACCTGAGTATTCACCCGAGCGGATCCCTCGGCGCTTGCCGATGATCGGCCCTCCATGTGACCTCGAGACCGGCTTTGTCCGCCATCGTTGGCGATCATGTCGTCGATCAGGACGCGCGCATACACTGCCGCCCCATGACCGCCGCCGCGCCTTCCATTTCCACCACCCACGTCCCCATCGCCCTTGGCGAGCGCAGCTACCACATCCACATCGGCTGCGGCCTGCTGGGTGATGCCAAGTCCTGGGCCGGGTTGCCGGCGTCGGCCGATGCGCTGATCGTCACGAACACCACGGTGGCGCCGCTGTACGCCGAGCGTCTGGCCGCGCAGTTGGCCACGCGCCACCGCCGCGTGCTGCAGATCGCGTTGCCCGATGGCGAGCAATACAAGACCGCGGCCACGCTGGAGCTGATCTATCACCAGCTGCTGGGCGCGGGCTGCGACCGCAAGACGGTGCTGTATGCGCTGGGCGGCGGCGTGGTGGGCGACATGGCGGGTTTTGCCGCGGCCTGCTACATGCGCGGCGTGCCCTTCGTGCAGGTGCCCACCACGCTGCTGGCGCAGGTGGATTCATCGGTGGGCGGCAAGACCGCGATCAATCACCCGCTGGGCAAGAACATGATCGGCGCCTTCTACCAGCCGGCGCGGGTGATCTGCGATCTGGACGTGCTGGACACCCTGCCGGCGCGCGAACTGTCGGCCGGGCTGGCCGAGGTGATCAAGTACGGGCCGATAGCCGATGTCCAGTTTCTCGACTGGATCGAGTTGAACCTCGATGCGCTGATGTCGCGCGACAAGGCGGCGCTGGCGCATGCGGTGCGCCGCTCGTGCGAGATCAAGGCGCATGTCGTGGGCCAGGACGAGCGCGAAGGCGGCCTGCGCGCAATCCTCAACTTCGGCCACACCTTCGGCCATGCCATCGAGACCGGCCTGGGCTACGGCGCCTGGCTGCACGGCGAGGCGGTGGGTTGCGGCATGGTGCTGGCGGCCGAGCTGTCGGCGCGGCTGGGGCTGGTGGAGGCAGCGCTGGTGCCGCGTCTGAAGAAGCTGTGCCAGCGCGCCGGCCTGCCGGTGCAGGCGCCGCCACTGTCGGTGCTGCCGCTGGCGCGCTGGATGGACCTGATGCGCGTCGACAAGAAGGCCGAGGGCGGCGAGATCCGCTTCGTCGTGATCGACGGCCTGGGCCGCGCGGCGGTGCGGCCGGCGCCCGATGCGCTGGTCGGCGAGGTGATCGCGGCACATGCCGCGGCCGCCTGATTCGGCAGGCATGGCCTTGGCTGCTGCTTCGGCCGCCGCGCCGGCGCCTTACGCCAGCGACCCCGCCGCCAGCCGCGGCCGCCACTACCCCGAGCCGCCGGTGCGGTTGCGCGACGCCTTCCAGCGTGACCGCGACCGCATCGTGCACAGCACCGCCTTTCGGCGGCTGGTCTACAAGACGCAGGTCTTCATCAACCACGAGGGCGACCTGTTCCGCACCCGGCTCACCCACTCGCTGGAGGTGGCCCAGCTGGGCCGGTCTATCGCCCGCGGCCTGGGGCTGAACGAAGACCTGGTCGAGGCCATCGCGCTGGCGCACGACCTGGGCCACACGCCCTTCGGCCATGCCGGGCAGGATGCGCTGCACGACTGCATGAAGGGCCATGGCGGCTTCGAGCACAACCTGCAAAGCCTGCGCGTGGTCGATCAGTTGGAGATCCGCTACCCGGCCTTCGACGGGCTGAACCTGAGCTTCGAAACGCGCGAGGGCATCCTCAAGCACTGCAGCCGCCGCGACGCATTGGCGCTCGATGCGCTGCAGCCGGGCGGCGTGGCACGGCGTTTTCTCGACGGCAGCCAGCCCAGCCTGGAGGCGCAACTGACCAACCTGGCCGACCAGATCGCGTACAACGCGCACGACATCGACGACGGTGTGCGCTCGGGGTTGATCACCTTCGACCAGCTGGACGATCTGGCGCTGGTGCGACGCTACCGCGACGAGGCGCTGGCGCAGCACCCGGCGCTGGCGGGCATGCCCGGGCGCCGGCTGCTGTTCGACACCATCCGCCGCATGCTGTCGGCACAGGTGCACGACGTGATCGACGCCACCGCCGCCGCGCTGGCCGATGCGGCGCCGGCCAGCGCCGATGCGGCGCGGCGCATGCCGCGGCTGCTGCGGCATTCCGAGGCGATGTTTGCCGACATCACCGCACTCAAGCGCTTGCTGTTTGCCGCGCTGTACCGCCACCGCCAAGTGATGCGCACCACCGACGTGGCCCGCACGGTGGTGCGCGAGCTGTTCGCCGCCTATGTGCATGCACCCGGCGAGATGCCCGACGACTATGCCGCCCAGCCCGACCGCCACCGCGCCGTGGCCGATTACGTGGCCGGCATGACCGACCGTTTCGCCGCGCGCGAGCACCGACGCCTGACCGGGCGTGATGCCTTCGGCGCGCTGGAGGGGCTGCCACTGGGCATCGCGCCCGGCGGTCCGGGCCTCGGCGTGCCGGCGGCCTGATCGGCATGGCCCGGCTGCCCCGCCTGGCCGTGGCCGGCGCCGCCCATCTGGTGGCGCTGGTCGGCCACAGCGCGCAGCCGGTGTTCGTCGACGACGAGGACCGGCAGCAGTTTCTGGCCGCGCTGCGTGAATCGGCGCTGCAGCACCAGGTGGCCGTGCATGCCTACGTGCTGCTGGCCGACCATGTGCATCTGCTGCTGACGCCGGCCAGCGCCAACGCGCTGGGGGCGCTGATGCAGGGCCTGGGCCGGCGCTACGGTGCGGCGTTCAACCGGCGCCACGGCCGGCGTGGCACGCTGTGGGCCGGGCGGTTCCGCACCGCGGTGGTGCAACCGGGTGAGTCGTTGCTGGAGGCGATGTTGTTCATCGACCTGCATGCGGTGCGCGGCGGTGGGGTGGTGTCGGCGGCCGACCATGCCTGGTGCAGTGCCGGGCACCACCTGGGCTTGCGCCGCGACCCCTTGCTCACCGAAAGCAGCGCCTGGTGGGCCCTGGGCAACACCCCGTTCGAGCGCGAAGCCGCCTACCGCCGTCGGCTGGACGAAGGCCTGCCAGCGGCCCGTGTGGCCGCGCTGGCCGAGGCCGGGCGCAAGGGCTGGGCGGTCGGTGATGCGGCGTTTCTGGCCGGACTGGCGCAGCAGGCGGCCCGGCCGGTGCAGCCGCGGCCACGCGGCCGGCCTCCCAAACCCCGCGCCTGATCGGGCGGTGCCGGCCGCGACCGTCGGTTGGCGGCAGGCCACCCGGCGCAAGACTTGCTCGCCGTTCCGGCTGGGTTGCGCGATTGGTCTGTCCCCATTTAACAGGCCTGGCCGGCGCGAGTGCGGATTTAAATAAGTCTGACCCCATTTAATTGAACTTGAATCCCTTGCTGCACTGCAGTAAATTCCCATCCCCCGAAATGCGAAGGAGTGCGCCATGACCGATCAACCCACAGGCATGGTTTCCCCCGTGGCTGGCAGCCCTGCGGCCCAGTCCCCGGCCACGGCCGCCGAGATCCAGTCGCTGGCCCAGCATGGTCTCTACGATCCGGCCCATGAGAAAGACGCCTGCGGTGTCGGTTTTGTTGCCCACATCAAGGGTCAGCGCGCGCACAGCATCGTCGAGCAGGGCCTGAAGATCCTGGAGAACCTGGACCACCGGGGTGCGGTGGGTGCCGACAAGCTGATGGGCGACGGCGCGGGCATCCTGATCCAGATCCCGGACGAGTATTTCCGCGCCGAGATGGCCGCGAACGGCCGCGCGCCCGACGGCTCGGTGGGCGTGGTGCTGCCGCCCCCGGGCGAGTACGGCGTGGGCATGATCTTCCTGCCCAAGGAGCAGGCCAGCCGCCTGGCTTGCGAGAACGAGCTGACCCGCGCCGTCAAGGTGGAAGGCCAGGTGCTGCTGGGCTGGCGCGATGTGCCGGTCGACCGCGACATGCCGATGAGCCCCGCGGTGCGCGAGAAAGAGCCGGTGATCCGCCAGATCTTCATCGGCCGCGGCACCGACGTGATCGTGCCCGACGCGCTGGAGCGCAAGCTCTACGTGATCCGCAAGACCGCGGCCGCCTCGATCCAGCGCCTGCAACTCACCCACAGCCGCGAGTACTACGTGCCCAGCATGAGCTGCCGCACCATCATCTACAAGGGCCTGCTGCTGGCCGACCAGGTGGGCCAGTACTACAAGGATCTGGCCGATCCACGCGTGGTGTCGGCCCTGGCGCTGGTGCACCAGCGCTTCTCCACCAACACCTTCCCGGAATGGCCGCTGGCCCACCCCTACCGGATGGTGGCGCACAACGGCGAGATCAACACCGTCAAGGGCAACTTCAACTGGATGCGCGCCCGCGAGGGCGTGATGAAGAGCCCGGTGCTGGGGGAGGATCTCAAGAAGCTCTACCCGATCAGCTTCGAGGGCCAGAGCGACACCGCCACCTTCGACAACGCGCTCGAGTTGTTGACGATGAGCGGCTACCCGCTGGCGCACGCCGCGATGATGATGATTCCCGAGGCCTGGGAGAACCACGAGCTGATGGACCAGCGCCGCCGCGCCTTCTACGAGTACCACGCCGCGATGCTGGAGCCCTGGGACGGCCCGGCGGCGATGGTCTTCACCGACGGCAAGCAGATCGGCGCCACGCTCGACCGGAACGGTCTGAGACCCGCCAGATACATCGTCACCGACGACGACCTGGTGGTGATGGCCAGCGAGAGCGGCGTGCTGCCGTTTGCCGAGCGCAAGATCGTCAAGAAGTGGCGCCTGCAGCCGGGCAAGATGTTCCTGATCGACCTGGAGCAGGGCCGCATCATCGACGACGAAGAGCTGAAGAACCAGTTCGCCTTCGCCAAGCCCTATCGCCAGTGGATCGAGAACGTGCGCATCCGGCTCGACTCGATCGACGTGGTCGGTGAGCCGCAGCCGTTCAGCGCATCGCTGCTCGATCGCCAGCAGGCTTTCGGCACCACGCAGGAGGACATCAAGTTCCTGCTCGCGCCCATGGCCACCGCGGGCGAAGAAGCCATCGGCTCGATGGGCAACGACAGCCCGCTGGCCGTGCTGAGCGACAAGAACAAGCCGCTGTTCAACTACTTCAAGCAGCTGTTCGCCCAGGTGACCAACCCGCCGATCGACCCGATCCGCGAGGCCATCGTGATGAGCCTGAACAGCTTCATCGGCCCCAAGCCCAACCTGCTGGACATCAACGCGGTGAACCCGCCGATGCGCCTGGAGGTGGGCCAGCCGGTGCTCGACTTCGACGACATGGCGCGCCTGCGGGCCATCGAGAAGCACACCAACGGCAAGTTCAAGAGCTACGAGCTCAACATCACCTACCCGCTGGCCTGGGGCCGTGAAGGTGTGGAGGCCAAGCTGGCTTCGCTGTGCGCCGAGGCCGTCGACGCGATCCAGGGCGGCCACAACATCCTCATCATCACCGACCGCCGCATGGACCGCGACAACGTTGCGATCCCCGCGCTGCTGGCGCTGTCGGCGGTGCACCACCACCTGGTGCGCGAAGGGCAGCGCACCACCGCCGGCCTGGTGGTCGAGACCGGCTCGGCGCGCGAGGTGCACCACTTTGCGGTGCTGGCGGGTTTTGGCGCCGAGGCGGTGCATCCGTACCTGGCGATGGAGACGCTGGCCGCGCTGCATGCCGAGCTGCCCGGCGCGCTGAGCCCCGAGAAGGCGATCTACAACTACGTCAAGGCCATCGGCAAGGGCCTGAGCAAGATCATGTCCAAGATGGGCGTGAGCACCTACATGAGCTACTGCGGCTCGCAGCTGTTCGAGGCCATCGGCCTGGAAAAGAGCTTCGTGCAGAAGTATTTCCGTGGCACCGCCTCGCAGGTGGGCGGCATCGGCGTGTTCGAGGTGGCCGAAGAGGCGCTGCGCACCCACCGCGCCGCCTTCGGCAACGATCCGGTGCTGGCATCCATGCTCGACGCCGGTGGTGAATACGCCTGGCGCACGCGTGGTGAAGAGCACATGTGGACGCCCGACGCGATCGCCAAGCTGCAGCACGCCACCCGCTCGGGCCAATTCGACACCTACAAGGAATACGCCCAGCTCATCAACGACCAGAGCAGGCGCCACGTCACGCTGCGCGGGCTGTTCGAGTTCAAGCTCGACCCCAGCAAGGCCGTGCCGCTGGACGAGGTGGAGAGCGCCGCCGACATCGTCAAGCGCTTCGCCACCGGCGCGATGAGCCTGGGCTCGATCAGCACCGAGGCGCACAGCACGCTGGCCATCGCGATGAACCGCATCGGCGGCAAGAGCAACACCGGTGAAGGCGGCGAAGACCCGGCGCGTTACCGCAACGAGCTGAAGGGCATCAAGATCAGCGCCGGCACCAAGGTCAGCGACGTGATCGGCGCCAAGGTCATCGAGGCCGACTACGAACTGAAGGACGGCGACAGCCTGCGCAGCCGCATCAAGCAGGTGGCGTCGGGCCGCTTCGGCGTGACCACCGAGTACCTGGTCTCGGCCGATCAGATCCAGATCAAGATGGCCCAGGGCGCCAAGCCTGGCGAGGGCGGCCAGCTGCCCGGCGGCAAGGTCAGCGACTACATCGGCTTCCTGCGCTACAGCGTGCCGGGCGTGGGCCTGATCAGCCCGCCGCCGCACCACGACATCTACTCGATCGAAGACCTGGCGCAGCTGATCCACGACCTGAAGAACGCCAACCCGCGGGCGTCCATCAGCGTGAAGCTGGTGTCCGAGGTGGGCGTGGGCACCATCGCCGCGGGCGTGACCAAGTGCAAGGCCGACCACATCGTGATCGCCGGCCACGACGGCGGCACCGGCGCGTCGCCCTGGTCGTCGATCAAGCACTGCGGCACGCCCTGGGAGCTGGGGCTGGCCGAAACCCAGCAGACGCTGGTGCTCAACCGATTGCGCAGCCGCGTTCGGGTGCAGGCCGACGGCCAGATGAAGACCGGCCGCGACGTGGTGATCGGCGCGCTGCTGGGCGCCGACGAGTTCGGTTTTGCGACCGCGCCGCTGGTGGTGGAGGGCTGCATCATGATGCGCAAGTGCCACCTCAACACCTGTCCGGTGGGCGTGGCCACGCAAGACCCGGTGCTGCGCAAGAAGTTTGCCGGCAAGCCCGAGCATGTCGTCAACTACTTCTTCTTCGTCGCCGAAGAGGCGCGCCAGATCATGGCGCAGCTGGGCATCCGAAAGTTCGACGACCTGATCGGCCGCGCCGACCTGCTCGACACCCGAAAGGGCATCGCGCACTGGAAAGCCCGCGGCCTGGACTTCAGCCGCGTCTTCCACCTGCCCGACGCGCCGGCCGACGTGCCGCGCTTCCACGTCGAGAACCAGGACCATGGCCTGGAGCGTGCGCTTGATGTGACGCTGATCGAGAAGTGCCAGCCCGCCATCCAGCGTGGCGAGAAGGTGCAGTTCATGCAGGACACGCGCAACGTCAACCGCTCGGTGGGCGCCATGCTGTCGGGTGAGCTGATCCGCCACCGCCCTGAAGGCCTGCCCGACCACACCATCTTCATGCAGATGGAGGGCACCGGCGGCCAGAGCTTTGCGGCCTTCCTGGCCAAGGGCATCACGCAGTACCTGATCGGCGACGCCAACGACTACACCGGCAAGGGCCTCTCCGGCGGGCGGGTGGTTGTGCGGCCGTCGATCGACTTCCGCGGTGATTCGACCAAGAACATCATCATCGGCAATACCGCGCTGTACGGCGCCACCAGCGGCGAGGCCTTCTTCCGCGGCGTGGCCGGCGAGCGCTTTGCGGTGCGCCTGTCGGGCGCCACCGCGGTGGTGGAAGGCACCGGCGACCACGGCTGCGAGTACATGACCGGCGGCACCGCGGTGGTGCTGGGCAAGACCGGCCGCAACTTTGCCGCCGGCATGTCGGGTGGCATCGCCTACGTCTACGACGAGGACGGCCAGTTCAGCAAGCGCTGCAACCCGGCGATGGTGTCGCTGGTCAAGGTGTTGTCGGCCGACGAGCAGGCGGCCACCGTCGACCATGCGGTCTGGCACCACGGCCAGGCTGACGAAGAACTGCTCAAGAGCCTGATCGAGCAGCACCACAGCTGGACCGGCAGCCTGCGCGCCCGCGAGATCCTGGACGACTGGGCGGCCGCACGCGCCAAGTTCATCAAGGTCTTCCCCAACGAGTACAAGCGCGCGCTCGGCGAGATCCACGCGGCGACATTGGCCAACGCCGCCAATGCGGCCAAGGACGAGACGATCGCCAAGGCCAAGGCCAAGGGCGACACGACGCAGTCGGTTCCTGCCAAGTGATCTGACCCCCCCGAACCAACAGGACCAGCATCATGGGAAAAATCACCGGCTTCATGGAGTTCGAGCGTCTGGAAGAGGGCTACGAGCCCGTGCCCCAGCGTGTGAAGAACTACAAGGAATTCGTCATCGGCCTGAACAACGACCAGGCCAAGGTGCAGGCCGCCCGCTGCATGGATTGCGGCACACCCTTCTGCAACAGCGGCTGCCCGGTCAACAACATCATTCCGGACTTCAACGACCTGGTGTACCGGGACGACTGGCGCAACGCCATCACGGTGCTGCACAGCACCAACAACTTCCCCGAGTTCACCGGCCGCATCTGCCCGGCGCCTTGTGAAGCGGCCTGCACGCTCAACGTCAACGACGACGCGGTGGGCATCAAGAGCATCGAGCACGCGATCATCGATCGTGCCTGGGCCGAAGGCTGGGTCACGCCACAGGTGCCCGCCACCAAGACCGGCAAGACCGTGGCCGTGGTCGGCTCGGGCCCGGCCGGGCTGGCCGCGGCGCAGCAGCTGGCGCGCGTGGGCCACAGCGTGACGGTGTTCGAGAAGAACAGCCGCATCGGCGGCCTGCTGCGCTACGGCATCCCCGACTTCAAGATGGAAAAGAGCCACATCGACCGCCGCGTGGCGCAGATGGAAGCCGAGGGCGTCACCTTCAAGACCGGCGTGCTGGTGGGCGCCTGGCCCACCGAGGGCACGGCCAGCAAGGTGACCAACGATGCCAAGACCACCATCACTGCTGACGAACTGAAGGCGCAGTTCGATGCCGTGCTGCTGACCGGGGGCAGCGAGCAGAGCCGCGACTTGCCGGTGCCCGGGCGCGAGCTGGACGGCGTGCACTTCGCGATGGAGTTCTTGCCGCTGCAGAACAAGGTCAACGCCGGCGACAAGCTCAAGGGCCAGATCATGGCCACCGGCAAGCATGTGATCGTGATCGGTGGCGGCGACACCGGCAGCGACTGCGTGGGCACCAGCAACCGGCACGGCGCGGCCAGCGTCACCCAGTTCGAGGTGATGCCGATGCCACCCGAGCACGAGAACAAGCCGCTGGTCTGGCCCTACTGGCCGACCAAGCTGCGCACCAGCAGCAGCCACGAAGAAGGCTGCACCCGCGAGTTCGCCATCGCCACCAAGGAATTCGTCGCCGGCACCGGCAAGGACAAGGGCCGTGTGGTGGGCCTGAAGACGGTGCACATCGAGCTGAAGGACGGCAAGTTCATCGAGATCGCCGGCACCGAAAAAACCTACAAGGCCGACCTGGTGCTGCTGGCGATGGGCTTCACCAACCCGGTGGCGCCGGTGCTCGACGCGTTCGGCGTGGCCAAGGACAACCGCGGCAATGCCAAGGCGCACACCGACGAGGGCGGCTACCGCACCAACGTCGACAAGGTGTTCACCGCCGGCGACATGCGGCGTGGCCAGAGCCTGGTGGTGTGGGCCATCCGCGAGGGCCGGCAGGCCGCACGCGAGGTGGATGGCTTCCTGATGGGCGCCAGCACGCTGCCGCGCTGAGCGCAGGCGCCTTGCACGCGGCCGGGCCGCCGATGCCGAGCGTCGGCGGCCCGAATTGTTTCTGGTGCGCCACAAAGGTTTACCGCTCAGCATCGGTGCTATCCCCTAGGGTCAATCGCTGCGTGCGACAATTTCTCGCTGCACATCCTCCGGCCTGCCGCAGCCGGGTGGGCCCTCCCGGCCCCGCCCGGTTCGTGCGCCCCCCGCCCCCTTGAACCCTGAAGCGCTGATCGAGATCGACCACGTCACGTTTGGCTACGACGAGCGTCGCACCATCCTGAACGACGTGAACCTGCGCTTTGCGCGGGGCAAGGTCACGGCCGTGCTGGGCGGCTCGGGTTGCGGCAAGACCACCTTGCTGCGGCTGATCGGCGGCGTGCACGGTGTCAACAGCGGCCGCGTGGTGTTCGACGGCGAAGTGATCAACGCCAGCGACCGCGCGCAGCTCTACCGGCTGCGCCGCCGCCTGGGCATGCTGTTCCAGTTCGGCGCGCTGTTCACCGATCTGTCGGTGTTCGACAACGTGGCCTTTCCGCTGCGCGAGATGACCGACCTGCCCGAATCGCTGATCCACGACATCGTGCTGATGAAGCTCAATGCGGTCGGCCTGCGCGGCGCGGCGCGGCTGAAGATCAGCGAGGTGTCGGGTGGCATGGCCCGGCGCATCGCGCTGGCCCGCGCCATCGCCCTCGACCCCGAGCTGATCATGTACGACGAGCCGTTTGCCGGCCTCGACCTGGTCTCGATGGGCGTGGCCGCCAAGCTGATCCGCACGCTCAACGACGTGACGGGCGCCACCTCGCTGGTGATCAGCCACGACGTGCCGCAGTGCATGGCCATCAGCGACTGGGTGGTGCTGATGGCCACCGGCGGTCGCGTCGTGGCGCAGGGCACGCCGGCCGAACTGATGGCCAGCACCGAGCCCGAAGTGCGCCAGTTCGTGCGCGGTGAAC
Organism: Burkholderiales bacterium RIFCSPHIGHO2_12_FULL_69_20; assembly: GCA_001770815.1. GTDB lineage: Bacteria > Pseudomonadota > Gammaproteobacteria > Burkholderiales > Burkholderiaceae_C > Pseudaquabacterium. The sequence goes on from MESD01000060.1 coordinate 19,998, forward strand.
CCGACGGCCCGGTCAAGTTCCACTACCCCGCCCGGCCGATGGCCGAGGACTACGGCCTGCCTGCGGCCGGCGGCGGGGTGGCCCCATGAACGCGTTGGCCGCATTGGGCGCACGCGCGCTGCGGGTGCTGCAGGGCTGGGGCCACGGCGCGCTGTTCTTCCTCGACCTGATCCGTGTGCTGCCGCAGGCGCTGCGGCGCTTCGGGCTGGTGGTGGTGCAGATGCACGCCATCGGCAACCGCTCGCTGCTGATCATCCTGGCCTCGGGGCTGGCGGTGGGCTTCGTGCTGGCGCTGCAGATGTACTACGCGCTGGTCACCTACGGCGCGGCCGAGTCGCTGGGCCTGGTGGTCAACCTCACGCTGGTGCGTGAACTGGGGCCGGTGGTCACCGCGCTGCTGTTTGCCGGGCGTGCCGGCACCTCGCTGACGGCCGAGATCGGGCTGATGAAGGCCGGCGAGCAGCTTGCCGCGATGGAGCTGATGGCCATCGATCCGCGCGCCCGCGTGCTGGCGCCGCGCTTTCTGGCCGGCGTGCTGGCCATGCCGCTGCTGGCGGCCTTGTTCTCGAGCATCGGCATCCTCGGCGCCTGGCTGGTGGCGGTGGGGCTGATCGGCATCGACGGCGGCAACTTCTGGTCGATCCAGCAGAACGGCGTGGACGTGTGGCGCGACGTCGGCAACGGCATCGTCAAGAGTGCGGTGTTCGGCGTGATCTGCACCTTTGTCGCGCTCTACCAGGGTTACGAGACCGAGGCCACGCCCGAGGGTGTGGCCTATGCCACCACCCGCACCGTGGTGATGTCGTCGCTGGCGGTGCTGGCCATGGACTTCATCCTGACCGCGTTGATGTTCTCGACGCGCTGAACCCAAAGCGGAAAGCCAACAGATGTCCAAACGAAGCATTGAAATCCTGGTCGGCCTGTTCGTGCTGCTGGGCCTGGGCGGCGTGCTGTTCCTGGCGCTGAAGGCGGCCAACCTCACCACCATGAGCAACGGCGACACCTACCCGCTGACAGCGAACTTCGACAACATCGGCGGGCTGAAGGCCCGTGCGCCGGTGCGATCGGCGGGCGTGGTGGTGGGCCGCATCACCGGCATCAGCCTCGACCCCAAGACCTTTCAAGGCGTGGTCACGCTGGAGGTGAGCCGCCGCTTCGAGTTTCCCAAGGACAGCTCGGCCAAGATCCTCACCGCCGGCCTGCTGGGCGACCAGTACATCGGCATCGAGCCCGGCGGCGACATGGCCAACCTGGCCGCCGGCGACACCATCAAGCAGACGCAGTCGGCGGTGGTGCTGGAGAACCTGATCGGCCAGTTCCTGTTCAACAAGGCGGCCGAGGCCGGCAGCGGCGATGCCGCCGGGAGCAAGCCGTGAGCGCCGGGAAAATCAGCGCGCTGCAGGCCAGCCGGCGCGCGCGCTCGGCCCTGATGGCGCTGCTGGCCCTGCTGGCGCTGGGCCTGTCGGGCTGCGCCAGCATGCCCGAAGGCGCGCTTGCCCGCGGCGACCCCTGGGAGCGCATGAACCGCCAGGTCTTCTCGTTCAACGAGGCCGTCGACGAAGCGGCGATCAAGCCCGCTGCGCTGGTCTACCAGAGCCTGGTGCCCGGCGTGGTGCGCACCGGTGTGAGCAACGTGTTCGGCAACGTGGGCGATGCCTGGACCAGTGCCAACCTGCTGCTGCAGGCCAAGCCCAAGCAGTCGCTGGACATGGGGTTCCGCACGCTGGTCAACAGCGTTCTGGGTCTGGGGGGGCTGTTCGACGTGGCCGATGAGATGGGGATGGAGCGATTCGCCAGCGAGGACTTCGGCCAGACGCTGGGCTACTGGGGGCTCAAGAGCGGGCCCTACCTGGTGCTGCCGCTGCTGGGGCCCTCCACGCTGCGCGATACCACCGCGATGCTGCTGGACGTCCAGGATTCGGGCGCCAGCGTGTTGTGGAAGGAGCCACGCGACCGCAACGGCGCCTCGGTGCTGCAGTTGCTCAACACCCGCGTCAGGCTGCTCAATGCCGGTCGGGTGCTCGATCAGATCGCGCTCGACAAGTACGTGCTGCTGCGCGATGCCTTCCTGGCGCGGCGCCGAAGCCTGATCTACGACGGCGAGCCGCCCGACGAAGAGTCGGCCCCGGCACCCTACAAGAGCCGGGGCCGGTGAATGGGGCGGACAACGCGCCGATGCCATGGCGCGTTGTATCCCCTGCGACGCCGTGTTCCCCACGAAAGGATGATGTGATGCAACGACGTACCTGGATTTCCGCCTTCGGCCTCGGGGCCCTGCTGCTGGCCAGCCCCGTGCTTCGGGCGCAGGCGATGGCGGCCGATGCCTTCGTGCGGCAGGTGTCAAGCGAGGTGATCGATGCGGTCAAGGCCGACAAGTCGATCCAGTCCGGCGATGTGGCCCGCATCCGTCAGTTGGTCGATGCCAAGGTGATGCCGCATGTCAACTTCCAGCGCATGACGGCCAGCTCGGTCGGCCCGCAGTGGCGCAGTGCCACGCCCGACCAGCAGAAGCGCATGCTGGTCGAGTTCCAGACGCTGATGGTCAACACCTATTCGGGTGCGCTCACGCAGGTCAAGGATCAGGCCGTGGTGGTCAAGCCGATGCGCGGCAGCGCCGACCGGGACGAGCTGGTGGTGCGCAGCGAGGTGCGTGGCAGCGGCGATCCGATCCAGCTGGATTACCGGCTCGAGAAGTCCGGCGACGGCTGGAAGATCTACGACGTCAATGTCGGTGGTTTCTGGCTGGTGGATGCCTACAAGGGCCAGTTCGCCAAAGACCTGAGCAGCGGCGGCCTCGACGCGCTGATCACCCGGCTGGCCGACAAGAACAAGTCGCTGGCCTCGGCCAAGAACTGAAGCCCGGCTCCATGACGGCGATTGCCATGCCCGCGCGGGTGACCATGTCCGAGGCGCGCGCCACGCTGGCGCAATTGCAGCCGCTGCTGCAGGCGGCTGGCGCCCCCGTGATCGACGCGTCGCCGCTGCATGAGCTCGACAGCGCGGCCGTGGCCTTGCTGCTGGAATGCCGGCGCCAGGCTGCCGCGCGTGGCCTGCAACTGCAGGTGACCGGCGCCCCGACCAAGCTGAGCCAGCTGGCCACGCTGTATGGCGTGGCGGATCTGCTGGGCCTTTGACCGGCCGCGCCGGCGTCAGCCGGGGGCCATGTAGCGCTTGGCGCGCAGGTTGCGCTTGATCTCCTGCATCATCGGCCGCAGCGCTGGCCCCAGGCGCAGGGCCACGCCGGTGGTCAGGATGTCGATGATGGTCAGGTGCAGCAAGCGCGACACCATCGGGCTGTAGCGGTCGTAATCCTCGGGGTGGTCGGCGGCCAGCACGATCTGGTTGTGGCTCTGCGCCAGTTGCGCCAAGGGTGAGCCACTGGCGGTGATCACGATCACCGTGGCACCCTTGCGGCGGGCGATGTCGGCCGCGTCGATCAGGTCGCGGCTGCGGCCCGAGTTGCTGATCACCACCGCGCAGTCGCCCGGGCCCAGCATCGTCGCGCTCATCACCTGCACATGGCCGTCGCTCACCGCGGTGGCATGCACCCCCAGGCGGAAGAACTTGTGCTGCGCGTCCTGCGCCACGATGCCCGAGTTGCCGACGCCATAGAACTCGATGCGCTTGCCCGATTGGCCGGCGGCGGTGAGTGCGGCCAGCGCCAGCTCGAACGCATGGCCGGCGGCGTTGTTGCGGTACTTCAGCATCGCCGCCACGGCGTTGTCGATCACCTTGACGATCAGGTCGCCGGGCTTGTCGTCCTCGTCCACCGACCGGTGCACGAAGGGCACGCCCTCGTTGACCGTGCCCGCCAGCTTGCGCTTGAAATCGGCCAGCCCGTCGTAGCCCACGCTGCGGCAGAAGCGCACCACCGTGGGCTTGCTGACATGCGATCGGTCCGCCAGCTCGCTGACTGGCAGCGTGGCAAAGCTGCGCGGGTCGGCCAGCAGCAGCTTGGCCACCCGTTGTTCGGCCGGTGGCAACGCGGGGATGGAGGCCTTGATCCGGTCAAGCACGGTGGCGCTCCGCCAGAGCAAGCGCCACAACGGCCGCGCCTGTGCAGTGCCGCCAAGCGGACGCCGTGGAACCGGCTCTGCCGGGCCACTGGCGGCGCCCCCCTGGGGGGGAGGCGCCGAAGGCGCATCGGGGGGGGGTCATGACTCTTCGTCCCAGGTGCAGCCATCTCGGGCGACCATCGCGCTGGCTGCCGGCGGGCCCCAGGTGCCGGCGGCATAGGGGCGTGGGCCATTGGCGTCGGCAGCCCAGGCCTGCAGCACGGGTTCGACCCAGCGCCAGGCCTGCTCTTGTTCGTCGCTGCGCACGAACAGGTTCAGCCGGCCGGCGATGGCGTCCATCAGCAGCCGCTCGTAGGCGCCCACGCGCTGGGTGGCAAAGGCCTTGTCGAAGTCGAGATCCAGGCTGACCGGGACCAGCATTTCACCCTGAGCACCGCCCTTGGCGGCCAGCAGGTGCAGCTCGAGCCCGTCCTCGGGCTGCAACTTGATCACCAGCTTGTTGGCACACGCCGAGCCCGAAAAAATCGGGTGCGGCACCTCGCGGAAATTGACCACGATCTGCGCATGCTGCCCGGCCAGTCGCTTGCCGGTGCGCAGGTAGAAGGGCACGCCGGCCCAGCGCCAGTTCTGCACCTCGGTGCGCAGCGCGACGAAGGTCTCGCAGTGGCTGCCCGGCGGCACCTTCACCTCGTCGAGGTAACCCGCCACCGGCTGCCCGTCCACCGTGCCGGTCTTGTACTGGCCACGCACCACGTCGCGCGCCACGCTCTCGGGCGTGAAGGGCTTCAGCGAGCGCAGCACCTTGAGCTTCTCGTCGCGGATCGCGTCGGCGTCGTTGGTCGATGGCGGCTCCATCGCGATCATCGTCAGCAACTGCAGCGCATGGTTCTGGATCATGTCGCGCAGCGCGCCGGTGGTGTTGTAGTAGTCCCCCCGCGTGCCCACGCCCAGGCCCTCGGCCAGCGTGATCTGGATGTTGGCGATGCTCTCGCGCCGCCACAGCGGCTCGAACAGCGCATTGCCGAAGCGCAGCGCCATCAGGTTCTGCACTGCGGGCTTGCCCAGGTAGTGGTCGATGCGGAAGGCCTGGGTCTCCGCGAAGGCCGCGCGCACCACGCGGTTGATCTCTTGCGCGCTGGCCAGGTCGTGGCCCAGCGGTTTCTCGAGCACCACGCGCACCCTGGGGCCGTTCAGCCCGGCGGCGCCGAGTTGCTCACAGATCACCGGAAACAGGTACGGGCTGGTGGCCAGGTACAACACGGTGGTGTCGGCGTTGCGATCGGCTATCCACTGCTTCAGGCCGGCGTAGTGCTCGGGCTGGGACAGGTCCATGCGCCGGTAATGCAGCATCTCGGCGAAACGCTTGAACTCATCATCGCTGGGCCGCTTGGCGGATTCGACCTCGACGAAGCGCTCGCGGATGAAGGCGCGGTATTCGTCATCGCTGCGCTCGTCGCGCGCCACCGCCAGGATGCGCCCGCCCGGCGGCAGCTTGCCGTGGCGAAAGGCCTGGAACAGGGCCGGCATCAGCTTGCGCCAGGTGAGGTCGCCGGTGCCACCGAAGAAGACGAGGTCGAAGGACATGGAGCGTGCTTTGTAGAGAAGATGATGTAACCAAGTTACGTCATGAATGATGCATGAGTTTCTTGCAAGGGTCAATCCGCGGGCGGCGCCGACTCACCGCTGGCGCGGCGTTCAGCGCTGAAAGGCGCCGGGCGACCAGTGTTCACGCGGTGCCAGCGGACGGGTGCCGATGGGCAGCGTGAATTCCGCCATCGGCCGCAGGTCGATGCCGTCGGGCGTGGGCAGGGGCACGGCCTTGCCGCGCAGCCCGCTGCCGGGCGGCAGCGCGTGGTTCAGCTGGTCGGGGTTCAGCAGCTGCGGCTTGAGGATCGCGACATTGCCGCCTTCTTCTGTCGGCCCGCCCAGCACGCCCAGCGTGAAGAGGCCTGGCCCGACACTCAGGTTGTTGTACAGGTGCGCGACAGTGCCGGCAGGCAGCCGGTCGCGCCACACCCGCAGGAACCACGCCCCGCGCAGTCGGTCATTGACCAGCGTGTTGTGCACCATGTAGAGCACGCTGTCGGGCCAGGCCTTGCCCTCGGCGCCGAAGGACACCACGGTCGCATTCTGGGTGTTGGCGCTCTGCGCGATCACGTTGCCGATCACCACGGCCTGGCCGCCGTTGGGCAGGTCGATCTCGTAGGACGCCTCGCCCTTAGGGCCATCAGCGATCAGGTTGTAGGCGATGCGGCTGACCCGCGCACGCGACTTGATCAGGTTGCCTGTTCGGCCCTGGTGGAATCGGCTGCCGCTGATCTGCACCTCGGCGATGCGGCCGACGTAGATCAGATGGTCCAGTGAATCGGGGCGATCGGGCGCCTGCGCGAAGTGGCTGTCTTCGATGCGCAAGCGGGCATCGTCGTAGTTGGCGGTGAGGATGCCGTTCTCGTTGTTGATGAAGTGGCAGTTGCGCACGGTCAGCGTGCCCTTCTCGAAACGGATGCCCGCGCCGTTGCGATCGGGCACCCGCGCACCGCGAAATTCGAGGTTGTCGATCAGGATGTCGCCGTTGCGCACCACCAGGATGGCCTTGCCTTCGGCGGACTTTCCATCGGCCAGCAGCAGCGGCCTTTCACCCACGCCGCGCAGCGTGAGTCGGCGCTGGTTGATCACCGCCACGTCGCCGGCATAAATGCCGGGCAAGACCTCGATGGTGTCGCCATCGACGGCTTGTCGCAGGGCATCGGCGATCCGTGCGAAGGGCTGGCCGGCGCCCACGCGCAAGGCCGGGTGGGTCGATGGCGCAGCATCGCCGGCGGCCCAGGCGGGTGCCGTCAACGTGCCGCACAGGCCGGCGCCCAGCAGCCGGCGGCGTGTCATGAAAGCAGTGGTCATCGCTTGATTCTGGCCGACCGGTGGTGGCCGGCCGGCTGGCGGTAACCACGCCGAAACCCGGTCGCGTGCCAAGCGGTTCTAATTCGGGTTGTCCCCAGGAGCCCGCCCGCCATGCATCAACTCGACCAACTCAAGCAGTTCACCACCGTGGTGGCCGACACCGGCAACTTCAAGCAACTGGCACAGTTTGCGCCGCGCGACGCCACCACCAACCCGTCGCTGATCCTCAAGGCGGTGCAGCAGCCCGACTACGCGCCGCTGCTGGCCGACACCGTGGCCGCGCACCGCGGCGCGCCGCTGGATGCCATCGTCGACCAGGTGCTGGTGCGCTTCGGGCTGGAGATCCTGAAGGTGGTGCCCGGGCGCGTATCGACCGAGGTGGATGCGCGGCTGAGCTTTGACACCGCCGCCACGCTGGCCCGTGCGCGGCGCTTGATCGCGCTGTACCAGGCCGCAGGCGTGCCGCGCGCGCGGGTGCTGATCAAGATCGCCGCCACCTGGGAAGGCATCCAGGCCGCCAAGGAACTGGAGACCGAGGGCATCCACTGCAACCTCACGCTGCTGTTCGCCTTTGCCCAGGCGGTGGCCTGCGGTGATGCCGGCGTGCGGCTGATCAGCCCCTTCGTCGGCCGCATCTACGACTGGCACAAGAAGCAGGCCGGCGCAGCCTGGGACGAAGCCGCCCGTGCCGGCGCCAACGACCCCGGCGTGCAGTCGGTCGAGCGCATCTACACCCACTACAAGCGCTTCGGCATCACCACCGAGGTGATGGGCGCGAGCTTTCGCAACGTCGGCCAGATCGTCGCGCTGGCCGGCTGCGATCTGCTGACCATCAGCCCCGAACTGCTGGCCCAATTGCAGGCCAGCGAGGTGCCGCTGCTGCGCCGGCTGGATGCCGAGAAGGCCAGACAGGCCGACCTGCCCGAAGTGCACCACGACGAAGCCGGCTTCCGCTTTGCGCTGAACGAGGATGCGATGGCCACCGAGAAGCTGGCCGAGGGCATCCGCGCCTTCGCCGCCGATTCGGTCAAGCTTGACACGTTGATCAAGGGGTTGTGAGATGGACTTCAAGCGCTGCGACACCACCATCGCCTGGGCGGCCCTGCAAGGCCATTACGAAGCCCACGGCCGCGACCTCGATCTGCGCGAGGCCTTCACGCGCGAAACGCAGCGCTTCGAGGCCTTTGCCGTGCAGGCGCCCGAGGTATTTGCCGACCTGTCGAAGAACCGCTGGGACCTGAAGACGCGCAAGCTGCTGATCGAACTGGCGCGCGAGGTCGATCTGGAAGCGCGCCGCGACGCGATGTTCGCCGGCGCGCCCATCAACACCACCGAAGGCCGGGCGGTGCTGCACACGGCCTTGCGTGCGCCGCGTGGCGAAGGGCCCTTCAGCGACGAGGTGCACGGCGTGCTGGACCGGATGCTCGACTTTGCCGAGCAGGTGCGCGATTCCACCGCCAGCGGCATCCACCACGTGGTCAACATCGGCATCGGCGGCAGTGACCTGGGCCCGCAGATGGTGGTGCCGGCGCTCGACGCCTACGCCCACCCCGGCATCACGATGCACTTCGTCAGCAACGTCGACGGCCACGACATCACGCCGGTGCTGCGCCGGCTGAAGCCACAGAACACGCTGTTCATCATCGCCAGCAAGACCTTCACCACGCAGGAGACCATGGCCAACGCGGCGGTGGCGCGGCAATGGTTTCTGGACCAAGGTGGCACCGACATCGGCCGGCACTTCGTCGGCGCCACCACCAATCTGGCCGCCGCGGCCGCGTTCGGCATCCACACCACCTTCGGCTTCTGGGACTGGGTGGGCGGGCGCAATTCGCTGTGGAGCGCGATCGGCCTGCCCATCGCCATCGCCGTGGGCAGTGAGCACTTCCGTGCATTGCTGGCGGGCGCGCATGCGATGGACCGGCACTTTGCGATGGCGCCGCTGGAAGCCAACCTGCCCGCGTTGCTGGGCTTGCTCGATGTCTGGTACCGCAACTTCCACCACTTCACCAGCCGCAGCGTGGCGCCCTACCACCAGGGCCTCAAGCGCCTGCCCGCCTACCTGCAGCAGCTGGAGATGGAGAGCAACGGCAAGTGCGTCGATCTCGACGGCCAGCCCTTGCCCTACGGCACCAGCCCGGTGGTGTGGGGCGAGCCCGGCACCAACGGCCAGCATGCCTACTTCCAGATGCTGCACCAGGGCACCGACGTGATCCCGGTCGAGTTCATCGCCGTCAAGCATCCCACCCACCCGCATGCCGATCTGCATGCCAAGGCGATGGCCAACTGCCTGGCGCAGAGCCAGGCGCTGATGCTGGGCAAGAGCACCGAGGCCGCGCTGGGCGAGCGCGCGCCCACCGCGTCGGCCGCGTTGGGCGCACTCACCGTCGCGCGGCACCGCACCTTCCCGGGCAACCGGCCCAGCACCACGCTGCTGCTCGACCAGCTGACGCCGCGTGCGATGGGAGCGCTCATTGCGCTGTACGAGCACCGGGTGTTCACCAGCGGCGCGGTGTGGGGCATCAACAGCTTCGACCAGTGGGGCGTGGAGCTGGGCAAGGCGCTGGCCAGCGACCTGCTGCCGCGGCTGACCGCGGCCACGGTGGACGGCAGCGGGCTGGATGCGTCCACCGCCGGGCTGCTGGCGCGGCTGAAGGCCTGACGCGACTGGCCTATCCCGTGGAATGAGCGACATCAGGCAAACCCGCGATCGCGGCTTCGGGCTCGCCGCTGCCAGTTGTTGTTGTGCTTGAAAGCCGGCGTTCGACGGCCTGAGCGATCGCGCCGGCCCGGGCGGGCGTGCTCTGCTCCGTGTCATTCCGGGCCTGCGGCCCTCCCTTCTTTACCTGCGCAGAGCACGCCCGCCCGACCCGACGCTCAGGCACAACCGTGGCACGCGGGTTGCTGAACGTCGGCTTTCGACCAAGCGTATGGGCGGCAACGAGCCTACGGAAGCTGCCCGGCCAGCCCGGAATGCCGCTTTGCCATCCGGCGGGGTCACCAAGGTGTCGGCGCGTTCGACCCGAGGCTGGCACGCTTCATGATTCACAGGAGACGCCCTTGTCCGACAACATCCCCGCCCTGAACGGCGCCGAATCGCTGGTCACCACGCTGGCCGCCAGCGGCGTGAACCTGTGTTTTGCCAACCCCGGCACCTCGGAGATGCACTTCGTCGCCGCACTCGACCGCATCGACGGCGTGCGCTGCGTGCTGGGCCTGTTCGAGGGCGTGGTCACCGGCGCGGCCGACGCCTACTACCGCATGGCCGGCAGCCCGGCCGCCACGCTGCTGCACCTGGGCCCGGGCCTGGGCAACGGACTGGCCAACCTGCACAACGCGCGCAAGGCGCACTCGGGCATCGTCAACATCGTCGGCGACCATGCCCACGACCATGTGCGCTTCGAGTCGCCGCTCAAGAGCGACGCCGAAGGCATCGCGCGCGCTGTCTCGCACTGGGTGCGCAGCAGCGCCAGTGCGGCCGACGTGGGTGCCGATGGCGCCGCCGCAGTGCAGGCCACGCGTGATGGTGCGCTGGGCCGCATCGCCACGCTGATCCTGCCCGCCGACACCGCCTGGAGCGCCGGTGGCCGCGCGGCGATGGCGCGGCCGGTGGCAGCGCCGACCGCCGAACTCGGTGCCGTGCCCGCCGCCGCCCGCGCCTTGAAGCAGCTGGGCCCGCGTGCCGTGCTGCTGCTGGGGCAGGGCGGCACGCGCAGCGAAGCCGCGCTGCACCTGGCCCATGCCATTGCCGCGCACACCGGCTGCCGGGTGCTGGCCGAGTTCTACAACGCCCGGATGCCCGGTGGCCGCGGACGCCCCGCCATCGAGCGCCTGCCCTACATGGTGGATGCCGCGGTGGCCAAGCTGGCTGGGTGCGAAACGCTGGTGCTGGCCGGCGCGGTCGAGCCGATCGGCTTCTTCGCCTACCCGGGCAAGCCGTCGCAATTGAAGCCCGCAGGCGCGGCGCTGCTGACGCTGGCCGAACCGCACCACGACGTGCTGGCGGCGCTGCAGGCGCTGGCCGACGAGCTGGGTGCCAAGCCGGTCGCCATCGCCGCGGCACCGGGCCAGCCCGCGGCCCTGCCCACCGGCGCGATCACGCCCGAGAGCGCGGCGGCCGTGGTCGCCGCGGTGCTGCCCGAGCAGGCGGTGGTGGTCGACGAGGCGGTCAGCAGCGGCCGCGGCTTCGGTGTGCCGATGCGCCACGCCGCGCCGCACGACTGGCTGCCGACGATGGGTGGCGCGATCGGTTTCGGCCTGCCCGGTGGCGTGGGCGCGGCGCTGGGCGCACCCGGCCGGCCGGTGCTGGTGCTCGAAGGCGACGGCAGCGCGATGTACACCGTGCAGGCGCTTTGGACGATGGCGCGCGAGCGCCTGCCGGTGGTGGTGCTGATCTTCGCCAACCGCGCCTACCGCATCCTGCAGGGTGAGCTGGCGGGCGTGGGCGCCACCATCAGCGGCGACAAGGCCACGGCGATGCTGTCGCTGGGCCAGCCGGCGCTGGACTGGGTGGCGCTGGCGCGGGGCCACGGCCTGCCCGGCGTGCGGGTCGACACCAACGAGGCGCTGGCCAAGGCGCTGCGCGACGGTTTTGCCAGCGGCGGGCCGTGCCTGATCGAGGCGGTGCTGTAGTCGGGCGACCCACGGCGGTGCATCGCGCCGCTGCCGGGGTGCCGATGCCATGGCATCGGGGTTGATCCCAGGCCCGACGTGCCTGTCAGCGGTGGCACGGAACTGGCTTGGTCGGTGACAATAAGCTGACCATTTGGTTAGGTTCTGGTGCCACCGGCCTCGCGGCCCCGTCCATGAATGCTCCTGATCGGCGCGCCGCCGCCGCACCCACCACACCCATCGCTGCACCCTCCGCCGCGGCGCCCAGCGCTGTCGAGGTGCGGGGCGCCAGCGTGATCTATCCGTCTGCCCAGGCCAATGATCAGCCGGTGCATGCGCTGTCGGAGATCGATCTGACCATCGCCGCCGGCGAGTTCGTCTCGCTGATCGGCCCCTCGGGCTGCGGCAAGACCACGCTGCTGCGCGTGATCGCCGACCTGGAGCCGATCACCTCGGGCCAGGTGCTGGTCAACGGCCTCACGCCGCACGCTGCGCGGCTGGCGCGGGCTTATGGCTACGTGTTCCAGGCGCCGGCGCTGTTCCCCTGGCGCACGGTGCTGGGCAACGTGATGCTGCCGCTGCAGATCCAGGGCCGGCCCAAGGCCGAGGCGGAAAGCGTGGCGCGTGAGCACCTGGACCGCGTGGGCCTCACCGGCTTCGAGCGCAAGTACCCCTGGCAGCTGTCGGGTGGCATGCAGCAGCGGGTGTCGATCGCCCGCGCGCTGGGCTTCGAGCCCAAGATCCTGATGATGGACGAGCCCTTCGGCGCGCTCGACGAGATCACCCGCGACGGCCTCAACGACCAGCTGCAGCAGCTGTGGCAGCGCGAGCGGCGCACGGTGGTGTTCGTCACCCACTCGATCGCCGAGGCGGTGTACCTCAGCACCCGCATCGTGGTGATGAGCCCGCGCCCCGGGCGCATCTTGAAGATCATCCCCTCCACGCTGCCCGATCATCGCCACCTGGGCCTGCGCGACACGCCCGAGTTCATGGCGCTGGCGCACGAGGTGCGCGAGGGCCTGGCCGACGGGCATGGCCACCACCACTGAAGCGACGGCGATGAAGCCTGGTGTGTTGTCGTTGACCGACCGCCTGCTGCCGGTGGCCACGGTGCTGGCCTTCGTGCTGGCGCTCTGGTACGGCGGCGCGGTGGGCCTGAACCGCGCCGGTGCCATCGAGCGAATTTTGCCCAACAGCCACCCCAACGGCGACTGGACCACCGCCGACCTGATCACCACCACGCTGAACATGGAGCGCCCGGTGCTGCCCGCGCCGCATCAGGTGGCGGCCGATCTGTACAGCAGCCTGGTCGACTGGCCGCTCGATTCACCGCGCAACCTGCTGTACCACGCGGCCGTTACCGCGCAGTCGACGCTGGTGGGCTTCGTGCTGGGCACGCTGCTGGGCATAGCGCTGGCGGCGGCCATCGTGCACAGCCGCACGCTCGACCGTGCGCTGCTGCCCTGGATCGTCGCCAGCCAGACCGTGCCGGTGCTGGCCATCGCGCCCATCGTGCTGGTGATCCTGGGCAGCCTGGGGTTCAGCGGCGTGGCGCCCAAGGCCACCATCGCGATGTACCTGTGCTTCTTTCCGGTCACGGTGGCGATGGTGCAGGGCCTGCGCGCGCCGCAGCGCATCGAGACCGAGCTGATGCACACCTACGCCGCCAGCCGGTTGCAGGCCTTCTGGCTGCTGAGGATGCCCTCGGCGCTGCCCTACCTGTTCCCCAGCCTGCGGGTGGCGATCGCCGCCGGCGTGGTCGGCGCGATGGTGGCCGAGCTGCCCACCGGCGCGCAGGCCGGGCTGGGCGCCAAGCTGCTCACCGGCAGCTACTACGGCAACACCGTGGGCATCTGGTCGGCGCTGGTGATGTCGGCGCTGCTGGGGCTGGGCCTGACGATGGCCGTGGCCGGCATCGAGCGGCTGGTGCTGCGGCAGCGGAGGGTGGGATGAGCCCGGCGGGTTCCTTCGCCCTGCCGCGCCGGGTCTTGGGCTGGTGGGTGCTGTCGGTGCTGCTGGCCGCGGCACTGGGGTGGGTGGTGCCGGCCGCCGGCACGGTGGACAGCGCCTCGCCGCTGCACCTGATCGCCCTGCTGGTGGTGGCGGTGGTCGCCGTGGTCAACGTGCGCCAGGTCGCCGCGCTGGACGGCCACCCGCTGCTGGGCACGCTGGCCGCGGCGCTGTTCGGCGTGTGGATCGTCTATTTCTGGCAGGTGGGCGTCACGCTGTTCGACGTGCCGCGCGTGCTGCTGCCGTCACCGGCGTGGATCGCGCAGATGATGGTCGACCGCTGGGACACGCTGGCCGGCGACTTCGTGCAGACGGTGCTCAAGGCGGTGCTGGTCGGCTGGGCGCTGGGCTCGGGCCTGGGGTTTGCGGTGGGCGTGGCGATCGACCGCGCGCCCTTCCTGCAGCGCGGCCTGCTGCCGATTGCATCGCTCACCAGCACCGTGCCGCTGGTGGCGGTGGCGCCGATCATGGTGATGTGGTTCGGCTTCGAATGGCCCAGCAAGGCCGCGGTGGTGGTGCTGATGACCTTCTTTCCGATGCTGGTGGCCACGCTGGCCGGGCTGCAGGCGGCGGGCAAGCTCGAGCGTGAGCTGATGCACAGTTATGCCGCCAGCTATACGCGCACGCTGATCGACCTGCGCCTGCCGATGGCCATGCCGTTTCTCTTCAGCGCGCTGAAGGTCAATGCCACGCTGGCGCTGATCGGCGCGATCGTGGCCGAGTTCTTCGGCTCGCCCACCGTGGGGCTGGGTTTTCGCATCAGCACCGAGGCGGCGCGCATGAACATGGGCCTGGTGTGGGGCGCCATCGTGGTGGCGGCGGTCACCGGCTCGGTGGCCTATGCGCTGCTGGTACAACTGGAGCGGCGGGTGGCCTTCTGGCATCCCTCGATCCGGGCCCAGTGACGTTTCAAGCGAGTTCTCCCGCCAGGCCCCGGCCTGGTTCTTCCAAACCAAAGCACAGGAGTGAGCGATGACGGGTTTCACGATCAAGGGGGCCGTGCTGGCCGCCGTTTTGGCAACCACCGGCCTGGCCGCCACCACTGCCGCACACGCCGCCGACAAGGTGGTGGTGCAGATGAAGTGGGTGCCGCAGGCCCAGTTCGCCGGCTACTACGTGGCCGCCGCCAAGGGCTACTACAAGGCCGAGGGGCTGGACGTCACCATCAAGCCGGGCGGCCCGGACGTGTCGCCGGTGCAGGTGCTGGCCGGCAACCAGGCCGACGCCATCGTCAACTGGATGCCCGATGCACTGGCCGCGCGTGAAGCCGGCGTGCCGCTGGTCAACATCGCTCAGATCTTCGACAAGAGCGGGCTGATGCTCACCTGCAAGAAGGCCAGCGGCGTGGCCACGCCGAAAGACTTCAAGGGCAAGACCCTGGGCGTCTGGTTCGGTGGCAACGAGTACCCGTTCCTGAACTGGATGGCCAAGCTGGGGCTGAAGCCCGATACCGATGTCAAGGTGCTCAAGCAGGGCTTCAACGTCGACCCGCTGCTGCAGAACCAGGCCGCCTGCATCAGCACCATGATCTACAACGAGTATTGGCAGGTGGTGGACGCCGGCGTGAAGGAGAGTGACCTGGTCACCTTCTTCTACGAGAAAGAAGGCGTGGCCTCGCTGGAAGACGGCCTGTACGTGCTGGAAGGCAAATTGAAGGACCCGGCCTTCGTGGCCCGCATGGGCAAGTTCGTCAAGGCCACGCTCAAGGGCTGGAACGATGCGGTGAAGGACCCCGCCGGCGCCGCCAAGATCGTCGTGGCGGCTGATCCTTCCGGCAGCGCCACGCTGAAGGTGCAGCAGCGCCAGATGGAGAACGTGGCCAAGCTGATCAGCAACGCCGGCACCGCCAAGATGGGCTACCTCGACCCGGCCGCCTACGAGCGCACGGTCAAGGTGCTGCTGGCTGGTGGCAGCAGCCCGGTGATCAAGAAAGATCCCGGCAAGGCCGCCTACACCCACGTGGTCTTCGAAGCCTCCAAGAAGTAAGCCGCGGGCCGTGCGTTCGTCGGAGGACGAAGCCCGCAAGGGCCTGATCCGCCAGGCCAACGAGGCGCGCATCCTGGGCGCGGGCGAGAAGGTCTTCGCCCGCGCCGGTTTCAACGGCGCCACGATGGCGGCCATCGCCGACGAGGCCGGTCTGCCCAAGGCCAACCTGCACTACTACTTCGGCAGCAAGCTCGACTTGTACCGCGCGGTGCTGGCGCGCACGCTGCACGACTGGCTGGTGCCGCTGGATGGCCTGCAGCCCGAGGCCGATCCGCGCACCGCGCTGGAGACCTACATCCGCGCCAAGATGGCGATGAGCGCGCAGCGGCCCGATGCCAGCCGCGTGTTCGCCAACGAGCTGCTGCACGGTGCGGCCGTGGTGGGCGAGCTGATGCGCGGCGAGTTGCGCGCGATGGTGCGCAAGAAGGCCGCGGTGATCGACGGCTGGATCGCTGCGGGCCGCATGGCACCGGTGGATGCGACGCACCTGTTCTTCACGATCTGGGCGGCCACCCAAACCTACGCCGACTTCGACGTGCAGGTGCGCGCGGTGCTGGGCCGTGACACGTTGACGCCGCGTGACCATCAGCGCGCCACCGAGCATGTGGTGTCGCTGGTGCTGCGCGGCTGTGGGCTGGGTCGTTGACGACGGGATGTCGCTTTTCGGCTCGTTGCTGCCTATACCGCCTATACCGTCGGTTTAAGGCCGACGGCCGGCGGTTCGCGCGAGGACGAGGCCGGCGGGTGACTGGCTGACTCCATGTCATTCCGGGCCTCCGGCCCTCCCTTCTTTACCTGCGCAGAGCACGCCCGCCCGGCCCGACGCTCAGGCACCACCGCGGCACGCGGGTTTGACAGCCGCGCCAGCGCGCCAGCGGTGGGTAGCCGAGGGCGTCGGGTGAGCGGATGCCGCAGGTAAAGGGGGAGGCTTCAGCCGCAGGGCTGAAGTCGGAGGACACGGAGGCAGCCGCTCACCCGGCGGCCTCGGCTTTGCGCCGACCCATGAACGGCAGCGCATCAACCAGCACAAGCGTCAGCAAAGAGCCACTTCAAACCATCGGCCATGTGGGCACTAGGTGCGTCGCGCACCGCGAAGCCCCAACTATTGGGGCGCAGCAGCCACCGGTGGGCCCAAGGCCCGCAGCACATCGCGCACGTACTGCGCCCGGTCCTTGGGGTCGGCAAACTCGCGCTCGATGCGCAGCTTGTCGTTGCCGGCGAGCTTGATGTTCTTGTTCTTCTGCACCAGCGCGATGATCTTCATCGCGTCGATCGGCGGGTTGGGGCGGAAGGTGATGTTCATCAGCCGCGGGTTGGCATCGATCTTGGCCACGCCATAGGGCTTGGCCAGCACCCGCAGGCGGTGCGTGTCGAACAGCGTCTGGCCCTGGGCGGGCAGCTTGCCGAAACGGTCGGTCACCTCTTCGAGCAGCACGTCCAGCTGCTCGGGCCGCTCGGCGGTGGCCAGGCGCTTGTACAGGCTCAGGCGCACCGCCACGTCGCCGCAATAGGCGTCGGGCAGCAGCGCCGGGGCGTGCAGGTTGATCTCGGTGGTGGCGCCGAAGATGCCGGTGGGGCTCAGCAGGTCGGGCTCGTGCCCGCTCTTCAGCGCGCGCACCGCTTCGGCCAGCATGTCGTTGTAGAGCTGGAAGCCCACCTCCATCATGTTGCCGCTCTGGTGCTCGCCCAGCACCTCGCCGGCGCCGCGGATCTCCAGGTCGTGCATCGCCAGGTAGAAGCCCGAGCCGAGTTCCTCCATGCTCTGGATCGCGTCCAGCCGCTGCTGCGCCTGCTTGGTCAGCGTCTCGGTGTCGGGCACCAGCAGGTAGGCATAGGCCTGGTGGTGGCTGCGGCCCACGCGCCCGCGCAGCTGGTGCAGCTGCGCCAGGCCGAACTTGTCGGCGCGGCTCATGACGATGGTGTTGGCGCTGGGCACATCGATGCCGGTCTCGATGATGGTGCTGCACAGCAGCAGGTTGTAGCGCTGGGCGATGAAATCGCGCATCACCGATTCGAGTTCGCGCTCGGGCATCTGGCCGTGGGCGATGGCGATGCGCGCCTCGGGCAGCAGCTCCACCAGCCGGTCGCGGCGGGCGTTGATGGTGTCGACCTCGTTGTGCAGGAAGTAGACCTGGCCGCCGCGCTTCAACTCGCGCAGCACCGCCTCGCGGATCACGCTGTTGCCCTCGCTGCGCACGAAGGTCTTGATCGCCAGCCGGCGCTGCGGCGCGGTGGCGATCACGCTCAGGTCGCGCAACCCTTCCAGCGCCATGCCCAGCGTGCGCGGGATCGGCGTGGCGGTCAGCGTCAGCACATCCACCTCGGCGCGCATCGCCTTGATCGCCTCCTTGTGGCGCACGCCGAAGCGGTGTTCTTCGTCGATCACCAGCAGGCCCAGCCGCTTGTACTTGACGTCGGGGCTCAGCAGCTTGTGCGTGCCGACGACGATGTCGACGGTGCCGGCTTCCAGCCCGTCCAGCGCGATCTTGATTTCCTTGGACGAGCGGAAGCGCGACATCTCGGCGATGCGCACCGGCCACTTGCCGAAGCGGTCGACCAGGGTCTGGTAATGCTGCTCGGCCAACAGCGTGGTGGGCGCCAGGATGGCCACCTGCTTGCCGCCGATCACCGCGATGAAGGCCGCCCGCAGCGCCACCTCGGTCTTGCCGAAGCCCACGTCGCCGCAGACCAGCCGGTCCATCGGCTGCGGGCTGACCATGTCCTGGATCACCGCGTGGATGGCCGCGCGCTGGTCGGGCGTCTCCTCGAAACCGAAGCTCGACGCGAAGGCTTCGTAGTCGTGCGCCGAATAGCGGTGGGCGTAACCCTCGCGCGCCGCGCGGCGGGCATACAGGTTCAGCAGCTCGGCGGCGGCGTCGCGCACCTGCTCGGCGGCCTTGCGGCGGGCCTTCTCCCACTGGCCCGAGCCCAACCGGTGCAGCGGCGCTTCTTCAGCGCTGACGCCGGTGTAGCGGCTGATCAGGTGCAGCTGGCTCACCGGCACGTACAGCGTGGCCTTGTCCGCATATTGCAAGTGCAGGAACTCGCTGGGGCCCTCGCCCAGGTCGATGTTGAGCAAGCCCTGGTAGCGGCCGATGCCGTGGCTGGCATGCACCACCGGGTCGCCGATCTTCAGCTCGGACAGGTCCTTGATCAGCGCATCGACGCTGCTGACCTGTTCCTGCTTGCGGCGCCGGCGGCCCTGCGGCGAGCTGGCAAACAGCTCGGTCTCGGTGATGAACTGGATCGAGATGGCCTGCGCGGGCTCGTGCCAGTGGAAGCCCGCGGCCAACGGCGCCGCGGTGATGCAAAACTTCTGATCGCTGGCCTCGAACTCGGCCAGCGTCTTCACGCTGGGGGGCTCGATCTTGTGGTCGCGCAGCAGCTCGAGCAGGCTCTCGCGCCGGCCGTCGCTCTCGGCGACGATCAGCACCCGGTGCGGCGTGCTGTCCAGGTGTTTGCCCAAGGCCGACAGCGGCTCGGTGGCGTTGCGGTCGGCCGCCACGTCGGGCAGCGGGCGGGCCCAGTCGACCGGATCATGGCCACGCAGCGCCAGCGTGGCATGGCGGTTGGCGTTGGTGAAGAATTCTTCGCTGCGCTGAAAGATCTCTTCGGGCGCCAGCACCGTGCGGTCGGGATCGGCGGCGATGAACCGGTGGCGCTCGCGGGTGTCGGTCCAGAAGTGCTCGAGCGCGGCGTCCACCTCGCCGTGCAGCACCAACTGCGCGGCGTCACCGAGGTAGCTGAAGATCGTGCCCGGCTCGTCGAAGAACAGCGGCAGGTAGTACTCGATGCCGGCCGTGGCGATGCCCTGCGCGATGTCCTTGTAGATGCGGCTCTTGGTCGGGTCGCCTTCGAGCTTTTCGCGCCAGCGCTGGCGGAAGGTGGTGCGCGCCGCCTCGTCCATCGGGAACTCGCGGCCTGGCAGCAACCGCACCTCGGGCACCGGGTACAGGCTGCGCTGGCTGTCGGGGTCGAAGGTGCGGATCGAGTCGACCTCGTTGTCGAACAGGTCGACCCGGTAGGGCACCAGCGAGCCCATCGGAAACAGGTCGATCAGCCCGCCGCGCACGGCATATTCACCCGGCGACACCACCTGGCTGACATGGTTGTAGCCGGCCAGCGTGAGCTGCGACTTCAGTGCCGCTTCGTCGAGCTGGGTCTTCTGCTTGAACTGGAAGGTGGTGCCGGCCAGGAAGCTGGGCGGCGCCAGCCGCGTCAGCGCGGTGGTGGCCGGCAGCAGCACCACGTCGACATCGCCGGTGTGGATGCGCCACAGCGTGGCCAACCGCTCGCTGATCAGGTCCTGGTGCGGGCTGAAGCTGTCGTAGGGCAGCGTCTCCCAATCGGGGAACAAGGCCACGCGCAGGCCGGGCGCGAAGAACGGCAGCTCGTCGGTCAGGCGCTGGGCATCGGCCGGCTCGGCGGTGATGATGGCCAGCAGGCGCTTCTCGGACGCGCGGGCCTGGGCCAGCCGGGCCAGCAGCAGCGCATCGGCCGAGCCGGTGGGGCGGGGCAGGGTGAAACGCTTTCCAGCGGAGATGACGGGCAGTTGCATGGCGGCGGATGGGCTCGAGAAAACGGCAACACGCCCCGGAGCGGCTGCTCGGGGGCGTGGTGAGGGCTGAATTCTAGAATCGCCCGCATGAATCCCTTGCCGATCGGGCCAGAACCCCGCTGTTTTGCCCTCGTGCCCTGCGCTGGCAGCGGCAGCCGCGCCGGCACCGCCGCCCCCAAGCAGTACGAGACCGTGGCCGGCCAGGCCGTGGTCGCGCATACGCTGGCGGCGCTGGCGCGGGTGCCGCGGCTGGTGGCCACGCTGGTGGTGCTGGCGCCCGACGATGACCAGTTCGAGGCCGCCGTGCCCGGCTTTGCCGGCGAGCGCGGCTGGGTGGCGCGGGTCGGCGGCGCCAGCCGCGCCGAGACGGTGGCCAACGGCCTGGCCGAGCTGCAGGCCCGTGGCGCGCAACCGCACGACTGGGTGCTGGTGCACGATGCCGCCCGCGCCTTGATCCGCCCCGAATGGGTCGACCGGTTGATCGACGCCTGCGCCGAAGACGAGGTGGGCGGCCTGCTGGCGTTGCCGGTGGCCGACACCCTCAAGCAGCAGACGGGCGATCACCGTGTGGCCGCCACCGTGGATCGCCAGGGCAAATGGGCCGCGCAGACGCCGCAGATGTTCCGCCTGGGCCTGCTGGCCCCGGCGCTGCGCGGCGCCGGTCCGCAGGTGACCGACGAGGCCAGCGCGGTCGAGGCGCTGGGCCACCAGCCGAAGCTGGTGCGCGGCGAGTTCGAGAACGTCAAGCTCACCTGGCCGGGCGACTTTGCGCTGGCCGAGCGGCTGCTGCAGACCCGAGGAGACCTGGCATGAGCTTGCCGGACATGCGCATCGGCGAAGGCTGGGACGTTCACCAACTCGTCACCGGCCGGCCGCTCATCCTGGGCGGTATCACCATCGCCCACAGCCACGGGCTGCTGGGCCATTCGGATGCCGACGCGCTGCTGCATGCGATCACCGATGCGCTGCTGGGCGCGGCCGCGCTGGGCGATATCGGCCGGCACTTCCCCGACACCGATGCCGCCTTCAAAGGCGCTGATTCAGGCGCGCTGCTGGCCGAGGCCGCGCGCCGTGTGCGCGCCGCCGGCTGGGCCATCGCCAATGTCGATTCGACCATCGTGGCGCAGGCGCCCAAGTTGTCGCCGCACATCCCGGCGATGGTGGCGCGCATCGCCGGGTTGCTGGGCCTGGACCCCGGGCAGGTCAACGTGAAGGCCAAGACGGCCGAGAAGCTGGGGCCGGTGGGCGAGGGGCGGGCGATCGAGGCGCGCGCGGTGTGCCTGCTGCTGCGGGCCTGAGCCCGCACACATTGCGGCCTCAGTGCCGCGACGAGGTCGAGCGCGTGGTGTCGACGTTGCGCGCCTGCCGCGCATGCCGCAGCCGCAGGTGCACCACCAGCCCGCCCTCGGGCGCGTTGGCGATCTCCACCTGGCCCCCCATGCGCTGCATCGCCTTGTCGACGATGGCCAGGCCCAGCCCGGCGCCGGTGGCCGCGGTGCGCGCCGCGTCGCCGCGGAAGAACGGCGTGGTCAGCTGGCTCAGCTTTTCGGGCGCCACGCCGGGGCCGTGGTCGCGCACGGTGCAGATCACCCAGCCGCCGGTGCGCACGTAGCTGACCGTCACCATCGCGATGCCGGTGTCGATGGTGCGGCCGTAGCGGCGCGCGTTTTCGAACAGGTTGGCGAACACCCGGCCCAACTCCACCTCGTCGGCCAGCACCTCCAGGTCGATCGCCACGCGCGAGGTGATGCGGATCTCGCTGGGGTCGCGGAACGAGGCCGCCTCCTTGTCGATCAGCTTGGACAACAGCACCGGTCGCAGGTGCGATTCACCCGGGCGGGCGTAGTCCATGAACTTGTCGATGATGGCGTCGAGCTGGTCGATGTCGCTGGCCATGTTGGCCCGCGCCTCTTCATCGATCACGCTCATCTCGGCTTCCAGCCGCAGCCGGGCCAGCGGGGTGCGCAGGTCGTGGCTGATGCCGGCCAGCATCACCGCGCGGTCTTCTTCCACCTTGGCCAGCTCGCGTGCCATGCGGTTGAATCCCTTGTTGACCTCGCGGATCTCGCTGGTGATGGTGGTCTCGTCCAGCCGCGATTCGTACTCACCACCGCGGATGCGGCTGGCCGCGAACGACAGGTCGCGCAACGGCCGGTTGATGTAGCGGGCCAGCAGCACCAGCACCCCCAGCGTGACCAGCGCGGCGCCGC
The DNA here is from genome assembly GCA_001770815.1 of Burkholderiales bacterium RIFCSPHIGHO2_12_FULL_69_20. GTDB lineage: Bacteria > Pseudomonadota > Gammaproteobacteria > Burkholderiales > Burkholderiaceae_C > Pseudaquabacterium. The sequence goes on from MESD01000060.1 coordinate 42,287, forward strand.
CCAGCCACAGCAGTTGCTGGTCTTCGGCCAGGCCCGGCGCCGGCGCGGTGGCGGTCTGCAGCCACCAGGCTTCGCGGTCGACCAGGAAGCCCAGCCACAGGCCGGGCATGCCGTTGACGCTGGTGGCCACCAGCAGCTCGGGCCCGAGCTGGCGCCGCAGGTCGGCGGCCAGCGGGCCCAGCGCATCACCTTGCTGCGGTGAGGTCCAGACGTCGGTCACCGCGCGCGGCAGCAGCACCAGACCCTCGCGCGCCGACAGCGACTTGATCAGCACCGGGCGGTTGCCGCGGTCGCTCAGGTGCAGGGCTTCGCCGGTCAGGCGCACCATGCTGGCCAGGTGGCGGGCGTCGTGCCGCTGTTCGGGCAGCGCCTGTTCAACCGCGCGCAGCGTCAGCACCCAGGCCAGCACACCGCCTGCCAGCAACAGCAGCAGCAAGAAAAACGTGCGCCAGAACAGGCTCAGCGCCACCTTCTTCTGGGTCAATGCATCCCCTCGGCCTCTAACCTGATGAGATTACACCGCTGGCCGCTGCAAAGCCCGGGTGGGCGACACCCGGCCTGCGGGGGGTCGGGCGCCCAAGCGCTCAGCCCGCGCCATCCGGCACGAACACGTAGCCCACGCCCCACACGGTCTGGATGTAGCGCGGCTGCGCCGCGTCGGGCTCGATCAGCTTGCGCAGGCGCGAGACCTGCACATCCAGGCTGCGGTCGAAGGGCTCGAAGTCGCGGCCGCGCGCCAGTTGCGCCAGCTTGTCGCGCGACAGCGGCTGGCGCGGATGGCGCACCAGCGCCTTGAGCATCGAGAACTCGCCGGTGGTCAGCGCGATGGCCTCGCCGTCCTTGGTCAGGCGGCGCAGCGACAGGTCGAACTCGAACGGCCCGAAGTTCACCACCTGCGCCTCCTTGCTGGGCGCGCCGGGTGCCTCCTGCGTGGGGCGGCGGCGCAGCACGGCATGGATGCGGGCCAGCAGCTCGCGCGGGTTGAAGGGCTTGGGCAGGTAGTCGTCGGCGCCCACCTCCAGGCCGACGATGCGGTCGACATCTTCCACCTTGGCGGTGAGCATGATGATCGGCGTGGTGTCGTTGGCCGCGCGCAGACGGCGGCAGATCGACAGGCCATCCTCGCCCGGCATCATCAGGTCGAGCACGATCAGGTCGATGTTCTCGCGGGTGAGCAGTCGGTTGAGCGACTTGCCGTCCTCGGCCAGCAGGACGTCGAAGCCCTCCTGCGTGAGGTAGCGTCGGAGCAGGTCGCGGATGCGGGCATCGTCGTCGACGACGACGATGCGATCCG
>MESD01000060.1:43618-55777 GCA_001770815.1 Burkholderiales bacterium RIFCSPHIGHO2_12_FULL_69_20
GCTCGGGCGTTGGCTTGCGCGGTCATGCGAGGCTCCAAATTTGTAACAACGGCATTGTGCAGGGCCCGTTTCGGGGCAAATGCCCCGATCTGACCGTCTGTTACAACTCTTTCGGCGCACCAGGCCCGGGCCGTGAAGTCAACCACGGACGGCCTCGGTGCGCTGTAGACGTTGGGCCTTGCCGGCCTGATCGCCCGGGTTGCCGGGCGCCTCTCCTGTCTTGAAGGACCACCATGCATTCCGTTCGCTTCGCCCGCTTGACCCAACGCTGGGCCTTGGTGCCGGCCGTGCTGCTGGCCAGCGTTGTCCAGGCAGCGCCGTCGATGGCCGTACTGCAATCGCAGCCGCAGAACGTGGTCAGCCTCAGCGCCGAGGCCAGCCGCGAGGTGCCGCAAGACCTGCTGTCGATCACGCTGGCGGTCACCCGCGAAGGCAGCGAGGCTGCTGCCGTGCAGAGCCAGCTGCGCCAGACGCTGGATGCGGCCCTGACCGAAGCGCGCAAGGCGGTGCGGCCGGGCCTGCTGGAGCTGCGCACCGGTGCCTTCTCGCTCTACCCGCGCTATTCGGCCAAGCCGGCGGGCGGCAATGCCATCAACGGCTGGCAGGGTCGGGCCGAATTGGTGATCGAGGGCAGCGACACGGCGGCCATCAGCCAGTTGGCGGGCCGCCTGACCGGGCTGACCGTGGCGCGGGTGGGCTTCAGCCTGTCGCGCGAGGCGCGCGAGAAGGTCGAGGCCGAGGTGGCCGCTGCGGCCATCGGCCGCTTCAAGGCGCGCGCCGAGTCGTACGCGCAGCAGTTCGGCTTCGGCAGCTACAGCCTGCGCGAGGTGGCGGTGGGCGGGGCCGAGTCGGGTGGTTTGCAGCAGCCGATGTACCGTGCCACTGCGATGAGCGCCCGCGCTGGCGAGGAGGCCCAGCCGGTCGAGCCGGGCAAGACCACGGTGAGCGTCACCGTGAACGGCAGCATCCAGCTCTCGCCACGCTGAATGCGCCGAGGGTGGCCTACTGCGCCACCCAGCCGCCGTCCACGTTCCAGGCCACGCCGCGGATGTTGTCGGCCGCGGGCGAGCACAGGAACACCGCCAGCGCGCCCAGTTGCTCGGGCGTGGTGAACTGCAGCGAGGGCTGCTTCTCGGCCAGCAACTGGCGCTTGGCCTCGTCCTGCGACACACCGGCCTGGGCGGCACGCGCATCCACCTGCTTCTGCACCAGCGGGGTCAGCACCCAGCCCGGGCAGATGGCGTTGTGGGTGACGCCGCTGGTGGCGCATTCGAGTGCGGCACCCTTGGTGAAGCCCACCAACCCGTGCTTGGCCGCCACGTAGGCCGACTTCTGCGCCGAGGCCACCAGCCCGTGCACCGAGGCGATGTTCAGCACGCGGCCCCAGTTGCGGGCCTTCATGCCCGGCAGCGCGGCGCGGGTGCTGTGGAAGGCGCTGCTGAGGTTGATGGCGATGATCGCGTCCCAGCGGTCGACCGGGAAGTCTTCCACGTTGGCCACGTGCTGGATGCCGGCGTTGTTGACCAGGATGTCGACCGCGCCGAACTCGGCCTCGCAAGCGCGCACCATGGCCTCGATCTCGACGGGCTTGCTCATGTCGGCGCCGTGGAAGCCGACGCGCCCGCCCAGCCGGGCCACCTCGGCCTTGGCACCGGCCACGTCGCCGAAGCCGTTGAGCATCACGTTGGCGCCGGCCTTGGCCAGGGCCACGGCCAGGCCCAGGCCGATGCCGCTGGTGGAGCCGGTGACCAGCGCGGTTTTTCCTTTGAGCATTCAGAAATCTCCTTGAGGGAACGCCGTTGCAGCGCAGTTGCAGGTTGAGTTGCTGCGATGATTGTCCGCGAGGAGACCCGCCGCATGACCGATACCCCACAAGCCAACACCACGACACCGCGCCTGCGCCAGGTGCAATGCGCCGATGCGCGCGGCCTGCACCGCATGGCCTACTGGGAATGGGGCGATGCCGCCAACCCCAAGGTGCTGGTGTGCGTGCATGGCCTGTCGCGCCAGGGGCGCGACTTCGACACCCTGGCCCGGGCGCTGTGCGGCGAATACCGCGTGGTCTGCCCCGACGTGGTGGGCCGCGGCCACAGCGACTGGCTGGCCGACCCCATGGGCTACGGCATTCCCGCCTACGTGGCCGACATGGTCACACTGCTGGCCCGGCTGGACGCTCAGACCGTGCATTGGGTCGGCACCTCGATGGGCGGGCTGATCGGCCTGAGCCTGGCCTCGCTGCCCGGCACGCCGGTGAGCCGGCTGGTGCTCAACGACGTCGGTCCGGTGATCGAATGGGCCTCGCTGCAGCGCATCGGCAGCTACCTGGGTCAACCGGTTCACTGGGCCAGTGAAGACGCAGCGGCTGATGCGCTGTGGGCCATCAGCCAGGGCTTCGGGCCGCACACGCGCGAGCAGTGGCTGGCGCTGACCCGGCCGCAGCTGCGCCCCGATGGCGCTGGCTTCAAGCCGCACTACGACCCGGCGATCGCCGTGCCCTTCCGGCTGATCACGCCCGACTTGGCCCGGGCCGGCGAGGCTGCGCTGTGGGCCGCCTACGACCGCGTGGCCTGCCCCACGCTGCTGATCCGGGGCGCCGACTCCGACCTGCTGTCAGCCACCACCGCGCAGGCCATGACCGAACGCGGCCCGCGTGCGCGGCTGCTGCAGCTGGCCGGTGTCGGCCATGCGCCCACGCTGGTGCAGGCCGACCAGGTGCAGGCGGTGCGGGAGTTTCTGCGCCAGCCATGAAGACCGTGCCCCCGGCGCAACGCAGCGACGCCGCGCCCATCGTGCTGCTGGCCGACAGCGACCGGTCCGACGGCCCGGCGCCCGAAGCTGGGCAGGCCCCGCGCCCCGGCGGCGAGACCGCTGGCCACCACGCTGCCGGCGACGCGCTGCAGCGGGCGCGGGTCTTCGCCGAGCCGCTGCTCACCGGCCAGGCACTGGACACCGGCGAGGAGGCGATGGCCCATGCCGACGGCGTGTCGGCCATCCTGCAGGCCATCGGCGCCGGGCCAGCCATGCGCGCGGCGGCCTACCTGGTCTACGCGGGCGACTTTCTGCAGCGGCCCGAGGAGGTGGTGGCCAAGGCCTTCGGCGAGAGCTACGCCAGCCTGGTGGTGCACACGCGCAAGCTGGTGCAGATCCAGCGCGCGGCGCGCGAGGCGCAGGTCGAGGCCGAGCAGCGCGCCCAGCAGACCGAGCGGGTGCGCAAGATGCTACTGGCCTTCTCGCGCGACCTGCGGGTGGTGTTGCTGCGGCTGGCCTCGCGGCTGCAGACGCTGCGCTGGTACGCCGCCACCCGCCAGCCCTGCCCGGTGCTGCTGGCGCAGGAGAGCCAGCAGGTGTTTGCGCCGCTGGCCAACCGGCTGGGCATCTGGCAGATCAAGTGGGAGATGGAGGACCTGGCCTTCCGCTTCCTGCGGCCCGACGACTACCAGCGCCTGGCACGCGCGCTGGCCGAAACCCGGGTGCAGCGCGAGGCCGGCGCCGAGGCCACCCGGCTGCAACTGCAGGCCGAACTGGCCGCCGCCGGCATCAGCGCCGAGGTGCAGGGCCGGCCCAAGCACCTCTACAGCATCTGGAAGAAGATGCAGGGCAAGGGCCTGGCGCTGGAGCGCGTGTTCGACAAACGGGCCATGCGCGTGATCGTGGCCGATGTACCGGCCTGTTATGCAGCGCTGTCGCGGGTGCATGAATGCCACCCGCCGGTGCCCGGCGAATACGACGACTACATCGCCAGGCCCAAGCCCAACGGCTACCAGAGCCTGCACACCGTGGTGATGTTCGGCGCCACGGGCGGCGACGTGCGGCCGGTGGAAGTGCAGATCCGCACCGCCGCGATGCACGAGCATGCCGAGCACGGCGTGGCCGCGCACTGGGCCTACAAGGAGGCCGGCGCCAAGGGTTATGCCGGCGTCATCGCTGCCGGCGAGTTCGAGGAGCGGGTGGCCGAGGCGCGCAAGGCGGTGCTGCGCCAGCTGCTGGCCTGGGAGCGCGATTACGCGGGCCAAGCCGGCCAGGCCGGTGATGCCCGCGCCAGCGCCGGCCCGTCCTTCGAGGACCGCATCTACGTCTTCACGCCGCAGGCCACGGTGATCGAGCTGACCGCCGGCGCCACGCCGGTCGACTTCGCCTACGCGCTGCACACCGACCTGGGCCACCGCTGCCGTGGCGCGCGGGTGGACGGCGCGATGGTGCCGCTGAACACCGCGCTGGCCAACGGCCAGACGGTGGAGGTGGTGGCAGCCAAGGAGGGCGGGCCGTCGATGGACTGGCTCAATGCCGAGCTGGGCTACCTCCGCAGCCCGCGCTCGCGTGCCAAGGTGCGCGCCTGGTTCAACGTCCAGGCGATGCAGACCACCATCGCCCGCGGCCGCGAGTTGGTGGAAAAACTGCTGCAGCGCGAAGGCCGCACCGCGATCAAGCTCGACGACCTGGCCGCGCAGCTGGGCTTCAAGGGCGCCGACGCGCTGTTCGAGGTGGTGGGCAAGGACGAGTTCTCGATGCGCAACATCGAGCTGCTGCTGCGCCCGGCCGCGCCACCGCCAGCCGAGGACGAAGGCATCCATCTCAAGCGCACCCGCGCCACCGAGGGCGGTGTGCTGGTGGTGGGGGTGGAATCGTTGCTGACCCAGCTGGCGCGCTGCTGCCGCCCGGCGCCACCCGACGCCATCGGCGGTTATGTGACGCGGGGCAAGGGCGTGGCCATCCACCGCGTGGCCTGCCCCAACTTCCGCCACATGGCTGAAACCGCGCCCGAGCGGGTGATCGCCGTGGCCTGGGGCGAGGCCCGCAGCGACAAGGAGGCGGCCTACCCGGTGGACGTGGTGGTGGAGGCCACCGACCGCGCGGGCCTGCTGCGCGACATCAGCGAGGTCTTCGCCAAGGACAAGATGAACGTCACCGGCGTTCACACCCAGTCGGTGAAGGGCCCGGGTGGCAGCACTGCCTACATGACCTTCACCGTGGAAGTGGGTGACGCCACCCGGCTGGCCGGCGTGCTGCGCGCCGTGGCCCAGGTGCCGGGCATCCGTCACGCGCGTCGCCGTTAGGATCAGCATTGCCCGTGCTATAGTCCAAAGCTTCGCAGGCGCGTAGCTCAGCTGGTTAGAGCACCACCTTGACATGGTGGGGGTCGTTGGTTCGAGTCCAATCGCGCCTACCAAATTCGGTAGGAAAATCAAGCACTTGGCGGCAACGCCAGGTGCTTTTTTCTTGTCGGTACGAAAAAAGTACGAAAAAGCAGTTGGAACAACAAGGTTTGCGGCGGGCATGTCGTCTCCGTTTAGCGCATGTGCGGACGAGCACTGATCCCGATCGCACCTTTGGCCGCGCCAGTGTTCGTATCAGGACGTCATTTAGCGCGCGAGATTCGTTCGGTTCGCCAAATCGGCTTCCGGCCCCGCGTCGGTCCACAGACGGTAGGTCATCGCCGCAGGTCCGTTTCGCCCCTGCTCGATCGGAACTCGGCTTGCCCTCGACCAGGGCAGAGGTGGCAGTCCTCTGGCCGAGCGCCTCCGGCGGCTGGACCTGCTCCCCAGCGCGAACCCATACAATGCTGTGGTGCAGCAAGCCATAAATCCCCGCCAACGCACGACCTGTCTGGTCGGTCGCGATTTGCCGCTGGGCTACTTCTGCACCGTGACGCCGCCGTAGGCGCATGACAGGGCGCCACGCCCTGACCAAGCCAGATCCACGCGCTTGCTTGCCCTGGTAACCCGGGCGGCTCCACTCCTTTTCTAGTCCGCGTGCGCCATCGCAATGGTGTCGCCGGTGCTGCATATGTCCATTTCCAATCTTCGACGGCACTGGCTGTCCAACGTCCGGGGAGATCTGCTCGCCGGTCTGGTCGTCGCGCTGGCCCTCATCCCCGAGGCCATCGCCTTCTCGATCATCGCCGGCGTTGATCCCAAGGTCGGCCTCTACGCCTCGTTCAGCATCGCGGTGATCATTGCTTTTGCCGGCGGCCGGCCGGGCATGATCTCGGCCGCCACCGGCGCCATGGCGCTGGTGATGGTTTTGCTGGTCAAGGAGCACGGCCTGCAGTACCTGCTCGCTGCCACTGTGCTGACCGGCGTGCTTCAGATCGTGGCCGGCCTGTTGCGCCTGGGCTCGCTGATGCGCTTCGTCTCGCACTCGGTGATCACCGGCTTCGTCAACGCGCTGGCGATCCTGATCTTCATGGCGCAGTTGCCCGAACTCACCAACGTGAGCTGGGTGGTCTACGCGATGACGGCTGCTGGCCTGGCCATCATCTACGGCTTCCCGTACATCACGCGCGCCGTGCCTTCGCCGCTGGTGACCATCGTCGTGCTGACCGGGGTGAGTCTGGCTCTGGGCCTGGACATCCGCACGGTCGGCGACATGGGCCAGCTTCCAGACAGCCTGCCGGTTTTCCTGCTGCCCGACGTGCCACTGAAATGGGAGACGCTGAGAGTCATCGCGCCGTACTCGGTGACGCTGGCCATCGTCGGTCTTCTGGAGTCGATGATGACCGCGTCGATCGTCGACGAGCTGACAGACACCCCCAGCAACAAGAACCGCGAGTGCATGGGTCAGGGCGTCGCCAACATCGCCACCGGTTTCATCGGCGGCATGGCCGGCTGCGCCATGATCGGCCAGAGCGTGATCAATGTGAAGTCGGGTGGCCGCGGGCGGCTGTCGACGTTGGTGGCGGGTCTGTTCCTGCTGATCCTGGTCGTCTTCCTTGGTGACTGGGTCGCGAAGATCCCGATGGCCGCGCTGGTGGCCGTGATGATGATGGTCAGCATCGGCACCTTCAGCTGGGACTCGGTGCGCAAGCTGCGCGAACACCCGCCGAGCTCGTCGATCGTGATGATCGCCACGGTGGTGGTGACGGTCTCCACGCACGACCTGGCCAAGGGCGTCTTTGTCGGCGTGCTGCTGTCGGGCATCTTCTTCGCCCACAAGGTCGGCCGCGTGCTGCGGGTGGATCGCACACTCAGCGACGACGGGCGCACGCGCACCTACGGCGTGGTGGGCCAGGTGTTCTTCGCGTCGGCCGAAACGTTGATCGGCGCCTTCGACTTCAAGGAAGTAATCGACCGCGTGGTGATCGACGTTGGCCGTGCCCACTTTTGGGACATCACGGCGGTCAGCGCGCTCGACAAGGTGGTGCTGAAGTTCAAGCGAGAGGGTGCGCAGGTCGAGGTCATCGGGCTGAACGAAGCCAGCGCGACCATGGTCGACCGCTTCGCAGTGCACGACAAGCCCGGCGCCGTCGAACAGCTGATGCACTGAAGGAGAAGAACATGAACAAGATCCTTGCCTGCATCGACACCCGCGGCAACACCGATGCCGTGATCGACTGGGCCACCTGGGCGGCGGTCCGGCTGGAGTGCCCACTGGAATTCCTGCACGTGCTGGAGCGCCACCCCGAAGTGGCCGCCGTCACCGACTTCAGTGGTGCCATCGGCGTTGATGCCCAGGAGTCGCTGCTCAAGGAGCTGAGCGGCCAGGACGAGCAGCGCAGTGTGGCCATGCGCGAGGCCGGCCGCGAACTCCTGAGCCATGCCCGCAGCCGGGCAGCAGCAGCGGGCGCGCAACACCTGGATGCGCGACTGCGCCATGGCGACTTCATCGACACGGCGATCGAGCTTCAGGGCGAGGCCGACCTGTTCGTGCTCGGCGAGCACCACCACGCCTCGGCGCAGGACCGCATTCGCAGCGAGCACCACCTCGAACGCGTCATCCGCGGCGTGTCGTCATCGGTGCTCGTGGCCACGGCCGAGACCTTTGAGGCGCCGCAGCGGGTCGTCGTGGCCTTCGACGGGAGCCCCGGCGCTCGCAAGGCGTTGGCCCGGCTCGCCCAGCACCCGCTGGTGTCAGGATTGCCGGTGCTGGTCGCGATGGTGGCGCCCGACACAACGCTGGCGCGCCAGCAGCTCAAGGAAGCACAGGACGCGCTGCAGGCGGCAGGCGTCGCCGCGGAGACCGAACTGGTCGCCGGAGAGCCGCAGCAAGTTCTACCCGAACTTGTCAAGCGCCAGGCGCCGACGCTGTTGATCATGGGCGCCTTCGGCCACTCGCGGCTGCGCCAGTTACTGGTTGGCAGCACCACGACCACGTTGCTGCGGGTCAGCGACGTGCCCGTGCTGATACTGCGCTGACTCAGCCTGCGATCCGAAGCCTGACCTCACCCGTTCGGCGGACGATTCAAGATCGCCCGCGGAATCAGTGTTCTGTCGGTCACCGCACGCACTGCGTTGTCCGCGTGGACCAGTCCCCGCGCGCGGACGGCTTGCAGAAGCTGCCCGGCGACGGTGTGCAGATAGAACCAGTCCTGCGCTTGTGTGGCGCCCAGGCCGCCGGGCTGGACCGCGGCGGCTTCTTCGTAGAAGGTGCGCAAGTCGTCGCAGGCCTGTTTCAAGGACATGGCCAGGGCCTGTCCGGGCCGGAAGTTGTCGACCACCCCATCGGCGGCAAATGCGCAGAGGAACGCTGCGACCTGGTCGGGGCCCAGCCCGGTGAGGCCCATTCCCGTACCTCCGCGACGTCGGATGCTCAGATCGTGCCAGGGGCGCAACTCGTCGATTTCGTCGAGCAGCCGGGTCGCCATGTCGGTGGCGACGATGGCGGTCGGCCGGGGACGCGCGAAGTTCACGGGACACGCCGCACCATCGGGCTGCGCCGCAGCGTCGAGGCCAGGGGCTTCGTGGGCAAAGTCCTGCAGCACAGGTCCTTCATCAGCGTCGAACAGCGCGAGCAGGGCGCGCAGCACCATGCGTTGGAATGCCGGGTCGTTGGGGGCTCCCAATGGCCTGCCCAACATGAAGGGCACCCAGAGTGCCCTGGGCGGGCCCATGGCCTCGGAATGCTCGCGCACGAGGCTGATGCTCGCGCTGGGGATGCCGCCTTCTTCCAGGTAGTGACCGACTGCGCTCACGGCGCAGGTGCAATTCGGTCAAACCGGAATCAGGATGGCGGCGTCGACCTGGTCGCGTGCCAGCAGCCCTGCCAGCTCTCTGGCCTTGGGCTCGAACTGTGTCGGGGGAAAAGGGGCGCCCATGAACGAGTAGTGGTAGTTGGCGACCGAGCCGATCGTTCCGTCCGCGGCGAGTTCCTTCAAGCGATCGAGCGGAAACACCAGGTTCGGGTCCTGCCGGAAGCCGGATCGGTCGAAGTTCACCGAGATGTGTCCCATGACCAGTGACGCGCTGGGCGTGTCGGACGGGATCACGCGGTACTCCGTGGCCGACGCGCCGCCGCCGAACGGGCGGTCGTCGCGCCGGTGCAGTCCGGCCGTGCTGACCAGCGCAACGCGGCGCTGGTTCAGCGGCGGCCCCTTCACCCAAGGGCGACCCGCCAGGCGTGGTGCCTGATCGCGCAGGTGCAGCAAATGATCGCGCTCCCATTCAGGGAGGTCCGACAGTCTGGCCATGTTCAGTCCTTTCGCGCCACCAATTCCGGCAGCATGTTCAGCCCGGTTGATGTGCAGCCCGGTTGTCCTGCCGCGGGTTCCCTACGGGGCTCCCGCCGGCCTCGCCTGAGCCGCCCGCAGGATGCTCAGCAACGGCGCATAGCCCGCATCCTGCAAGGCCCGTCCGCGTGCAGCATACAGATCCGACGAGCCCTTGACGCCATGACCTTCGAGCAGCCGGTTCATGAAATTGAAGAGGCAGACGGTGAGGATGGCGTCATGCAGGTCGCGCTCGGTCCAGCCCGCCGCGAAGATGGCCTCCACATGCCGCTGCAGCGCCTTGGTCGGCGTGAGGGTCAGGGTCTTGGCATAGGCCAGGATGGGCTTCAGCTTGGCATCGACCGGTGCGGTCTCGACATCGGCCAGCAGCGCTTCGATGAGCGACTCGTCGACGCCGTAGGCCTTCGCCGTTTCCTTGTGCACACCGTAGCAGTACTGGCAGGCGTTCAGGCCTGAGACATAGGCCGCGATCAGTTCCTTGTCCTTGGCCGTGAGCTGCGAGTCGTTGCGCAGCACGGCGCTGTGGAGTTCGATCAGGGCGCTACCTGCGGCGGGATTGAGCGTGAGGATATGCCGTACACCGGCGTCGTCGGGCAAGGAGGGAAAGAAGGGCAAGGGGGCTCCAGTCTGAGGTCATCGCAAGAGGTTGCAGCGCCCGTGGCGCTGAGGGTTCCGCCAGCCCGATCAACCACCCCCGCGCTGCGTCGCGAGGTCGAACCGGCGTTGCACTTCGCGCCGGCGCGCATCCGTCATGCCTGTGTACCGGAAGCGAACCTGCAGGCGCGGGATCTCGAGCAAGGCGATTCGTCGCGCAGGCAGGGGCTGCCATGCCAACTTCAGCGTGCCGTCATCGAAAACGCCGTTGATCACACAGGCACCCGAGTCCGTGTCGATACGCGCACCGGGGAGCGCGGCGGGCAGCGCCCTCAGCAGGTCGGCCACGGTACAGCCCATGACCTGCTCGAAGTCCTCGGGCACGATGTCCGGTGTCATCTGTGAATCATTCGGGCTGTCGGTGAAGAGGAACGTTCAGTCGACCTTGTACGCCGAGAACGCGGCGTCGACCGGCGTCGCGAACGCATGGTTGCTGTAGTTGCTGAGGGTCTTCACGGCGATGGCCAGGACGATGTAGAGAACGCCCCTTTCCTGGAAGCCTGCGTCCAGGAAGGCCTGCACGCTCGCGGCATTTGGGCGCCCTTGAGTCTTGACCATCTCGGCGGTCAGCGCGAAGAGGGCTGCCAGTCGGGCATCGGGAATCGGCTGGCCTGTGCGAATGGCCTTCAGCACATCGGCGGGCACGCCCGACTTCTTGTCCGCGATCATGCTGTGCGCTGCCGTGCAATAGGTACAGCCGTTGACCTGGCTGACGGCCAGGAACACCACCTCCTGCTCGGCCGGCTTCAGACCCGACTCCGAGCGGAACAGTGCGTAGCCGTGCAGGTAGGTGCTCAACACGGCCGGCGCGTTGACCATGTTGGCGTACATGTTGGGGATGAATCCGACCGCCTTGACAGCCTGGTCCAGGAGCGCCTTCTGGACGTCATTGGCCGAGGCAAGGTCGACGGGGTGCAAGGTGTGCAGGATGGGTGCGGCGGACATGGGTGTCGTTCCTTCGGGGGCGGGTGGGATGGTGAGCGGCAGGCATGCACCGACCGCTCGAAGGATCCTAGGGCCGCCGAGATAGACCTCTGATACCGCCCGTCCCACGTTCATGACTGAGCGTCTTGCCGTTGCGAGGATTCCATCCAGGGCACAGCGTGGCCGGAGATTGCAGTTCGGGTTCACCACTTGCCGGCGCGCCATGGCACCGCGGCCTCAGGTCATCGTTTGCGGCGTAGCCGGCGCAGCAGGACCACTGAGTCACGTCCTTCGTGAAGTTCTGCGCCGCCAGCTTCAGGCCTTCGACCATCGTCTGGAAGGGGAACAACTGATCAGCGAGGTCGCACAGGGTCATTCGGTGGGGGATGGTTGCGCCCAGCAGCAACTGGCTGTCCGGGTCGACGTCGGCAGCTCACATGTCAGAGCCCTGCGGTGCTAGCGACGCCGTCTCGGCATCACGCAAGCGGCGCTTCGTTGCCGCATAGGATCCTTGCCGATACCGCCTTCAGGCTTGCTGGCCGGCGTTTGTGCTTGCGCGACTACGCCAGCGCCAGTTCGATCTCGGCGAAGGTCCGCGCAACTGGCAGGGCGGGCAGCGGCGCGTCGAGTTGTCGCTCGACCTGGGTGTGCGATATGACGCCGCAGATTCGGGCGGGGCCTCGCGGCCCCGCCGCTTCGGCGACCAGCAGGTGCCGCATGCCGAAGGACTGCAGCACGGCGGCCACGTCACGCACGGTGGCGCGCGCAATCGCGGCCAGATCGAGCACGTCCAGCTCGGACAGCTTGCTCATCACGTCCGCAACGCTCAGATCGGTTCGCCGGACGTGACGCTCCTGCACGATCTTGATCGGCTTGTCGCCGTGCAGCATGTCCAGCGTGACGATGCCATCGACGCAGGGCGTCCGATCCATCACGAACAGCATGCGCACACCATGGTGAATCATGGCCTGCTCGGCCTGCGCCAGGCTCAGATCGGCGCTGATCGCGGCCGCTCGCACTTCGGTCAGATCGGTCATCACGGAGAGGGCTGCCGAGTCCAGTGTCACCGGTGGAGGCGGGCTGACCTGCGTCTGGGCGATGCAGGCGCCATCGGTGAACCTGAAGGTCGGCAAGGAGTG
>MESD01000061.1:0-29694 GCA_001770815.1 Burkholderiales bacterium RIFCSPHIGHO2_12_FULL_69_20
ATCTGCGCCCCCGCCTGAAGGTGCTGGCCCGACGCAGCGCCGGCTTTCGCCATCCGGTGCGCTGGCTGTGGGTGGGCGGCGAGATCGGCGGGCCGGCGCAAGACGGGCTGGCGGTGCAGCGCTTCAACCTGGCTTGATTCGCAGCCCGGGCGCCCGCTGGCGCGCCGGGCGGTCCGATCAAAGGCCCAGGCCTTCGTCCAGCCCGAGGTGCACGTTCATCGCCTGCACCGCCGCGCCGCTGGCGCCCTTGCCCAGGTTGTCCAGGCGCGACAGCAGCAGCACCTGGCGCTCGTTGGCAAACACGAAGAGATCGCAGCGGTTGGTGTCGTTGCAGGCCTGCACGTCGAAAAAGCCGCCTTCCAGCGTGGCCGGGTCAGACAGCGGCATCACGTTGATGAAGCGCTCGCCGGCGTAGTGCGCGGCCAGCACCTGCTGCAGCAACGCCGGCGTGGTGCCGGGTTTCAGCTGACCCAGATGCAGCGGCACGCTCACCGACAGGCCCTTGTAGAAGTTGGCCACCACCGGCAGGAACACCGGGGGCAACGCCAGCCCGGTATGCGCCGCCATCTCGGGCAGGTGCTTGTGGTGCAGCGCCAGTCCGTAGGGCCGCGGTGATTGCAGGCGGGCATCGCCGCCCGCCTCGTACTGGGCGATCATCTGCTTGCCACCGCCCGAATAACCGGTGATCGACGTGGCACTGATCAGCGCGTCGGCCGCCACCAGGCCGGCATCGACCAGCGGGCGCAGCAGCAACACGAAGGCCGTGGCATGGCAGCCCGGGTTGGAGATGCGCTTGGCGCGGCGCAGTTGGTCGCGCTGGCCGGTGGCCAGCTCGGGCAGGCCGTAGGTCCAGCCCGGCACGGTGCGGTGGGCGGTGCTGGCGTCGATCACGCAGGTGTGGGGGTTGCTCACCAGCGCGGCGGCCTCGCGCGCGGCGGCGTCGGGCAGACACAGGAAGGCCACGTCGGCGGCGTTCAGCAGCCGGGCGCGCTCGGCACTGTCCTTGCGCTTGTCGGCATCGATGCGCAGCACCTGCACGTCGCTGCGGCGCGCCAGCATCTCGTGGATGCGAAGGCCGGTGGTGCCTTCCTGTCCGTCGACGAAGATGTTGTAGGTCATGGCGGATTCCGGTTGGTCACAATGAGGGTGAACCCGCAAGGATAAGGCAAGCCCCATGACATCGCCGCGAATCTTGCTGCTGCCCGGCTGGCAGAACTCCGGCCCCGGCCACTGGCAAACCCGCTGGGAGGCGCAACACGGCTTCGAGCGGCTGCAGCAGGATGACTGGTGGTGGCCGCGCCGCGGCGACTGGATGGCCCGGCTCGAAGACACGTTGCTGGACGACCCGCGCCCCACCGTGCTGGTGGCGCACAGCCTGGGCTGCCATCTGGTGGCCGCCTGGGCCGCGCATACGCAGCATGCCGATCGGGTGGCCGCCGCGCTGCTGGTGGCGCCGCCCGACCTGGAGCGGGCCGACGCACCGCCGCAGGTGCAGGGCTGGGCGCCGATCCCGCGCCAGGCCTTGTCGATGCCCGCCACCGCGGTGCTGAGCGCCGACGACCCGTTCAGCGATGCCGCGCGCAGCCTGCAGACCGCCGCCGACTGGGGCTGCGAGATCGTCAGCCTGGGTGCGGCCGGCCATGTCAATGGCGACAGCGGGCTGGGCGACTGGCCCGAGGGCCTGGACCTGCTGCGCGCACTGCTGGCACGCGCCGGGTTGCCCACCCTGCCTGCCCACCCGCCTTCCCTCCGACTTACCCGGTGACCCGCACCATGACTGATCACCGACAATCCGCCCCCATGGTCACCAAGAAACCCAAGGGCCTCGGCCTCGGCCTCGAAGCGCTGCTCGGCCCCCGCGTGGCCGACGCCGCGCCGGCCGATGCCTCGCGCCCCACCACGCTCAAGCTCACGCAACTGCAGGCCGGCCGGTACCAGCCGCGCACGCGCATGGACGAGGGCTCGCTCTACGAGTTGGCCGAGAGCATCAAGAGCCAAGGGATCATGCAACCGATCCTTGTTCGTCCCCTGGGCGAACAAGGTCGGCAAGCCGGTCATGCCAAGTCGCAGGGGCCCTCCCCTGCGACGGGCGCGTTGAACACCAGCGCGCACCAGTACGAGATCATCGCCGGCGAGCGGCGCTTTCGCGCCGCCAAGCTGGCCGGCCTGGACGAGGTGCCGGTGCTGGTCAAGGAGGTGCCCGACGAAGCCGCCGCGGTGATGGCGCTGATCGAGAACATCCAGCGCGAAGACCTCAACCCGCTGGAAGAAGCGCAGGGCCTGCAGCGCCTGGTGGCCGAGTTCAACCTCACGCACGAGCAGGCAGCGCAGGCGGTGGGCCGCTCGCGCAGCGCGGCCAGCAACCTGCTGCGCCTGCTCAACCTGACGCCGCCGGTGCAGCAACTGCTGATGGCCGGTGACCTGGACATGGGCCATGCCCGCGCGCTGCTGGGCCTGGACGCCGGCCAGCAGGTGGCCAGCGCCACCGAGATCGTCAGCAAGAAGCTCAGCGTGCGCGAGGCCGAGAAGCTGGTGGCCAAGGTGCAGGCGCATTCCGAGACCTCGGGCCGCCAGGCGCCGCTGCTGCGGGTGAAGAAAGACAAGTCACGCGACCTCGTGCGGCTGGAAGAGCAGCTGGCCGACGCGCTGACCGCGCAGGTCGAGATCCGCATCCACCGCAGCACCCGACGCGGCGAGCAGGGCGAGGTGGCGATCGCCTTCGGCTCGCTCGACGAGCTGAACGGCCTGCTCGACAAGCTGGGCGTGGCTGATCGCTGATCGCTGATCGCCGGCCGGCGCCCAGCGCGCCAGGCCGCTGCCGCCAGTCGGTGCGCTGTCGCACACACCACTTGCTGCCGTCAGCGCAAGATGCGACCCTTTGCCCATCGCAGTACCGCCCATCCAGCATGTGATTTACTTACATTTGTGCAAATGTAAGATAGCGCCTTCACGACCCCACCCAGAAACGGACCACCCCCGCCGATGATCAAGCTGCCATGACGCTGAGAACGCTACGCCTGCAACTGCGGTTCCTGCTGCCGCTCACCATCACGCTGGTCGTGGCCGCCTACCTGGCCGTGCCATTGCTGGATCAGGTGACACTGCGCTGGTTCAGCCGCGACCTCAACAGCCGTGGCGCCCTGGTGGCCAATACGCTGTCGGATTCGGTGGCGCAGGCGCTGGTGGCCGATCGGCCCGCGCAATTGCGGGGGTTGTTCGAGCGCAGCGTGCAGGATGAACGCCTGTTCGCAATCGGCCTGTGTGGTGACGGCGACCGCCTGCTGCAACGCAGCGACAGCTTTCCGCTGACCCTGAGCTGCTCCGGCGCCGAGACGCTGTCGCTCGAGGCCGAACCCCGCCTGGCGCTGGCCGGCGGCGCGGTGCACGTGGGCGTGCACGACGTGATGGGGCAGCGCCCGCCGCCACCCGTCGCGGTGGTCAACCCCACGCCGCCGCTGTACCCCGAAGATCCGCTGCCGGGGCCCACAGTGGCCAGCCCCGCGTTCACCGAGCCGGTGCGCCTGGGCCGCCTGGTGCTGCTGCAGGACATGAGCTTCATCGAGCGCCGCAGCCTGGACACGCGCCGCTACCTGATCGGCCTGATGGCCGGCCTGGGCCTGGTGATCGCGCTGATCACCATGGTGGTGGCGCAGCTCAGCTGGCGCGGCTGGGTCAAGGGCGTGCGCGCCATCCTGCGCGGTGAAGGCCTGTTGAGCCCGCTGATGCCGGCGCCCGAGCTGGCGCCCTTCGCCGCCGACCTGCGGGCCCGGCTGCGCGACATGGAAGACGAGTTCCGGCGCTCGCAAGGCCCCGAGACCGAATGGAACGCCGAACGCCTGCGCACGCTGCTGCACACGCAGCTCAACGGCGACCAGGTCATCGTCGTCTCCAACCGCGAGCCCTACATCCACGAGCGCAGCGCCGATGGCGTGATCGTCAAGCGCCCGGCCAGTGGCCTGGTGACGGCCGTCGAGCCAGTGATGCGCGCCTGCTCGGGCACCTGGGTGGCGCACGGCAGCGGCAGCGCCGACCGCGACGTGGTCGATGCCCACGACCGGGTGCTGGTGCCGCCCGGCCAGGACGAGTACCGGCTGCGCCGCGTCTGGCTCACCGCCGAGGAGGAACAGGGCTACTACTACGGCTTTGCCAACGAAGGCCTGTGGCCGCTGTGCCACGTGGCCCACGTGCGGCCGGTGTTCCGCGAGTCCGACTGGGCGGCGTACAAGGCCGTCAACCAGCGCTTTGCCGACGCGGTGGTGGCCGAGGCCCGCAGTGAAGACCCGATCGTGCTGGTGCAGGACTACCACTTCGCACTGCTGCCCGCGATGATCCGCGCCAAGCTGCCGCAGGCCACCATCCTGACCTTCTGGCACATCCCCTGGCCCAACCCGGAATCCTTCGGCATCTGCCCCTGGCGGCGCGAGATCCTGCAGGGCATGCTGGGCAGCACCATCCTCGGCTTCCACACCCGCTTTCACTGCAAGAACTTCATCGAGACGGTCGACCGTTACCTCGAGGCACGCATCGAGCACGAGCATTCGACCATCACCTTCCAGGACGAGGACACCCTGGTCGAGAGCTACCCGATCTCGATCGAATGGCCGACCGAGGCCGAGACGGCCAGCTGGCAGTCGGTGGCCGAATGCCGCCGCCGCGTGGTCGAGCGCCTGGGCCTGCCCACCGACCTGTGCCTGGCCGTGGGCGTGGACCGCTTCGACTACACCAAGGGCATCCTCGAACGGCTGAACGCGGTGGAGCGGCTGCTGGAGAAGTGGCCCAGCTGGATCGGCCGCTTCGTCTTCGTGCAGGTGGCCGCGCCCACGCGCTCGGCGCTGGACGAGTACCGCAGCTTCCAGGAGCGCATCCAGCGCGTCACCGAGCGCATCAACCAGCGCTTCGGCCAGCCCGGCTACCAGCCGGTGCACCTGCTGGCGCAGCACCACGAGCACGACGCGGTGATGGAACTCTTCCGCGCTGCCGACATCTGCATGGTGACCAGCCTGCACGACGGCATGAACCTGGTGTGCAAGGAGTTCGTCGCCGCGCGCGACGACCTGCAGGGCGTGCTGATCCTCAGCCGCTTCGCCGGGGCGGCGCGTGAACTGGCCGAGGCGCTGATCGTCAACCCCTACCACGTCGAAGAAACCGCCGATGCACTGAACCAGGCCGCCACGATGAGCCCGGCCGAACAGCGCGAGCGCATGGCCAGCCTGCGCAGCACGGTGCACGAGTTCAACGTCTTCCGCTGGGCCGGGCGCATGCTGGCCGACGCCGGGCGCTGGCGACTGCGTGCACGCATCGAGGCCCGTGTTCGACGCCACCAGGTCGACTGACCGACCCCTGCCATGAGACGAACCCCACCCTGACGATGCAGCACCTGTTCTCCCCCGACGGCGAAGCCGCACTGGCGGCCGTGATGCGCCTGCGCCCCCTGATGGCCTTCGACTTCGACGGCACCCTGGCACCGATCGTGGCGCGGCCCGACGACGCCCGCATCTCGCAGGCGGTGGGCCAGCGCCTGCGCGCGCTGGCCGCGCGGCTGCCGGTGGCCATCATCACCGGCCGCTCGGTGGCCGACGTGCGCGAGCGCCTGGGCTTCGAACCGCCCTTCGTGATCGGCAATCACGGCGCCGAAGACCCCGGCGATGCCGCCGGCACGGCGCGGCGCTCGGCGGCGCTGGCCGGGCTGCGCGACGCGCTGCAGCGGCAGGCGGGTGCGCTGGCCGCAGCGGGCGTCACGGTCGAGGACAAGGGCCTGTCCATCGCAATGCACTATCGGCTCTCGCGTGAGCGTGAACGGGCGCAGGCGCTGATCGCCGAATTGCTGGCGCCGGTGCAAGCCACGCTGCACGTCTTCGGCGGCAAGATGGTGGTCAACGCGATGGCCGCCGACGCGCCGGACAAGGCGCATGCGGTGCTGTCGCTGGTGCAGCGCAGCGGTGCGGCGGCCGCCTTCTTTGCCGGCGACGACGTCAACGACGAGTCGGTGTTCATCGCCGCGCCACCGCACTGGCTGACGCTGCGCATCGGCCGCGACGACCCCGGCTCGCGCGCGCGCTTCGGCCTGGATGGCCCGCAGGAAATGGCGCTGCTGCTCGAACGCATCCTGGCGCTGCTGGTCGCCGCCGACGGCCGACAATAGCGCCTCCGCAGCGCTGGCACCACGATGAACGCACCCACCCCGGCCATCGACCTGGCGCCCGCCGAGACCGGCCTCAGCGCCGACCCGCAGTGGTACCGCGATGCGGTGATCTATCAGCTCAACGTCAAGGCCTTCTACGATTCAAACGGCGACGGCGTGGGCGATTTTCCCGGTGTCACCGCCAAGCTCGACTACGTGCGCGACCTGGGCGTCAACACCCTCTGGCTGATGCCCTTCTATCCGTCGCCGCTGCGCGACGACGGTTACGACATCTCGCAGTACGAGGACGTGCATCCGCAGTACGGCACGCTGGACGATTTCCGCGAAATGCTGGACCAGGCCCACCGGCGCGGGCTGCGGGTGATCACCGAGCTGGTGATCAACCACACCTCCGACGCCCACCCGTGGTTCCAGGCCGCGCGCCACGCACCGCCCGGCTCGCCCGAGCGGGACTTCTACGTGTGGAGCGACAGCGACCAGAAGTACGCCGGCACGCGCATCATCTTCACCGACACCGAGACCTCCAACTGGACCTGGGACCCGGTGGCCAAGGCCTATTTCTGGCATCGCTTCTTCAGCCACCAGCCCGACCTCAACTACGACAACCCGCTTGTGCTGGAGGCCGTCATCAAGACGATGCGCTTCTGGCTGGACATGGGCGTGGACGGCTTCCGCCTGGACGCCATCCCCTACCTGGTCGAGCGCGACGGCACCAGCAACGAGAACCTGCCCGAGACGCACGCGGTGATCCGCAAGCTGCGCGCGGCCATCGACGCCGGCCACCCGAACCGCTTCCTGCTGGCCGAGGCCAACATGTGGCCCGAGGACGTGCGCGAGTACTTCGGCCATGGCGACGAATGCCACATGGCCTACCACTTCCCGCTGATGCCGCGCATGTACATGGCCATCGCCCAGGAAGACCGCGACCCGATCGTCGAGATCATGCAGCAGACGCCCGAGATCCCCGACGGCTGCCAGTGGGCGATCTTCCTGCGCAACCACGACGAGCTGACGCTGGAGATGGTCACCAGCAAGGAGCGCGACTACATGTACCGCATGTACGCCGCCGACCCACGCGCACGCATCAACCTGGGCATCCGGCGCCGGCTGGCGCCGCTGATGGACAACGACCGCGACCGCATCAAGCTGATGAACAGCCTGCTGCTGTCGATGCCCGGCTCGCCGATCATCTATTACGGCGACGAGATCGGCATGGGCGACAACGTCTTCGTGGGCGACCGCAACGGCGTGCGCACGCCGATGCAATGGAGCCCCGACCGCAACGCCGGCTTCTCGCGCGCCGATCCGCAGCGGCTGTACCTGCAGCCCATCATGGACGCCGTCTACGGCTACCAGGCACTCAACGTCGAGGCCCAGGCCAACGACGCCAGCTCACTGCTGAACTGGACGCGGCGCATGCTGGCCGTGCGCAAGACCAGCCTGGCTTTCGGCCGCGGGCGGCGGCGCTTCCTGCGGCCGGGCAACCGCAAGATCCTGGCCTACCTGAGCGAGCACGACGGCGAGGCGCTGCTGTTCGTGGCCAACCTGGCGCGCTCGGCACAACCCGTCGAGCTGGACCTGTCGCGCTTCAAGGGCCGGGTGCCGGTGGAGATGCTGGGGCGCACCGCCTTTCCGCCGATCGGCGAGCTGCCCTACCTGCTGACCATCGCCGCACACGGCTTCTACTGGTTCCGCCTGGCCACCGACACCGCCGAGCCGCACTGGCACCAGGGCGCCGCGGCCCTGGAAGAGCGGCCGGTGCTGGTGCTGTTCGACGGTTGGACCAGCCTGTTCCGCGACCAGGTCATGCCCTGGCGCATCGGCATGGCCGAGCGCATCCGCGAGCAGTTCGAGTGCGAGACGCTGCCGCGCCACCTGGCGGACCAGCGCTGGTTCGCCCCGCGCGGCGATGGCCTGCAACGGGTGCGGCTGACCGACCACGCGGTATGGACGCAGAACGCCGACAGCTGGCTGCTGGCGCTCGTCACGCCCGACGCACGGCCCGACGGGCCGGCCGACGAGGCCCGCTACTTTCTGCCGCTGGCGCTGGCCTGGGAAGAGCACGATGAACCGCGCTTGAAGGCCCTGACCCTCGGCGCGGTGGCCAGGGTGCGGCAGCAGGCGCAGGTGGGCGTGATGGGTGATGCCTTCTTCGACGAACCGTTCTGCCGTGCGCTGGTGCAGGCCATCGGCCGGGGCGAGACCTGCGCCACCGGCAGCGGCCAGCTGCGCTTCCGGCCCACCGCCTCCTTCGCCACGCTGTGCGGCCCCGACCCGGCCCGCGGGCCGGTGGGTCGGCCGCTGTCGCATGGCGCCACCACGGTGGTGACGATGGGCGAACGCCTGCTGCTGCGCGCCTACCACCGGCTGCGCCCGGGCATCAACCCCGAGCTGGAGCTCAGCTGCTACCTCAGCGAGGTGGCCCGCTTCCCCCACTGCGTGCCGGTGGCCGGCACGCTCGACCATGTGGCCAGCGACGGCACGGTGCTGTCGCTGGCGCTGCTGCAGGCCTATGTGCCCAACCAGGGCAACGGCTGGGCCTACACGCAGGCCTACCTCGAACGCCACCTCGAGGCCTGGCGCAGCAACCCCGCAGGCGCGCCCGCCGACGTGCACGGCGGCTACCTGGCGCTGATGCAGACGCTGGGCACGCGCACCGCCGAGCTGCACCAGGCCCTGGGCCGCCCCGCCAGCAATCCGGCCTTCGGCGCCGAGCCCACCACGGCAGATGACCGCAACGCCGATCTGGCGCGGGTGATGGCCGGCGTGCGCGACACCTTCGACCTGCTGGCCACACGCCTGGACGGGCTGGGGCCGGGCGCGCGCGAGCAGGCGCTGGCCCTGCTGGGTCAGCGCGAGACCCTGCTGGCATCGCTGCAGCGCGCGGCCGCGGCGGTGGGCACAGGCACCACACTCAAGACCCGCCTGCATGGCAATTACGGCCTCAGCCGGGTGCTGCTCACGCGCAATGATTTCGTCATCATCGGCTTCGGCGGCAACAGCACCAAGCGCTTCGATTCAGCGCGCGCCAAGGGCTCGCCGCTGCGCGACGTGGCGGGCATGCTGCACAGCTTCTGCGACGCGCGCTGGAGCGCCCTGCGCCGCCTGGTGCACACCAGCGACGA
Source organism: Burkholderiales bacterium RIFCSPHIGHO2_12_FULL_69_20 (assembly GCA_001770815.1). GTDB lineage: Bacteria > Pseudomonadota > Gammaproteobacteria > Burkholderiales > Burkholderiaceae_C > Pseudaquabacterium. The sequence goes on from MESD01000061.1 coordinate 9,268, forward strand.
CCTCGAACAACTGGCCCCGCTGGCCCGCACCTGGCACGGGCAGGCACGGCAGGCCTTTCTGGCGGCCTACGACGCCGCGGCCCCCGAGCCCGCCGGCGTGCAGACGGGCGGCTGGCTGGGCGTGTTCGAACTGGCGCACGCGATCGACCAGTTGCACGACGAGCTCGATCCGCGCGGCGAGGGCCTGCGCCCGGCGATGCAGGCCGTGCTGGACCTGGCCGCCCGGTGGTCGGGGCCGGGCGCCCACCCCTGATCACCCACCGGAGTGAACACCATGCAAAACGTCGACATGCTGCTGGAGCCCCTGCGCGTCTTTCTGGCCGAGGTGGGCGTGTTCCTGCCCCGCTTGCTGCTGGCCATCGTGGTGCTGATCGGCGGCTGGATGCTGGCCAGGCTGGCGCGTTACACCGTGGGCAAGGCACTGCGTGCGGTCAACTTCGGCGTGCTGGCCGACCGCGCCGGGCTGGACGGCTTTCTGCGCCAGGGCGGCCTGCAGCACGACACCTCGGGCCTGTTTGCGCTGCTGGTGTATTGGCTGGTGATCCTGGCCGCGCTGATCGTGGCCTGCAACGGACTGGGCCTGACCTACATCACCGATCTGCTGGGCCGCGTGGTCTGGTTCGTGCCCAAGGTGCTGGTGGGGCTGGTGATCCTGGCCTTCGGCTCGTACTTCGCGCGCTTCATCGGTGAGACGGTGCGCGCCTACGGCCGCAACATCAAGCTGCAGGACGCCGACCTGCTGGCCCGCGTGGCGCAGAGCGCCATCCAGGTGTTCGTGGTGCTGATCGCGCTGGATCACCTGGAGATCGGCGGTTCCATCCTGCATGTCAGCTTCCTGATCGTGCTGGGCGGCGTGGTGCTGGCGCTGGCGCTGGCCTTCGGCCTGGGCGGGCGCGACTGGGCGGCCGCGCGCATCGGCCGATGGCTGTCGCGCGATGTACCGCACGATGTGCCACACGATGCCCGTGCACCCAAGGCGCCGGCCGACGATCCCTGGCGCTGAACCACCGGGCCTCGTCTGAACGCGCTCTGACCCGGTTCATCCCTGGGTCCGGGGGGGTTGCATCACCACGCCCTGGCCATCGGCCGGCGTTGCGTGCACCATCATTTGACGCACGCTTGGCCACAAACCCCAATGCAGGGCGTGCGATGAACGTAAACAGTTCGGCACGCTCAAACCAGGTGCAAGGCTGTCAGCCGCAGGCCAGGCCGGCGCGTTGAGGAGTCTGCCAGGCCGATCGTCCGCTGGCGCGCAGCTTGCTGTAGGTCTGTGGCGTGGTCAGGCCCATGCGTTGGGTGGATCTCGATGGAGATTGGCCCGGTTTGGCGGTGTTGTTCCGCAAAGTGAAGCACGAAGGGATGAACGAAGCTGGCAGCCAGTGATTCACAGATGACGTGATCCGACCGGAAAGCTCTGATGGAGCCCGGGCCCGTGAAGCCGGGACTCCATCAGAACTTCCCCGCCACCGAGGGGTGCCATTCCCACTCGGTGCTGTGTCCCACCCAGGAGGTCCTCATGGACGTGATCACCAGTTTTGCCGCCCGCTACGAACGCACCCGCGAGGAGGAGATGTCCCTTGAGGACTACCTCGCCGAGTGCAAGCGCTCGCCCCTTGCCTATGCCACCGCCGCCGAGCGCATGCTGCGCGCCATCGGCGAGCCGCAGATGGTGGACACGCGCAACGACCAGCGCCTGTCGCGCCTGTTTGCCAACAAGGTGATCAAGCGCTACCCCGCCTTTGCCGAGTTCTACGGCATGGAAGACGCCATCGAACAGGTGGTGAGCTACTTCCGCCATGCCGCGCAGGGGCTGGAGGAGAAGAAGCAGATCCTCTACCTGCTGGGCCCGGTGGGCGGCGGCAAGAGCAGCATCGCCGAGCGGCTGAAATCGCTGATGCAGGAGGTGCCGTTTTATGCCATCAAGGGCAGCCCGGTCAACGAGAGCCCGCTGGGGCTGTTCGATGCGGTGGAAGACGGCGCCATCCTCGAGAGCGAGTACGGCATCCCGCGCCGCTACCTCAACCGCATCCTGAGCCCGTGGGCGGTGAAGCGGCTCGAAGAGTACGGTGGCGACATCCGAAAATTCAAGGTCGTCAAGCGCCACCCCAGCGTGTTGAAGCAGGTGGGCATCGCCAAGACCGAGCCGGGTGACGAGAACAACCAGGACATCAGCTCGCTGGTGGGCAAGGTTGACATCCGCAAGCTCGAGACCTACGCACAGGACGACCCCGACGCCTACAGCTTCTCGGGTGGCCTGTGCCTGGCCAACCAGGGCCTGCTCGAATTTGTGGAGATGTTCAAGGCACCGATCAAGGTGCTGCATCCGTTGCTCACCGCCACGCAGGAAGGCAACTTCAAGGGCACCGAAGGCTTCGGCGCCATCCCCTTCGACGGCATCGTGCTGGCCCACAGCAACGAGAGCGAGTGGAAGGCCTTCCGCAACAACAAGAACAACGAGGCCTTCCTCGACCGCATCTACATCGTCAAGGTGCCGTACTGCCTGCGGGTGAGCGAAGAGGTCAAGATCTACGAGAAGCTGATCAACAGCAGCAGCCTGGGGCAGGCCAAGTGCGCCCCCGGCACGCTGAAGATGATGAGCCAGTTCGCCATCCTCACGCGCTTGAAGGAGCCCGAGAACTCGTCGCTGTTTTCCAAGATGCAGGTCTACGACGGCGAGAACTTGAAGGACACCGACCCGCGCGCCAAGAGCTACCAGGAGTACCGCGACTACGCCGGCGTCGACGAGGGCATGAGCGGCATCAGCACGCGCTTTGCCTACAAGATCCTGAGCAAGGTCTTCAACTTCGACTCGGCCGAGGTGGCGGCCAACCCGGTGCACCTGATGTACGTGCTGGAGCAGCAGATCGAGCGTGAGCAGTTCCCGGCCGAGCTGGAGCAGAAGTACACCGGCTTCATCAAGGAGCAGCTGGCGCCGCGTTACGCCGAGTTCATCGGCAAGGAGATCCAGACCGCGTACCTGGAAAGTTACTCCGAGTACGGCCAGAACATCTTCGACCGCTACGTCACCTATGCCGACTACTGGATCCAGGACCAGGAGTACCGCGACACCGACACCGGCGAGGTGTTCGACCGCGGCAGCCTGAACGCCGAGCTGGAGAAGATCGAGAAGCCCGCGGGCATCGCCAACCCCAAGGACTTCCGCAACGAGATCGTCAACTTCGTGCTGCGCGCGCGCGCCAACAATCAGGGCAACAACCCGGTGTGGACCAGCTACGAGAAGCTGCGCTCGGTGATCGAGAAGAAGATGTTCAGCAACACCGAAGAGCTGCTGCCGGTGATCAGCTTCAACGCCAAAGCCAGCGCCGACGAAGCCAAGAAGCACGAGGACTTCGTCGCCCGCATGGTGGCCAAGGGCTACACGCCCAAGCAGGTGCGCTTGCTGTGCGAGTGGTACCTGCGGGTGCGCAAGTCGAGTTGAACTCGCTGATCCTCTAACTTGCAAAGCAAGGGGCCCGGATGCTTCAGCAGATCATCGACAGGCGATTGGCCGGCAAGAACAAGTCGATCGGCAACCGCGAGCGCTTCATGCGCCGCTACAAGGACAAGATCAAGGACGCGGTGCGCCGCGCCGTTGACGGCCGCAGCATCCGCGACCTGGAGCGGGGCGAGGAAGTGCGCATCCCGAAGAAGGATTTGTCCGAGCCGGTGTTCCACCACGGCCAGGGCGGCATCCGCGACATGGTGCACCCGGGCAACCAGGACTATGTGCGCGGCGACCGCATCAAGCGCCCGCAAGGTGGTGGCGGCAGTGGCAGCGGCAAGGGCCAGGCCAGCGACCAGGGCGAGGGCGAGGACGACTTCAGCTTTGCGCTGAGCCGGGAAGAGTTCATGCAGGTCTTCTTCGAAGACCTGGCCCTGCCCAACCTGGCGCGCACACAGCTGGCCGAAGTGCCCGAGTGGAAGAGCCACCGCGCCGGCTACTCGAGCGACGGCACGCCCAACAACCTGCACGTGGTGCGCAGCCTGCGCGGCGCCATCGGCCGGCGGCTGGCGATCGGCTCGGGCTCGCGCCGTGAACTGGCCGAGCTGGAGGCCGAACTTGCCATCCTGAAGGCCGCCGCCGCAGCCGGCGACCTGACGGCCGAGCGCGCGATCCTGCCGCTGGAAGCCAAGGTCGAGGCACTGCGCGGCCGGCTGTCGCGCATCCCCTACCTCGACCCGATCGACCTGCGCTACCGCAGCCGGGTGAAGACGCCGATGCCCACCAGCAAAGCGGTGATGTTCTGCCTGATGGACGTGTCGGGCTCGATGGACGAGGGCCGCAAGGATTTGAGCAAGCGCTTCTTCATCCTGCTCTATCTCTTCCTGACCCGGCACTACGAGAAGATCGACATCGTCTTCGTGCGCCACCACACCCAGGCGCAGGAGGTGGACGAGGAGAACTTCTTCCACGCCCGCGAGACCGGCGGCACGGTGGTCAGCAGCGCGCTGGTGCTGATGGAAGAGATCATCCGCGCGCGCTACTCGCCCAGCGAATGGAACATCTACGGCGCCCAGGCCAGCGACGGCGACAACTGGCACCACGACAGCGGCCGCTGCCGCGAACTGCTGGCCGAGAAGATCCTGCCGCTGTGCCGCTACTTCGCCTACGTGCAGGTGGCCGAGGAAGAGCAGAACCTGTGGGAGGAATACACCCACCTGACCGAAAGCTGCCGCCACTTCGCGATGCGCAAGGCGGTGGAGGCCGCGCAGATCTACCCGGTGTTCCGCGACCTGTTCAAGAAAGAAGGCAAGGTATGACCCACCCCCGAAGCGCCTGCTGCGCTCCCCCTCAAGGGGGCGACGCCAGCGGCCCGGCGGAGCCGGATCCGCGGCGTCCGCTGGTCGATTCGGGCCTGCGGCCGCTGCGCGGCCCGCTGCCGCTGGGCAAGCCCGCCCATCGCCTGCCTGCGCCCAGCGACTGGTCGTTCGAGCTGATCGACCAGTACCACGAGGTGATCCGCCACACCGCGCAGCGCTACGGCCTGGACACCTACCCGAACCAGCTGGAGATCATCACCGCCGAGCAGATGATGGACGCCTACGCCAGCGTGGGCATGCCGGTGAACTACCGCCACTGGAGCTACGGCAAGGAGTTCATCAGCACCGAGAAGAACTACAAGCGCGGCCACATGGGCCTGGCCTACGAGATCGTGATCAACAGCAACCCCTGCATCAGCTACCTGATGGAGGAGAACACCATGCCGATGCAGGCGCTGGTGATCGCGCACGCGGCCTACGGCCACAACAGCTTCTTCAAGGGCAACTACCTGTTCCGCATGTGGACCGACGCGTCGTCGATCATCGACTACCTGGTCTATGCCAAGAACTATGTCGCCGAGTGCGAAGAGCGCCACGGCCTGGCGGTGGTGGAAGAGTTTCTCGACAGTTGCCACGCGCTGCAGAACCACGGTGTCGACCGCTACCGCCGCCCGGCGCGCAAGACCCTGGCGCAGGAGCTGGCCGAGCGCAAGGACCGCGAGGCCCATGCCCAGCAGCAGGTCAACGACCTGTGGCGCACCCTGCCCAAGGCGGCTGAGAAGGCTGGCGTGGCCGCCGAAGCCAAGCGCTTCCCCGATGAGCCACAAGAGAACCTGCTGTACTTCATCGAGAAGAACGCGCCGCTGCTCGAACCCTGGCAGCGCGAGATCGTGCGCATCGTGCGCAAGGTGGCGCAATACTTCTATCCGCAGCGGCAGACGCAGGTGATGAACGAGGGCTGGGCCACCTTCTGGCACCACCGTCTGCTCAACCAGATGTACGACGACGGCTACCTCAGCGACGGCGTGATGATCGAATGGCTCAAGAGCCATACCAACGTGGTCTACCAGCCCAAGGTCACCGACAAGGGCTACTCGGGCTTCAACCCTTACGCGCTGGGCTTTGCGATGTACACCGACATCAAGCGCATCTGCGAGGAGCCCACCGACGAAGACCGGCAGTGGTTCCCCGACATCGCCGGCAGCGACTGGGTGCCCACGCTGGATGCGGCGATGCGCAACTACAAGGACGAGAGCTTCATCGGCCAGTACCTCAGCCCCAAGCTGATGCGCGATTTCCGCCTGTTCGCGATCCATGACGACGAGAAGCAAAGCGAGTTGGAAGTGGCCGCCATCCACGACGACAGCGGCTACCGCCGGGTGCGCGAAGCCTTGAGCCGCCAGTACGACCTGGGTTCACGCGAGCCCAACATCCAGGTCTGGAACGTCAACCTGCGTGGCGACCGATCGCTCACGCTGCGCCACTTCCAGCACAACGACCGGCCGCTCGACGACAGCGGGCAGGAGGTGCTCAAGCACGTGGCCCGGCTGTGGGGTTTCGGCGTGCACCTGGAGAGCAGCAACGGCCAGGGCGACGTGACCAAGCGCTGGCATGTGCCGGCGCCGGCGCAGGGCTGACCGGCCCGCGCAAGACCCCGCCGGGCGGGCCGGTGGCCCTGCGCCCGGTCAGGCGTTGGCCAGCGCGATGCAGCGCTCGGCCACGCGCAGCGCCACGTTGCCGTCACGCGCGGGCGGGTGCCGTGCGGCCAGCGCCTGGGTGCGCTGACGCAGGGCGGGATCACCCAGCACCCGCGCCAGCACCGGCAGCAGACGCGGGCCGGCATCGGCTTGCAACAGCCACTGGCCGGCGCCGCAGGCGGCCACGCGGCGGGCGGACAACATCTGCTCGGCCTGCGTCGGCAACATCAACAGCGGCAACCCCGCCTGCAGCGCGGCGGCCACGCTGCCCGCACCGGCGTGGCACAGCACCGCCCGGGCTTGCGCCATGGCGCTGACCATCGACACCGCAGCATCGCTGAAGCGCAGTTGCGCGCTGGTGTGGCGCAGGCGTTGTGCAGCGTCCAGGCCCGGCACATGGGCCAGGGTGCGGCAGGGCGCGGCGGCGAGTTGCTGCAGCACCGCGTCGATGGCGGGGTAGTCGGCCTTCAGGTAGGCGAACAGCGGCTCGCCGTCGCCTTCGGGCCACAGCGCCGGCAGGCCATGGTCGCGCGCCGCCAGCGCACCCCAGTAGTGGCCGCCGGGCCGGCCTTGCGGGCCGGCGCCATAGTGGTCCAGCTCAGGCCAGGTCAGCAGAAATTGCGCATCGGCCGCCAACAGATCGTGCAGCGCAGACAGCGGCGGGCCACCGGTGGCGGCCATCACCGCGTTGCAGGTGACCAGTGCGCGGGCTTCGGACTGCGCCAGCCGCGCCGTGTCGTTGCGCTCCCACTCACGAAACGGCGGCATCGGCTGCACGGCAGGCGGCAGGAAGAAGCCGTTGCACAGCACGGCGCGCCGCAGCGGGCGCCCGCGCGCGGCCAGCAGGGCGGTGGGCGCGTGGTCGGCCAGCAAGAGGTCGGGCGCTATCGCATCGAGCAAGGCCTGCCACGCGCGCACCAGCGCCAACAGCCGGACGGCATCCAGGTAACCGGCGCGAAACAGCAGCTCGGCGTAGACCGCGGGCGCCGGCAGTCCGCGCAGCTGTGGCAACCACATGGGGGCCTGCCAGAGCGTCACCCGGGGCGAGGCGGCCAGGTCGCCCAGCGCGGCGTCGGCGCCCGACAGGTCGCGCAGCACCAGGTGCAATGCATGCCCCTGCGCATGCAGCGCGTGGGCGATGGGCGCCAGCCGCATCACGTGGCCCATGCCACCGCCCAGCTCCCAGGCCAGCAGAAAACGGGCCATCGTCAGCCCGTGGCGGCGCCAGGCAACAGCGCACCTGCGGTGAAACCGCCGTCGATCCGCGCACGCCAACATGACCAAACCATGGGCACGCAGTGTGCCTCGCGCCGAGCCGGGCCGAACCCGGCGTCAGCTGCCGCAGGCGGCGGTGGTGGTATTGGCCGGGAAGCCGACGGTGCCTGACAAGGTGCCGATCTCACCCGCGCCGCCCGACAGGACCTTGGTGGTGAACGCGAGGGTCTTGGCAGCAGTGTCCACCGTCACGCCGGTGATCGCATTGCCGCTGTCGTTGTTGAAGATCACGAAGTTGGGTTCGATCACGCTAGCGTGCAGCACGGCCTTGTCGGACTGGCGGAAGTAGACCTGCACCGCGTACTTCAGGCCGTTGGCCGCGGTGGCGTTCTCCCAGAACACCTCGCAATACGCCGCCGCGCTGAAGCCGTCGGCCGCCCGGGCGTTGTTGCCCTTGCTGGTGGCCGTGGACAGGTCGATCGTGGTGTTGTTGGCGGCCGGCGTGGCCGCCGACAGCGTCAGCGTGCCGGCACCTGCCGTCGCCGCGGCGCTGGTGTCGTCGTCGCCGCCGCCGCAGCCGGCAAGAAGGGCGCTGGCCAGCAGCGCGAGGGGCCACAGGGGGCGGACCGTGATGTTCATGGCGATGACCTGTTCGGGTTGAAGGGATGTTCATCGGTCTACGCCGCAAGTTGCCGCCAAACGGCTCACGGCGCCCGCGCTGCTGCAACCAGGCCGCAGCGCACGCTGCCCGTCATCGCCGCGTCAGGGGCTGCGTGCTACATTCCCGGCCATGCGTGTTGCAGCGGTTTTCTTTACGTACTTTTGGTTCTCGCCCCCCACCGGCGGCTGGAGAGGCAAGCGCGCGTAAAGCGAAGCACCCTGAACACCAGACAAACCGCCGGCAGCCCCGGCGGTTTTTTTTCGCCTCCCACCATCCCACGTCCCTTCCACGCCCCATCCACTTCCCTTCCAGCCCCAGGAGCAGACCATGGCCCCCAAGTCCCCCAGCAGCACCACCGCCGCCGCCGCCGAGCCTGGCCATGGCTACACGCTGAGCGAGAAGACCAGCCAGACCGACGACCAACGCATCCAGGAGGTGACGCCGCTGCCGCCGCCCGAGCACCTGATCCGCTTCTTCCCGATCGCCGGCACGCCGGTGGAAAAGCTGATCGGCGACACCCGCCGCAACGTGCGCCGCATCATGGACGGCAAGGACGACCGGCTGCTGGTGGTGATCGGCCCCTGCTCGATCCACGACCCGGCCGCGGCGCTGGACTACGCGCGCCGCCTCCTGGCCCAACGCGAGAAGTACGCGGACATGCTGGAGATCGTGATGCGCGTCTACTTCGAGAAGCCGCGCACCACCGTGGGCTGGAAGGGCCTGATCAACGACCCCTACCTCGACGAGAGCTACCGCATCCACGAGGGCCTGCGCATCGCCCGCCAGCTGCTGGTCGACATCAACCGCCTGGGCGTGCCGGCGGGCAGCGAGTTCCTCGACACCATCAGCCCGCAGTACATCGGCGACCTGATCGCCTGGGGCGCGATCGGCGCGCGCACCACCGAATCGCAGGTGCACCGCGAGCTGGCCTCGGGCCTGAGCGCGCCGATCGGCTTCAAGAACGGCACCGACGGCAACCTGAAGATCGCCACCGATGCGATCCAGGCGGCGTCGCGGCCGCACCATTTCCTCAGCGTGCACAAGAACGGTCAGGTGGCCATCGTGCAGACCAAGGGCAACAAGGACTGCCACGTCATCCTGCGCGGTGGCAAGGCGCCCAACTACGACGCCGCCAGCGTGGCCGCGGCCTGTCAGGAGCTGGAAGCCGCCAAGCTGCCCTGCCACCTGATGATCGACTGCAGCCACGCCAACAGCAGCAAGCAGCACCAGCGCCAGGTGGACGTGGCGCGCGACATCGGCACGCAGATGGCCGCCGGCAACCGCTGCATCTTCGGCGTGATGGTCGAGAGCCACCTGCAGGCCGGCGCGCAGAAATTCAGCCCCGGCAAGGACGACCCAGCGAAGCTGGCCTACGGCCAGAGCATCACCGATGCCTGCATCGGCTGGGATGACTCGCTCGCCGTGCTGCAGGTGCTGAGCGACGCGGTGGCGGCCCGGCGCGGCGCCTGACAGCGCCCGCGGCACCAAAAAGCAGGGGCCGATGGCGTGATAGGTTGGGCACCCTAATCACGGGGCGCTGTCAGCTTGGGGGCATGTTCAGCCGTTAACGTACTCAGATGCTTCACATCAATCCATGAACGCCGCCACCACCACGGAACAGCGCGCCCTCAGCCTGGTCGAGATCATCGACTTCAAATGGCTGATGGCGGGTGACGGCCACCATGTGCATGTCGAGCACCTGCAGAACGACCGTGAGTACGCCTGCCGCTGCCTGACCCTGGCAGCGGCCTCGCGCATCGGCGCCCTGCGCGACACCGCGCGCCGGCTGGCGCGCACGCTGGGCCTCACGCTGCCCGCAGCCTGACGCGCTGGCCCAACACGCTGGCGTGACGCACCGGCCTGTTGCGGCGCGGCAGCGCGCCGCCAAGTCGCCCACTACGCCTTGCCGCCAGACGCCCGGTAGTTGACCAGGTGGTCGCCATTGAGCGGCCGCAGCCTGGCCGCCCGTTCGTAGGCCTGCCGGGCCCGCGCCAGCCATGCTGCCCGCGCGACCGGCTGCGCCTGGGCCATGAACAGGCAGGCCTCGCCGAGGTTGAGCATCGCGTCGCCCGCCTTGGCCGGCTGCGCCAGCGTCTCCAGCTCGCCCACCTGGCGCAAGGCCAGACCGCTGCCCTCGCCGCGATCGCCCCGGCCCCACAGCGCCTTGGCCTGCTGCAGGTTCATCCAGGCCAGCATGCGGCGCGGATGGGCGGCGGCCGGCGCTGTTGTCGTGGCGCCGGCCGGCAGTTCGGCCACCCGCGCCTGCCACAGCGCCACCGCCTGCGGCAGCACCTGCGCTGCCTCGGCGAACTGGCCGTTGGCCAGCAGCGCGCGGCCATGGTGCTGGGCCACACGCGGCTGGTTGTCCAGCCACTTGTTGCCGGCGCCGTTTTCGCGCGCCAGCGTCTGCACATGGGCCCAGGCCAGGCGCGTGGCGGCCAGCGCCGCGGGGGCGTCGCCCAGGCGCAGCAGGATCACGCCGCCGTTGGTGGCCTCGGTGACCAGGCCGTCGCGCGCCACCACGTTGGCCGGCTCCTGCGCCACCGCGCGCTCGCGGTAGCGGATGGCCTCTTGCGCATCGTGGCGCGCGGCCTCCAGCTGCCCCAGCCGGGCATGGCTGATCGCGCGCGATCCGTGCAGCGTGCCCAGCAGATCTCCCGACAGCCGGTCGGCCTGCTCGCGGTCGAGCGGGGCCAGCTGCCCCTCGGCGTCGGCCAGCAGCGCCAGCGCCTGCTCGGGCTGGTTCAGGCTGGCGATGCTCTGCTGGTCGGTGAACATGCCCAGCGCCAGCGTCAGCGCGGCGCGGCGCAGCGCCACCGGGCGGCGCTCGGCCGGCGCCAGCTGCGGCAGCACCTGCTCGGCCAGGCCGCGTGCGCGCTGCAACAGCGCCACACCTTCGGCCGGCTGGCCGTTGGCGCGTTGGGTCTGCGCCTGGATCTGCAGCGCACGCAGGTAGGCCTCGACGAAGCGGGCATCACCCTGCTTGTGCGGCCAGGCGCGCTCGGCCAGCGCGATGGCGCGCGCCGCGTTCCGGCCGGCGTCGGGCATCTTCTTGAGCGACACGCCGGTGTCGTTGCCCTGCAGCTCGGCCAGGCGGGCGTAGGCCGCTGTCAGATCGGCCTGCCATTCGGGGTCGTCGCCCATCTCGGTGGCCATGCGGTCGAGGTTGCCGATCAGGCCCTTGAGCAGGTCTTCCTTCACCGCCAGGCCGCCGGGCAGGTAGGTCAGCGCGTCGCCGTAGCGCAGCACCACGTCGTGGCTGATGTCGCGGATCTGCGTCAGCCGGGCCTGCGCCTGGTCACGCGCGGCGGCTGCCTGCCGACCCTGCCAGACCGACGCGCCCAGCCCGATCGCCAACCCGGCCACGCCCAGCACCACCGCCGCGCTGGCCACGCGGTGGCGCGCCACCAGCTTGGCCAGCAGGTAGCCGGCGTAGGGCGGGCGGGCGCTCACCGGGTAGCCGCCCAGGTGGGCACGGATGTCGGCGGCCAGCGCGTCCACGCTGGGGTAGCGGTGGTCCACCCGTTTGTCGAGTGCCTTCAGCAGGATGTTGTCGAGGTCGCCTTGCAGCCGCTTGCGCGTGCTGACCCACTGCGGATCGGTGGCCAGCCCGGGCGACAGCGCGCTGGGCCGGGTGGGCTCGTCGTGCAGCACGCTGCGCGCGGCCTCGGCCGCCGAGCTGGCTTCGCGCCCGTAGGGTCGGATGCCGGTGAGCATGATGTAGAGCAGCACGCCCAGGCTGTAGATGTCGGTGGCGGTGCCCACCGGCTCGCCGCGCACCTGCTCGGGGCTGGCGAAGTGCGGGGTGAACGGCCGCTCGCCGGCCAGCGTGGTCTGGCCATCGCTGCCCTCCATCGGGTCGAGCACCTTGGCGATGCCGAAATCCAGCAGCTTGACCTGGCCATCGGCCGTCACCAGCACGTTGCTGGGCTTCAGGTCGCGGTGCAGCAGCAGCTGGCGGTGGGCATGCGACACCGCATCGGCCAGCTGCTGGAACAGCGCCAGCCGCTGCTCCAGCGGCCGGCCGATGCAGGCCTGGTCGATCGTCGTGCCGGCCACCGCCTCCATCACGATGTAGGGCAGGCCCTCGGCTGTGCGGCCGGCATCGAGCAAGTGGGCGATGTGCGGGTGGTTCAGCCGCGCCAGCGCACGCTGCTCCTGCGCAAAACGCTCGAGCACCCGCTGCGAATCCAGCCCGAAGCGCAGCACCTTGATCGCGGCCCGGCTGTCGTAGGCGCCATCGGCGCGGTGTGCGCCCCACACCTCACCCATGCCGCCGCGGCCCAGCAGGCCGTCGATCAGCCAGGGGCCGAGCCGCTGGCCTTCGCGGCCGGGTGGGCCATCGACAGCGGCGGCCGCGGCGAGACCGGGCGGCACCGCCGCGCGCACCAGGAACCCGTCCGCCTCGCCGCCCGAGCCGTCGGCATGGGCCAGCAGCGAGCGCACCTCCCGCAGCACGGCATCGGATGCCCCGCTGGCGGCCAGCGCCGCGTCGCGCTCGGCGGCGGGCAGGTCAGCCAGGCGCTCGAACAGCGCACGCACCTGGGGCCAATCGGTGCGGTCGGTGCGGTCGGCGCGGTCGGTGCGGTCGGGCGGGGTGGGGGTCATCGGCGCGGGGTGGGTCCGGTTGGGGCAGCAGGGCGGCCAGCGCCGCCTGCGGGAGATTCTGGCGGCGCCGGGGCCCACCTCACCCCCCGGCTTGCGTGGGGTGCTGCCGGGTTACGCCGCATCTTGCCGTGATGTGGCTCACGCCGGGCCCGAAAGCGCGGGCGGCACAATCGCGGCGTTGTCGTCGATGGGATCCCAGGTGAACTTGCAAGCCGAAGCATTCGATCCAGGCCAGGTCACCCAGTGGCTGAGCGCGCTCGAGGTCATCGAGCCGCAAACCGCCAACCGGCTGTTCGAGCTGCTCTACGACGACCTGCGCCGGCTGGCGCGCGGCCACATGCGGCGCGAGACCAGCGAGCACACGCTGTCGGCCACCGCGCTGGCGCACGAGGCCTGGTTCCGCATGGCCGAGCAGACCCGCACCCAGTGGAAGAACCGCAGCCACTTCCTGGCCGTGGCCTCGACCATGATGCGCCGCATCCTGGTCAACCACGAGCTGGCGCGCCGCGCCGCCAAGCGCGATGTCGAGCTGGTGGCGGTCACGCTGTCGGGCATGGAGCTGCTGGGCGCACCGCCCGACCGCGACCTGGTGGCGGTGCACGAGGCGCTGCTGGCCTTCGAGACCATCGATGCGCGCGCGGCCAAGGTGGTCGAGCTGCGCTTCTTCGGTGGCCTCGAGAACGAGGAGATCGCCGAGACGCTGGGCATCTCGCTGGCCACCGTCAAGCGCGACTGGGCGCTGGCCCGCGCCTGGCTGCACCGCGAGCTGGGCGCCGGTTCGGCTTGATGCAGCGCTTGATGCAGATCCAGGCGCGCAGCGCCGGCTTGGCCTAAGCTCGCGCCATTCGCGTGGCCGCCCGGCGGCGCGCCCCACTCTTTCGAGGACCTTCGCCATGCGCCAAGAAGTGATCGTGACTTTCGGCCCTGACCGCCGCTTCGAAGTGGCGCTGCCCGCGGGCACGGCCCTGCCGGCGCCCGACGAGGGCCGCCGCTGGCTGGACGAGCAGTTCAGCGCCAACGACTGCGAACCGCTGCGCGCCAGCGGCAAGGTGCTGATCGCCGACAAGGTGCTGGCGCTGGCCGGCGCGGTGGGCGCGCGCCGCTTTGCCGACGATGCCGACTGGGCCCAGGCCTTTGCCCGCGCCACGCTGGGCGCGCTGGCGCGGCCGGTGGTGCGGGTGGACGTGGACGGCGGCGCGCTCAGCTACTGACTGCCCCCAGACCTGCCGCTGCGCGACAGGCCCCCCGAGGGGGTCAAGTCAACTCGGGGCGGCCCGGCGTTGACTTGAGAACCAGGCGCTGGCGCAGCGCCACGGCCGCTTGTGGGTCGTGCGTGCCGCGGCCTTCGGCCAGCGCGCCCAGCGCCTGGTCCAGCAAGGCTGCCGCCTCGGGCTCGCGCCCCCGCGCCGCCCACACCGGTGCCAGCGACATCGCACAGCGCAGCACCAGGCCGGGCAGCTGCATCGTGCGCGCCGTGGCCAGCGCCTGCTCCAGCGTGGCCAGGGCTTCGGCCTCACCGGCACCTGTCTGGCGCAGCAGCTCGCCGCGCCAGCGCTGCACCTCGCTGGCGTAGTAGCGCTCGCCGTGGCGATCGATCAGCGCCTGCGCCTCGCCCACCATGGCCAGCGCCTCGTCGGGCCGGCCGGCGCTGGCCAGGCCTTCGGCGCGCAGCACGCGATAGAACGGCCGCGTCACCACCGCGCCGGTGGCGGCCCACTGGGCATCACCCTGCGCCATCTCGACCAGGCCGCTGTCGACCTCGCCCAGCGCCAGCCGCAGCCGGCCATGCAGCACCCGGGCATGCGCCCCCCACTGCACGAAGCCACCGGCCTCGCACACCTCGATGGCGCGCCGCGCCGCGTGCAGGCCAGGCAGCGCCTCGCCACGGAAGTGGTGCACCACCGCCAGAAAGCCCAGCGCCTGGCCGATGCTGAACGGGTGGTTCAGCCGCTCGGCCAGTGCGACCGCCTGGCGCGCGCGCCGCAGCGCTTCGTCGGCGCGGCCCATCTGCCATAACGCCCAGGCCGAGTAGGCCAGGCACATCACGCCCGGGTCTTGCACCGTGGTGGCACGCGGGCCGCCTTGCTGGTAGTCGGCCAGGCACTGGTCGGTCAGCGCCACCGCCTGCGGCAGATGGCCCTGGTGGAACAGGATGTTGGCCTGTGCCCAGCTGGCCTGCAGGCGCGCCAGCGGCTCGGGGGCGGGGCCCAGCCCGGCGGCCACCTCGTGCGCGATGGCCTGGGCGCGGGCAAAGTCGCCGCGCATGAAGTGGTAGCCCTCCAGGCCCAGCCGCACCTTGGTCAGCGCCGGGCCGTCGCCCAGCGCCTGGGCCAGCGCCAGCGCACGCTGGTAGACCGTGTCGACCGCCCCGGCGCCGTAGCCCGCGGTGGCGATCAGCAGGCCCGACTGCAGCAACAGCAGGCGCAGTTCGGTGGCGTTGCGCTCGGGGCCTTCGGGCAGCTGGCCCAGCAGCGCCAGCGCGCGGCGTGCATGGGCGGTGGCTTCTTGCAGGGCCGACCGGCGTGCGGCATGGCGCGCCGCGCGCTCCCAGCCGGCCAGCGCCTCGGCCAGCTGGCCGGCCTGCTCATGGTGCAGCGCCAGCAGCTCGGGCTGGCTGTGGCACAGCGCCGAGAAATCGGCCTGCAGCACCGCGGCGATGGTCGCATGCAGGCGGCGGCGGTCGCGCGCCAGCAGCGACTGGTGCGCCGCGTCGCGCACCAGCGCGTGGCGGAAGCTGTAGACCCGCTGGCCACCCTCCAGCTCATCGGCCAGCAGCCCCGCCTGCACCAGCGCGCCCAGCAGCGTGGCCAGCGTCGGCAGGTGGATCGGCGAAGCCTCGTGCACATTGACCGCATCGATCAGCGCCTGCGAGAAGCGCCGGCCCAGCGCGCCGCCCACCTGGGCCGCCCGCTTGGCCGCGGGCAGCTGGTCGAGGCGGGCCGTCAGCAGATCGCTCAGGCTGCCGGGCACGGCATCACGCAGGCTGCGGGCCAGATCGTCGTGCGGGCGCTGTGCGGCCAGGGCGGCGGCCATGCGCGCCGATTCCTCGATGAACAGCGGCACGCCGTCGGCGCGCGCGGTCAGCCATTGCGACAAGGCGGCGTCCTGCAGCGCGCCGCCGCTGGCACCCTGCAGCAAGGCGCGCGCGGCTTCGGGATCCAGCCCGCCCAGGCGCAGCCGGGGCACGTCGAAGCCGCAGGCATCGGCCTCGTCGGCGCCGCCGCGCAGCGTCAGCAGCAGCAGCACGCGCTGGGCGCGCGGGCCGGCGATCAGGCGCTGCATCAGCTCGCGGGTGGTCGGGTCGATCCACTGCACGTCTTCGAGGATCAGGCACACCGGCGCACGATCACTGAGGCCGGTGGCCACGCGTTCGAGCAAGGCCATGGTCAGTTGCCGGCGCCGCTCGGCCGAGCCGCCGCCGGGCACCGCCGGCAGCACCGATTCGGGCACCGACAGCAACGCGCCCAGCAGCGCCAGCGCGGGCGCAGCCTCGGGGCCGGTGGTGGTGATCTGCAAGGCGCGCAGCCGTGCCAGCTGCACCTGGGGCGCATCGCCCGCGCGCACCTGCAGCCGGCGGCGCAGCAAGTCGATCAGCGGCTGGAAGGCGCTGCCGGTGTGCTCGGGGGCGCAGCGGCATTCGAGTGTGCGCACGCCCTGCGCGGCCAGTGTCTGGCGAAACTCACGCACCAGGCGTGATTTGCCGATGCCGGCCTCGCCGTGCAGCAGCAGCGCCTGGCGCTGGCCGTCGACCGCGCCCTGCCAGTGCTGCAGCACCTGCGCCAGCTCGCGCTCGCGGCCGATGAAGGGCGTGAGGTCGGCGCGGCCGTCGAAGCGCTCGGTGCCCAGCGCCGGGCGCTCCTGCAGCACCTGGAACACCGCGCTGGGGTCGTCGAAGCCCTTGAAGCGCGCCGCCGCATCGACCAGGC
Source organism: Burkholderiales bacterium RIFCSPHIGHO2_12_FULL_69_20 (assembly GCA_001770815.1). Lineage (GTDB taxonomy): Bacteria > Pseudomonadota > Gammaproteobacteria > Burkholderiales > Burkholderiaceae_C > Pseudaquabacterium. The sequence continues at coordinate 26,136 of MESD01000061.1, forward strand.
TGAACTCAAAGCGCTCACCGGCGATGCGTCGCGTGGCCGCGCCCACCAGCACCCGGCCGGCACCCGCCGCGGCCTGCAGCCGCGCCGCGTGGTGCACCGCCGTGCCCACCGGCTGGCCATTGCGGATCACCACGCGGCCGGTGGAGATGCCGATGCGCAGCTGCAGCCCCAGGTCGTCCATCGCCGTGCGCAGCGCCAGGCCGGCACGCAGCGCCATCGCCACCGCGTCCTCGCTGGCCACCGGGTAGCCGAAATAGCACATGAAGCCGTCGTCGCCCTGCGGGTCGTCGGCGCGGCCGGCATGGGCGCGCGCGATGCGGGCCACGCGCTGGTGGTAATGCGTCAGGCGCTCGCTGTACTCCTCGTCGCCCAGGCGGTGCATCAGGCCGGTGGAATCGACCAGGTCGCAGGCCAGGATGGTGACCTGGCGCACGTCGTCGTCGGGCGACGCGGTGGCAACGGTGGCGGCCAGCGGTGCAACCCGGGTCGCATCGCCGTGCAGCCACGCCGTGCTGCCCCCGGCCTGCAGCCGGCGCGCGGCCGCCCGCGCGTGCTGCGCGGCCCGGGCGATCGGCAGGCCATCGGCCAGCGCCTGCGCCAGCGCCTGGCGCGCGGCCGTGGCATCGAGCGGCAGCACCAGCGCGAAGCCCCCCGCACGGCCCAGGGCCGCGGCCTGCGCCGCGCTGTCGGCAGCGTCGTCAGGCCCGTCAATCAAGCACGGCGCATCGGCGGTGGCAGCCGGCGCTGCCTCGTGGGCCGCGGCCCCGAGCAGCACCTGCCGCGTGATGACGAAGCGTTCATCGAGCAGGGCCCCATCCACCACCGCGAGCTCCCAGGGCACGGCGGCCAGGGACTCGTCGATCACCAGTTGCAACACGCCGCCTTCGGACGGCTCGGCCAGCGCCGCGCGCAGCCCGGGCGGCAGCAGCGCCAGCGCCAGAGCCTGGCCAAAGCGGGTGAGGCGCTGCGCCTGCCGCCAGGCCTGGCCGCACCACGGCGCCAAGCCGCCGGGCGGCAAGGGCCAACTCTCCAGCAGCGCCAACCCCGGTCGGCCGGTTGCCAGGAAGATCAGCCCGCCGCCCCCGTCATGGACAATGCTGACCTGGAGAAACATGCCGGCATGCTGCACTATCTGACCGTCCCCGTCACGCCCTTCCAGCAGAACTGCTCGATCCTCTGGTGCGACCAGACCCACGAGGCCGCGGTGGTCGACCCCGGTGGCGATCTGCCCCGGCTGCGCGCCGCGGTGGCGCGCCTGGGGGTCGCGCTCAAGCAGATCCTGCTGACCCACGCGCACATCGACCATGCCGGCGGCACCGGCACGCTGGCACGTGAGCTGGGCCTGCCCATCATCGGCCCGCACCCGGGCGACCAGTTCTGGATCGACGGACTGGCGGCGCAGGCGCGGCAGTTCGGCTTTGCGCCGGCCGAGCCCTTCACGCCCACGCGCTGGCTGGCCGATGGCGACACGGTGCAGGTCGGCCACAGCACGCTGGCCGTGCGCCACTGCCCGGGCCACACGCCGGGGCACGTGGTGTTCCACAGCGCCGAGGCCCAGCGCGCCTTCGTCGGCGACGTGCTGTTTGCCGGCAGCATCGGCCGCACCGACTTCCCCGGCGGCGACCACACCACGCTGATCAACAGCATCACCCAGCGGCTGTGGCCGATGGGCGACGACACGGTGTTCATCCCCGGCCACGGCGACGAAAGCAGCTTCGGCGAAGAGCGCCGCCACAACCCCTACGTCGGCGGCACCTGACGCCCTATGTGAGCGGCTTGTGTTGGCGGATCTACGCCGCCGCGGGCCGTGCCGATGTGAATTTGTCACACACCCAAGCGTGGCAGGGTTCACGAAACAGGGCAGCTCCGGCTGCCTAAGCTTCTCTTCCATGCAGCCCGGCGAAACGATCCGCGACGCCGCTGCCCACGGAGAAGCCCCATGCTGGATCTGCTCGACACCCCGAACGCCCTGGCACCCGACCTGCTGGCCAGCCTGAGCGCCCGCCCAGTGATCGCCCCCTACCCGGTGGGCGCCATGGCCCACCGCACCCGCGGTTATGGCGGCCCCGAGCGCCGCGGCGCCTCGTCACTGCAGTACCGGCGCATGGCGCAGATGCTCGACACGCTGGACTACGGCATGCTGCTGATCGGCGAGACGATGGCGGTCAGCCATGTCAACAAGGCCGCACGCCGCGACCTCGACGATCAGCACCCGCTGCAGCTGGTGGGCGGTCCGGCAGGGGGGCAGACGGGGGGACAACTGCAGGCGCGCTACTGCGCCGACGCACAGCCGCTGCGCGAGGCCCTGGTGGGCGCCACCCAGCGTGGCCTGCGCCGCCTGCTGCAGCTGGGCGATGCGCGCCACCGCATCAGCGTGGCCGTGGTGCCGCTGCCGGCACTGGGCGCCGACGACCAGCCCGGTGCCGCGCTGCTGCTGGGCAAGCGCCAGGTCTGCGAAGAGCTGACGGTGGAATGGTTCGCCCGCAGCCATGGCCTGACGATGGCCGAGACCACGGTGATCAAGGGCCTGTGCGCCGACCTGACGCCGCAGCAGATCGCCGAGCGGCATGGCGTGGGCCTGGCCACCATCCGCACGCAGATCGGCAGCATCCGGCTGAAGACCGGCGCGGGCAGCATCCGCGCGCTGGTGCAGCAGGTGGCGCTGTTGCCGCCGCTGGTGAGCGCGCTGCAGTCCCTGCCGCACTGACCGCCAGGCGCACGACGCCCGGCGCTCCGCGCTCGGCAGGTAGCATGCGTGACGGGCCCGCGGCCGCCGTTTCGGCCGCACCCGCCGACCATGGCCCTGCGCAACGATTCACCCCGCTCCAACAAGCCAGCCCCTGCGCCCGCGCTGATGTCCGACGCGCTGGCCGAACTGGCCGCGCGCGGCGAGAACCGCCGTTACCGCAAGGGCACGCTGCTGATCCAGGAAGGCGACTTCGGCGACACGCTGTTCATCATCCTCGACGGCCGGCTGCGCACCTACAGCGCCGGCGACAACGACCGCGAGATCACCTTCGGCATCTACGGCCCGGGCGAGTACATCGGCGAGATGAGCCTGGACGGCGGGCCGCGCTCGGCCAGCGTCATCACGCTGGAGACCAGCACCTGCGCGGTGGTGGGCCGGCGCACGCTGGAGCGCTTCATCGCCGAGCGGCCCGAGTTCGCCTTCGAGTTGCTGGCCAAGGTGATCCGCCGCGCGCGCTCGGCCACGCACAGTGCGCGGCAATTGGCGCTCAACGATGTCTATGGCCGGCTCAAGGCGCTGCTGCTGTCGCTGGCCGTGGCACAGGCCGATGGCACACAACGCGTGGCCGACCGCCTCACGCACCTGGAGATGTCGCACCGCCTGGGCTGCTCACGCGAGATGGTGAGCCGCCTGCTGAAGGACCTGGAGCGCGGTGGCTACGTGGCGGTGCAGGACCAGCGGTTCGTGCTGATGAAGCCGCTGCCAGCCCGCTGGTGAATGGCCTCGGCCGCGACGGCGTCTAAGCCCGCCCGGCCACCTCGCGCAGCGCCTGTTCCAGCGTGGCACCGTCCACCGGCTTGTGCAGCACGC
>MESD01000061.1:29719-34638 GCA_001770815.1 Burkholderiales bacterium RIFCSPHIGHO2_12_FULL_69_20
TCACCACGATGGCGGGCACGGGGCCCAGTGCGGCGTGCAGCGCGGCCAGCGCGGCCAGGCCATCACCGTGGCGCAGGCGGTGGTCGGTCAGGATCACGCCGGGCCGCCAGCCCGCCTGCACCAGGGCCAGCGCGCCATGCTGGTCTTCGGCGCATAACGCCGCACAACCCAGCGCCTCGAGCAGGCTTTGCATCGACTCGCGGATGTCGGGCTCGTCGTCGATCACCAGCACCTGCAAGCCCAGCGGCAAAGGTGTTGCCGGCGCGGCCGGCGCGGGCGCGGCACGGTCGCTGACGGCCGCGTCGGCGCGGCTCAGCGGCAGGCGCAGTTCGATGCGGGTGCCCTGGCCGGGCTGGCTGTGCAGCTGCAGGCCGACGTCGAGCAGCGCGGCAATGCGCCGCACGATGGCCAGGCCCAGCCCCAGGCCCTGGTTGCGGTCGCGTGCCGGGTTGTCGGCCTGGTAGAACTCGTCGAACACGCGCTGCTGATCGTCGGCGCCGATGCCGATGCCGGTGTCGATCACGGCCAGCAGCGCATGGTCGCTGCCGTCGCGCCGGGCCACCAGGCGCACCCCGCCGCTGCGGGTGAACTTCAGCGCATTGCCCACCAGGTTGGTGAGCACGCGGCGCAGCAGGTCGGCGTCGCTGCGCACCACCAGCGGCGCGGCCGGGTGCGCCACCGTCAGTGCCAGCCCGCGCTGCGTGGCCAGCGGCAGAAATTCGGCGCCCAGGCCATCGAGCAGCGGGGCAAGATCGATGTCGCGCCAGTCGGGCTGCACCGCGCCGGCGTCCAGCCGCGACACATCGAGCAGGCCGTCGAGCAGGCCGGTGCTCTGGCGCAGCGCGCTGTCGATGCTCTCCGACAGCTTGACGATGCGCGGCAGGCCCTCGCGCCGCGCCAGCATCGCCAGCGCGTAGGCGTTGATCGACAAGGCCTGCAGCGGCTGGCGCAGGTCGTGGCTGGCGGCGGCGAAGAAGCGGGTCTTGGATTCACTGGCGGTGCGCGCGCGGTCGCGCTCGATGCGCAGCGAGGCGGCCAGCTGCTCGTTGTCCCAGGCCAGCGAGACCATGCGGTGCAGCGCCCGCTGCTGGTCGCGCGTCTGCGCCAGCAGGATCGCAAACAGGCAGACGATCAGCACCGCCAGGCCCGCGGCCACCGCATCGCCCTGCATCAGCCAGCCCAGCACCAGGCTGCCGCCGACCAGGGCACCCCACAGCCCGAACACCCGCGGCTGCCAACCGGTGGCCACCACCGCCCCCGAGGCCATGCCCACGCCCAGGGTGGTGACCACGTAGTGCTCGGTGCCATGCGGGCCGGCAAACACCAGCCCCACCGCCAGCGCCAGCAGGGCCGCCAGCCCCAGCACCAGCGTGGCCAGCCAGCGGTTGGCCAGCTGCGCATCGGCCGGCGGCTGGCGTTTCCAGCGCCGCACCAGCGCCCAGCGCCAGCCGTGCAGGCCGCTCATCGACAGAAACCACGCCGGCGCCAGCGCATGCCAGCCGGTGCGCCACAGCAGCCAGGCGGTGAACAGGTTGACCAGTGGCAGCACCACCGGCAAGCGCAGCACCGATTCACTGACCAGCTGCAGGCGCAGCCGGTCGACCCGGTCGTCGAGGCTGGGCGGCACGGCAGCGGCCGCCGCGCTGGCAGTGGCCTCGGGCGTCGATGTCATGGGTGAGATGAGCGTCGAGCGCGGGGCGGCCAGCCGGTGAGCCGGTGCTCAGGCCACCGGCGGCGCGAAGCGGCGGTCGGGCTTGGCCGCCGCCCGGTACACCGGGTCGAGCCCGGGCAGGCGCACCTGCATGTCGCGGATGCGGCTGTCGCCCGACGGGTGGGTGCTCAGCCACTGCGGCGGCGCGCCCTTGTTGGCGGCCATCATCTTCTGCCACAGCGAGACGCCCGCCGCCGGCTTGTAGCCGGCCTTGGCCGCCAGCACCAGGCCCAGCGCATCGGCCTCGGATTCGTCGTCGCGCGAGAAGCGCAGCGTCAGCAGCTGCCCGCCCATGTTGGCCGCCGCCTGGCCCACCCCGCCCAGCCCGAACAGCGCCGCGCCCAGCTCGATCATGCCGCGCGTGGCCATGGTCTTGCCCATGCGCTCGCGGGCGTGCTCCAGCAGCGCATGCGCCACCTCGTGGCCCATGATCATCGCCACCTCGTCGTCGTCGAGCTTGAGCTTGGCGAGGATGCCGTAATAAAACGCGATCTTGCCGCCGGGCATGCAGAAGGCGTTCAGCTCCTGCGAGCCGATCAGGTTGACCGACCACTGCCACTGTTGGCTGCGCGGGTTGCAGCCGACGGTGAACGGGATGATGCGCTGGGCGATGTAGCGCAGGCGCTGCAGCTGGGCGTTGCTGGTCGGCGCCAGCGCCTTCTGGCCCGAGGCCTGCTGCAGCATCTGCCGGTACTGCTGGCCGGCCGCCTGCTCGATCTGCTCGGCCGATACCACCTTGGTGAAGGTCGATCGCTTGCATTCGGCCCAATCGGCAGCTTGCGCGGCCACCGGGCCGGCGGCGCCCAGCGCGGCCAGCGCCCCGCCGCCGATCAGCGCACCGCCCAGGCGGCGCCGCGCGTGCAGCAGGCAGCGGCAGCCCTGGCTGTGGGCCAGCGCGGGCACGGCCACCTCGGCGGTGGTGTTGAAGTGAGGGCGTTCGTTCGGCGTCATCGTGCGAGGCAGTTGGGGGCTGCGGCGGCATTGTCAATCATCCACCGGCGCGCCGGGGATCACCTCCAGCCGCTGCACCGCCGGGCGCATCAGCCACAGCATCAGCAACGCCGGCACGGCCAGCACGGTGGACACGATGAAGAACACCGGCCAGCCGATCGACTCGGCCAGCACCCCGGCCAGCGGCCCCACCCAGACGCGCCCCACCGACGCAAAGGCGCTGAGCATCGCAAACTGCGTGGCGGTGAAACGCTGCTGCGTCAGGCTCATCAGGAAGGCCAGGAACGCCGCCGTGCCCATGCCGCCCGACAGGTTCTCGAAGGCGATCACCATCAGCAGCCCACCGTCGACCGGCGTGGCGTGGCTCAACGAGACGAAGCCCCAGTCGAAGGCCGGGATCAGCAGCCCCGGCAGGCTGCCCTTGCCCATCGTGGCCAGCCACCAGAAGCCCAGGTTGCTCAGCCCCTGCAGCACGCCAAACAGCATCAGCGAGCGCCACAGCCCCAGCCGCAGCATCAGCAGCCCGCCCAGCAGCGCGCCGCCCAGCGTGAGCCACAGGCCGATGATCTTGTTGACCACGCCCACCTCGGCCGACGCAAAGGCCATGGACTTGAGCAGAAAGGGCGTCATCAGCGCACCGGCAAAGGCGTCGCCCAGCTTGTAAAGCACGATGAACAGCAGGAAGGCGGCCGCCCCGGGCTGTGAAAAATAGCTGCTCAGCCCGCTGATCAAGGTGTCGAAGCGCGCGCGCCGGGCCGCCCAGGCCGCCAGCGGCAGGGTGAAGGCCAGGCCGAACACCAGCGCCAGCAGATCGATCCAGCGCGCTTGCAGCGTGGCGGCCAGCGCCGTGCCGGCCAGCCACGGCCCCAGCAACACACGCGCCAGCGGCGTGAAGGCATGCAGCGTGGCCAGATAACCCACCACCACCGCGGCCACCACCGCGGCAAAGCCCAGCAGGTCATTGCGCGCACTGCTGCGCGGCGCCGCGGGGCCGGCCGGTGGCGGCAGGCGCGGCAGCACCAGCGCCGACAGCAGCGCCGCGCCGGCCATCAGCGCGGCCATCAGCCGGTAGACCTGCGGCCACGACCAGCCGCTGCCCTGGGTGGCATCGGTCCAGATCAGCGCCACGCCACCCGACAGGATCATCGCCAGCCGGTAGCCCAGCACGTTGAGCGAGGCGCCCAGCCCGCGCTCGGCCGGCGGCAGCAGGTCGGTGCGGTAGGCGTCGATCACCACGTCCTGCGACGCCGAGATGAAGGCCACCGCCACCGCCATCAGCGCAAACACCTGCAGCGCGCCGGTGGGCGAGATCGACGCCAGCAGCCACAGCGCGCCGGCCAGCGCCGCCTGCGTCAGCACCAGCCAGCCGCGGCGCCGGCCCAGCGCGGGCCACAGCTCGAAGCGGTCCATCAGCGGCGCCCACAGGAACTTGAAGGTGTAGGGCAGGCCGACCAGGCTCAAGAAGCCGATGGTGGCGATGTCGACGCCTTCGACGCTCAGCCAGGCCTGCAGCGCCTGGCCGGTGAGCGCCAGCGGCAGGCCGCTGGCAAAGCCCAGCACGGCCACCACCACCAATCGGAAGAGCGCGCCAGGGGCGCGTGCGGTGGGAACGGGAACGGGCATCGGCCCATTCTAGGAAGCGGGGCGCCGGTGCTCGGGTGACGCGGCGGGCGCGGGCTGGATGCCGTCCTCGGCCTGCTGGTAGATGGCGTCGGCCAGCACCAGCAACTGCGCCCGCGGCAACTTGCCCACCAGCGCGCAGCCGTAGCCGTCTTCGACCCAGGAGAACAGGCCCAGCTCACCATCACGTTGGAAGCGGAAGGCGGTGGCGGCGCCCGCCTCGGGCCGGCGCAGGTAGATGGTGACGCGCGTGCCGGCACCGTTCTGGTACATCAGCTGCGCGCTGGGCCCGCTGGCATCGGGCAGCAGGCGCCCGCCCACCAGCTCGTAGCCCTGCGGCCGCAGGTCGAACAGGCGCACCGGCATGTCCAGCCGCTTGCTGAGCCAGCGCGCCAGGTGCTCTTCCTGCGCACGTTGCTCGGCGGCGCTGCCCTGCACCACGTTCACTTCCACCGGATGGCGCACCTCGGGCGCGTACACCGCGTGCGCCACCGCCGCGCGGTGCGTCCAGCCGCCCGGGCGCACCCGCTCGGCGTCCACCCAGGGCAGCGGCAGCGCGGCCAGGCCGGCGCCATCGCCGCCGGCCAGATGCGCGCCGATGTAGCCACCGGCCAGGCCGCCGGTGAGCAGCAGACCG
>MESD01000061.1:34690-35114 GCA_001770815.1 Burkholderiales bacterium RIFCSPHIGHO2_12_FULL_69_20
CTGCCGGTTGTGCGGCCGGTCGCAAGGCCTGCAGCAGCGCGGGCGGGATCGGCTCGTCGAGCACCGGATCGAAGCGGGCACGCAGCGCGTCGCGGTCGGCGGCCCACAGCCGGGCCTGGGCGGCGTCTTCGGGGTGGTCGCGCAGCCAGGCCTCGACCTGCGCCTGCGCGGTGGCATCGAGTTCACCATCGAGCCAGGCCGACAGCCGGGTCTCGTCGGGACGTTCAGGGGTTTGGTGGTTGCTCATGGTCAGATCACCCGCCGCAGCGTGCGCACCCCTTCGGGCCGGCCGCGGCCTTCCAGGATGTCGCGCAGCGCGACACGCCCGCGCGAGACACGCGACATCACGGTGCCGATGGGAATGCCCAGCGCCTCGGCGCATTCGGCATAACTGAGTTGCTCGACGCTGACCAGCAACAGCGGC
>MESD01000061.1:35145-38800 GCA_001770815.1 Burkholderiales bacterium RIFCSPHIGHO2_12_FULL_69_20
CGGCCATCAGGTCGATGCGCAGGCCGACATCGGCGCCCGGATCGGAGCGATGCGCGTCCTGCTGCGCATCGGCCTGCGCCGGATCGACGATGGACAGCCGGCTGTCGCGCCGGCGCTGGTCGAGAAAGGCGTTGTGCGCGATCGACAGCAGCCACACCAGCAGGTCGCGGCGCTGGTCGAACTGGTGCCAGTGCGACAGCGCCCGCTCCAGCGCGGTCTGCACCAGATCGTCGGCGGTGCTGGTATCGAAGGCCAAAGAGCGGGCGTAGCGGCGCAGCCGCGGCATCGCGGCGAGCAACTGCTGACGGAAACACTCGGGCGCTTGCACATCGGGCTTACGGGTGGGGGTAGGCGATTATTCCGCCCGCCCGGGCGGTGGCGCCAAGACCCACGCCGACCGACGCCCATCGCCATCGACGCAGACGCACCGCCGGCCTGCGCCTCACAATTGCAAATTTGCAGACAATCAAGCCTCGGTGCGGCGCCCCCTCGGCGCGCGCAGCCGGGCATGGAGACCCCGCATGGCGGAACTGGACTGGAGCGACCTGCGTTATGCGCTGGCGGTGGGCAACACCGGCGGGCTGGCCGCCGCCGCGCGACAGCTGGAGGTGAACCACACCACCGTGCTGCGCCGGCTGGACGCGCTGGAGGCACGGCTGGGCGCGCGGCTGTTCGAGCGCTCACGCCACGGCTACCAGCCCACCGAGGCCGGCGCGCTGGTGCTGGCCCAGGCCCGGCGCATGGCCGACCAGGCCGAGGAGATCGAGCGCCGCGTGGCCGGCCGCGACCGCGAGCTCACCGGCCTGCTGCGCGTGACCACCGCCTTCGTGGTGATGGAGCACCTGCTGCCGCAGCCGTTGGCCGACTTTGCACGCGCCTTTCCGGGCATCGAGGTCGAGGTGGTGGAGAACGCCTTCCTGGTCGACCTGAGCCGCCGCCATGCCGACGAATCGGCCTCGTGGGCGCGGCGCGAGGCCGACGTGGCGCTGCGGCTGAGCGTGCAGGTGGCCGACCACCTGGTGGGCCGGCCGCTGGGCGACACGCACTGCCGCGTCTACGCCCGACGCGACGCGCCCGAGCTGCCGCAGAGCGTGCAGCCCATGGCCACGCTGCTGCGTGACGTGCCCTGGGTGGCCTTCGAGCGCGACAGCCAGGCGCGGGTGTACGACCAATGGATGCGCAAGCACCTGGCGCATGCCAACGTGCGCTTGCGGGTGGACATCTTCAATGCCGTGGCGGCGGTGCTGCGCACGGGGCTGGCGGTGGGCATCCTGCCGACCTTCATGGCCGCCCGCCACCCCGAGCTGGTGGCCGTGTCCGAGCCCGTCCCCGAGCTGTCGGTGCCGGTGTGGATGCTGACCCACCCCGACCTGCGCCAGACCGCGCGGGTGCGCGCCTTCATGCAGCATGTGGGCGACAACGTGGCCGCCCGGCTGGCCGAGCCGGACGCCTCGACCTGAGGCGGGCGCCTGAAAGCCCGCCGGCCCGGCAGGCCTTGTCGCCGTCGAGACATTGGCCCGGCCGCGCCCGGTGCCACGATGCCGGCTCGCCCTTGACGCCCTTGACGCCCTTGCCCGAGACCCCCATGCCCTTGCCCGATGGCCTGATCGTTGTTGCCAAACGCGACTGCCCCACCTGCGGGCTGGTCGAGCCGCTGCTGCACACGCTGGCCGCGGGCGCCGGGCCGCTCACGGTCTATGTGCAGGACGACGCCACCTACGCCGCCGGCGTGCCCGGTGCGGTGCTCGATGAGACGCTGGAGCAATCGTTCCGCTTGGGCGTCGAGTTCGTGCCCACGCTGATCCGCATCGCCGGTGGCCGCGAGGTGGCGCGCACCCACGGCTGGCACCGCGGCGACTGGCAGCAGATCAGCGGCCTGCCCACGCTGGGCGCAGCACTGCCCGAGCTGCGCCCCGGCTGCGGCTCGAAGACGCTGGAACCCGGCATCGCCGAAGACCTGCAGGTGCGCTTCGGCCAGACCGGCCTGACGGCGCGCGAGGTGGCGGTGGGCGAGGCCGAAGACCCGATCGAGGCCTGCTACGACCGCGGCTGGACCGACGGGCTGCCGGTGGTGCCGCCCACGCCGCAGCGTGTGCTGCGCATGCTGGCCGGCACCACGCGCCGGCCCGATGAAGTGATCGGCATGGTGCCGCCCGACTTGGCGCCCTGCACCGTCGAGAAGGTGGCGATCAACGCGGTGATGGCCGGCTGCAAGCCCGAGTACCTGCCCATCGTGCTGGCGGCGGTGGAGGCCGCGCTGATCGACGAATTCGGCATGCACGGCATCCTGTGCACCACCATGTTTGCCGGGCCGCTGGTGATCGTGAACGGCCCGATGGGGCGTGCGGTGGGCCTCAACTCGGGCGTCAATGCGCTGGGCCAGGGCCACCGCGCCAACGCCAGCATCGGCCGCGCGCTGCAGTTGGTGATCCGCAACGTCGGCGGCGGCCGGCCCGGCGAGGTCGATCGCGCCACGCTGGGCACACCCGGCAAATACAGCTTCTGCTTTGCCGAGGCCGAGGATTCGGTCTGGGAGCCGCTGCACGTGCAACGTGGCTTCGCCCGCGAGGCCTCCACCGTCACGCTGTTTGCCGGTGAAGGCGTGCAGGGCGTGGTCGACCAGAAATCGCGCACGCCCGAATCGCTGGCCAAGAGCTTTGCGCTGTGCCTGCGCGCGGTCGACCATCCCAAGCTGGCGATGGCCGGCGACGCGGTGCTGGTGGTCTCGCCCGACCATTGCCGCGTCTTCATCGAGGCCGGCTGGTCCAAGGCCCGGCTGCTCGAAGAATTGACGCAACTGCTGCTGCTGCCGGGCGATGAGATGGTGGCCGGCGCCGGCGGCATCGCCGAAGGCCTGCCGGCCGCGATGGCCGGCAAGCCTTGCCCCAAATTCCGCCCTGGCGGCCTGCTGATCGTGCGCGCCGGCGGCGGCGCCGGCCTGTTCTCGGCCATCATCGCCGGCTGGGCGGCATCGGGCCCGGTCGGTTCCATCCCTGTCACGAAGGAGATCTCTGCATGAGTGCATCCCTGGTGTTGCTCGACCCAACCTCGGAGCGATCGCCGGTCGCCCGGGCGCTGAGCGCACGTCCTCCGTCGCTGAACGGCCTGGCCGTGGCCATCCTCGACATCTCGAAGGCGCGCGGCAACGTGTTCCTCGACCGCATCGCCGAGTTGCTGGCCGCGCAAGGCGTGCGGGTCAACCGCTACCGCAAGCCCACCTTCACCCGGCCCGCGCCGACCGCGCTGCGCCAGCAGATCGCGGCCGAGAACCAGCTCGTCATCGAAGGCCTGGCCGACTGAGGATCCTGCACGTCGTGCTGTATGCATGACATCGCAGATCTGGAGTCGCGCGGCCTTCCGGGGGTGGGTGTTGCGTCGAGTGAGTTCGTATTGGCGGCGGCCATGCAAGCCAAGTCGCTGGGCGTCGACCCGGCGATGGTGTTCGTTGCGCATCCGATCCAGGACCGCAGCGACGACGAGTTGCGCGCGCTGGCCGATGCCGCGCTGCCCGGCATCGTGCAGCGGCTGGTGGCCAGCCAAGCCCCGGGCTGACGCGCTCCTGAAGGCGGGCGCGTGGCGTTGACGCCAGCGCCCGCAGAACGCACCCGGTCGCGGCTGCCCGCCGTCGACCGGGTGCTGTCCTGGCCGGCACTGG
>MESD01000062.1 GCA_001770815.1 Burkholderiales bacterium RIFCSPHIGHO2_12_FULL_69_20
GCCGGCGGCCAGGTGCTGGGCGAACCGATGGACATCCCGCCGGCGGCCAGGTGCTGGGCGAACCGATGGACATCCCCGGCGTCGGGCCCTTCGTGCCCTTCATCGACACCGAGGGCAACCGCAACAGCATGCTGCAGCCCGCGATGGGCGCGGCCGACTGATCCCGGGCGACTGCAACAGGAGCCCGCCATGCGATTCATGATCATCGTCAGATCCATGCCCGAGTTCGAGGCCGAGCCCACACCGATGCCCGACGCGGCGCTGATGGCCGCGATGGCCCGCTACCACGAGGAACTGGCGCTGGCCGGCGTGCTGCTCGACGCCAACGGCCTGCAGCCCAGCCGCCTGGGCTGGCGCATCCACTACGACGCCGCCGGGCGACACCTGATCGACGGGCCGTTTGCCGAAACCAAGGAGCTGATCGCCGGCTACACGCTGATCCAGGTGCGCTCGCGCGACGAGGCGCTGGAATGGTCGCGGCGCTTCCCCAACCCGGTGGGCGAGGGCCAGCCGGCGGTGATCGAGGTGCGCCAGCTGTTCGAACTGGACGACTTTCCGCCCGGCGATCAGGTCGAGCGCTTCCGCGAACTGACGACTTTCCGCCCGGCGATCAGGTCGAGCGCTTCCGCGAACTGGACCAGCGCCAGCAGCAGCCCTGATCCACCCATCCCTGCACAGGCCACCGTCATGATCCGTCAACTCTTCGTCAACCTGCCCATCCGGGACATGGCCCGCACCAAGGCCTTCTTCAGCGCGCTGGGGTTCAGCTTCAATCCACGCTTCACCAACGACCAGGGGGCCTGCCTGGTGATCAACGACAGCATCTCGGCGATGCTGCTGGTCGAACCCTTCTTCCAGGGCTTCACCCGACTGCCGTTGGTCGACGCGCGCCAGGCCACCGAGGTGCTGCTGGCGCTGTCGTGCGACAGCCGCGAGGAGGTGTCGGCGCTCGTGGCCAAGGCCGTGGCGGCGGGCGCCACCACCCCCAACCAGCCCAAGGACATGGGCTTCATGGTGCAGCACGGCTTTGCCGACCTGGACGGCCACCAGTGGGAGGTGTTCTGGATGGACGAGAACGCCGCGCCCGCACAGCTTTGAGCAGGCCAACCGCCCCGGCCGCACCCGACCCGGTGCACCAGGCGGTGGCGGCCGTCTGGCGCCTCGAATCGGCGCGCCTGGTGGCGGCGGTGGCACGGCTGGTGCGCGACCTCGGCGTGGCCGAAGACCTGGCGCAGGACACGCTGCTGGCCGCGCTCGACCACTGGCCGCGCGACGGCGTGCCCGACAAGCCCGGCGCCTGGTTGATGACCACCGCCAAGCGCCGCGCGCTCGACCACCTGCGCCACCGCCAGATGGCCGAGAGCCGCCACGACGAACTGGCCCAGGATCTGCTGGCGCAGGAGGCGTTGCACGTGCCCGATTTCGTCGACGCGCTGGACGCGGCGCGCCAGGATCACATCGGCGACGACCTGCTGCGCCTGATCTTCACCGCCTGCCACCCACTGCTGTCGACCGAGGCCCGGGTGGCGCTGACGCTGAAGCTGCTGGGCGGCCTCAGCACGCCCGAGATCGCGCGCGCCTTCCTGCTGCCCGAGGCCACCATCGCGCAGCGCATCGTGCGCGCCAAGCGCACGCTGGGCGAGGCCTGCGTGCCCTTCGAGGTGCCGCACGGCGCGGCGCTGGACGAGAGCCTGGCCTCGGTGCTGGAGGTGGTCTACCTGATCTTCAACGAGGGCTACACCGCCACCAGCGGCGGCGACTGGATGCGCCCGGCGCTGTGCGACGAGGCCCTGCGCCTGGGCCGCATGCTGGCCGAGCTGGCACCGCAGTGCGCCGAGGTGCATGGGCTGGTGGCGCTGATGGAGATCCAGGCTTCGCGCACCGCCGCGCGCACCGATGCCCAGGGCCGCCCGGTGCTGCTGGCCGCGCAAGACCGCGGCCGCTGGGACCGGCTGCTGATCCGCCGCGGCCTGGCCGCGCTGGCGCGCACCGAGGCGCTGGGCGCGCCGGCCGGGCCGTACCAGTTGCAGGCGGCCATCGCGGCCTGCCATGCACGCGCCGCCACGGCCGAGGCCACCGACTGGGGCCGTATCGTCGCGCTCTACGATGCACTGGCCCGCACCGCGCCGTCGCCGGTGGTGGCGCTGAACCGCGCGGTGGCGGTGGCCATGCACCAGGGGCCGGCGGCGGGGCTGGCCATCGTCGACAAGCTGCTGGCCGACCCGGGCCTGCAGCGCTACCAGTGGTTGCCCAGCGTGCGGGGTGATCTGCTGCAGCGGCTGGGGCGGATGGCCGAAGCGCGGGCGTCATTCGAGCACGCCGCCTCGTTGGCCGGCAATGCGCGTGAGAAGGCGCTGCTGCAGGCGCGCGCTGCAGCTTTACACCGCTTTACCGAGGGTTGACGTTCGGCGCGTCGGCGCCGGCCGGCATCGATCCGTTAGAGGAGTACGGCCGCTCAAGGCCGGCAACCCTGGAGAGATCCATGAACAAGCGCAATGGGTTCGTCACGACCGCACTGGCCCTGGCCGGCACGTTGAGCGTCGGCATGGCACAGGCACGCGATGTCGATGTGCAGTGGTCGGTCACCATCGGTGCGCCGGGCTATGCCCAGTACCAGCCCCAGTACCAGCCGGTCTATACCCAGCCGGTCTATACCCAGCCGGTCTACACCCAGCCCTACCGTGTCTACGCGCCACCGCCGGTGCGGGCCCACACGCGCCGGGCGCCGGTCTATGTGCAGCCGGCGCCGTCGAGCTACTACCGGCACAGCGGCTACCAGCAACCGACCCGCTGGGACCGTGATGGTGATGGCGTGCCCAACCACCGTGACGGCCTGTACAACCCGGCCTGGGACCGCGACGGCGACGGCATCCCGAACCGGCGGGATCGCTACGACAACAGCCGCCATGACCGCGATGGCGACGGCGTGCCCAACCGCTACGACCGCCGTGACGGGCGCGGCCGCTGAGCGGGGATGTTGACGCGGCGGCACGGCTGACGCCGCGGCCGCCTCACATCGCATCGATCGGGTAGATCGGCCGGCGCACCTGGTGCAGGCCCAGCAGTGCGTAGTCGGAGCTGCACACGCCGGTGCCGGCGCATTCGACCACCGCATGCGCCAGTGAGCGCAGCCCGGCGCGCCAGTGCACGCGGCTCTTGAGCATCAGGAAGCGGCAGCGCTCGGGCGCGATGCCCACCGCGGTGAAGGCCGCCAGGTCGTGTGGCTCGACATGGTTGCTGATCACCACGATCTGGATCTTGCCGGTGTCCAGCACCGCGGTCGGGCCCATGTCGCTCAGCTCGCCGCCGAACATCGGCCCGCGGTTGCGGTAGCGGCCGTCGCACAGCAGCTTGATGCGCCCGGTCACGCTGCGCGGCTGGCCGGTCAGGCCGATCGACGGCATGTCGAGCTTGCCGCCCAGTTGCAGCGTGATCTCTTGGCCCACGCCGGCTGCGATCATCTGCTGCACCGCGGTGGGGTCGAAGATGGCGAAGGCGGCCGCGTCGTCGAGCCCGGCGTCCAGCATGGCGCCCAGCACCGTCATCGTGTCCATGGTGCCGCCCGAGGCGCAGTTGTCGCTGTGGTCCAGCAGCACCACCGGGCCGCTGCCGGGCGGCTTGGCATCGGCCAGCGCCTTGGCGCGCGCCATCGACGTGGTCAGCGGCTCGATCTGGTAGACGAAGGCCTGGCGCTGCGCCCAGGCCAGGGCCAGCAGTTCGTCGCGCCAGCGTTCGGCTTGGGGCTGGTCGTTGTCGGTGACCACCACCACCGACAGGCCGGCAAACTCGATATCGGCATTCGGGAAGCCGACGAACAGGCTGGCGCACAGCGCGCCCTCGCCCTCGATTGCCCGGCAGCGCGCCTGCAACTCCTTGTTGGGCGAGTCGTCGGAGCCCTGGCGCATCACGTGCGGCAGCATCGGCGCGCGGCCCCAGGCCATGGTGGGTTTGGCTTTTCCGGCCAGCATGGCCAGCACCGCGCGGCCGGCGCGAAGGCCGGTCTCGTAGACGTCCACATGCGGGTAGGTGTGGTAGCCGGCGATGACGTTGCTGTGCGCGCCCATCGCGTCGTACAGGTTGGTGTGCATGTCCAGCGCCACGCCGATCGGCACCGTGGGGTTGATCGCGCGGATGCGGCGCAGCAGCTCGCCCTCACCGTCGTCGTGGGTCTGCGTGACCATCGCGCCGTGCAGGTCGAGCAGCACCGCGTCGCAGCCCTGGGCCACCGCGTCGCAGATGCGGCCGGCCATGGTCTCGAAGGCGGCGTTGTCGACCGGGCCGCTGGGGCTGGCGGCCGCGGCGATGGGCACCACGTAATCGGCGCCAGCGGCCTCGGCCAGGTCGATGAAGGCGGCGATGGCCGAGCCGGTGCCGCGGTAGGCGGCCACCGCGGCCGCGCCCTCGGGCGGCACGTCGCATCCGGTGGCAAAACGCGACAGCGGTGTGGGCACCGGCGAGAAGGTGTTGGTCTCGTGCTTCATCTGGGCGATCACAAGCTTCATGGACTCGGCTCCTCGGGGGGTGCGGGTGGTGGGGGTAGGCTGGGCCGATGATGCCGCAGCAACCCCGCGCCGCCATCCCCGGGGTGACAGCGCGCAGCGTCGGTGTCGATCTCAAAATCGGCGCCCCGCCGTTCGATGTTCCCAACCTCACGAGGTGACCCCGCATGTCCGACCTGGCCTTCCTGCCCGCCCATGAACTGGCCCGCCGCATCCGCCGCCGGCAGCTGTCGTCCGTCGAATTGCTGGAGCTGTACCTCGAACGCATCAGCCGCCTGGGCGCACCGATCAACGCGGTGGTGGTGCTCGATGCCGAGCGTGCCCGGTTGCGTGCCCGCGCCGCCGACGAGGCGCTGGCGCGCGGCGAATCGTGGGGCCCGTTACACGGTCTGCCGATGACGGTGAAGGAGTCGTTCAACATCGCCGGCCTGCCCACCACCTACGGCTTTGCCGCCTACGCCGACAACATCGCCAGCAGCGACGCGCTGACGGTGCAGCGGCTGCAGGCCGCGGGCGCGGTGATCTTCGGCAAGACCAACGTGCCGGTGTCGCTGGCCGACTGGCAGAGCTTCAACCCGGTCTACGGCACCACCGGCAACCCCTGGGACACGGGCCGCACGCCGGGCGGATCGTCGGGCGGATCGGCGGCGGCGCTGGCCGCGGGCTTCACCGCGCTGGAGCTGGGCAGCGACATCGGCGCGTCGATCCGCAACCCGGCGCATTACTGCGGCGTGTGGGGCCACAAGCCCACCTGGGGCGTGGTGCCCCTGGCCGGTCACGAGCTGACGCCGCAGGTCAACGCCGACCACTTCGACATCGCCGCCGTCGGCCCGTTGGCGCGCAGTGCCTACGACCTGGCGCTGGCGATGGACATCCTCACCGCGCCGCTGCAGGTGATGACGCCCATGGGCCGCATGCCACTGGCCTGGCGCGACCGCGGCACGCCGCCGCACCGGCTGCGCGTGGCCGTGCTGTTCGACGACGCCGAGGCCGAGGTCGATGCCAGCGTGCAGGGCGCGCTGCAGGCGCTGGCCGATTTTTTGCGCAGCCGCGGCCTGGCGGTGACCGAGGACGCCCGGCCGGTGGACAGCGCCGAGGCCAACGACGTCTACACCCATCTGCTGCGCGCGGCCACCGGCTCGCACTACGACGATGCCACTTATGCCACCGCCCAGGCGCGCGCTGCCACCTATGCGCCGGGCGACCGCAGTTATGCCGCACGGCACTTTCGCGGCAACACGTTTTCATACCGCGACTGGGTGCAGATGGATGCGCGCCGCGAGCGCCTGCGCCAACAGTGGGCCGCTTACTTCGAGCAATACGATCTGCTGGTCTGCCCGGTGGCCACCACGCCAGCCTTTGCCCACCACCAGCAGGGCGAGCGCTGGGACCGCATGATCCCCGTCAACGGCCACACCCAGCCCAGCACCGACGCGCTGTTCTGGGCCGGTTACCCCGGCATCGTGGGCCTGCCGGCCACCACCGTTCCACTGGGCCTGAGCCCTGACGGCCTGCCGGTGGGTGCGCAGGTCATCGGCCCGGCCTTTGCCGACCCCGAGTGCCTGCGCTTTGCGCAGTGGCTGGAGCGCGAGTACCGCGCCTTCGTGCCGCCGCCCGGGTTGTGACGACGCGCGTCGCGCCGGCGCCGGTCAGGCGGCCGGTGCCGGGCCGAACAGCGCGTCCAGCGAGCGCAGGAAGGCCGACAGGTCCAGCGGCTTGGTCCAGTAGTCCTCGACGCCCGACTCACGCGCGCGCAGGATGTCGTCGGGCATCGCGTTGGCGCTCAGCGCGATGCAGCGGATGGCGCTGGTGGCTGGGTCGGCACGCAGGCGGCGCAGCACCTCGTGGCCGTCCATGTCGGGCAGCTGCATGTCCAGCAGGATCAGCACCGGCTGCTCGTCGCGCGCCAACGCCAGGCCGCTGGCGCCATCGGGCGCGCTGAACAGCGTGAGGTCGGGCCGCTGCTTGACCAGCTCGCTGACGATCAGCAGGTTCAGCTCGTTGTCTTCGATGTAGAGCAGCCGCTTGCCGCGTGGCAGCGGCAGCGGCGGCAGTGCGGCGCCTTCGGCAAAGCCCGCGGGCCGGGCCCGTGGTGCGGCGCTGCGCTGCAGGCACAGCTCGAAGGCGCTGCCCACGCCGGGCGTGCTGCTCACCTGCACCGTGCCGCCCATGTGCTGCACCGAGGCCTGCACGATCGCCAGGCCGATGCCGGTGCCGGCGATGCCCTCGCGTTCCAGCCCCAGCCGGTTGAACGGTTCGAAGAGGTGCTGCAGCTGGTCGTCGGTCAGGCCGCGGCCGGTGTCTTCCACACGCAGCAGCAGCCAGGGGCCGCTGGGCTCGGCGCTGACCGTGACGCGGCCGCCCGGGCGGTTGTACTTGATGCCGTTGCTCAGCAGGTTCAGCAGCACCTGCCGCAGCCGCGCCGGATCGGCCAGCGCCCAGCCGTCCAGGGTGCCCAGCACCAGGCTGACGCCGTGCGCCTGCGCCAACAGCTCCACCAGCGGCAGGCTGGTGTGCACCAGCGGCGCCAGCGCCACCGGCTGCAGCGACAGCGGCAGCTCGCCCGATTGAAGGCTGGACAGCTCGAGCACGTCGTCGATCAGCGCCAGCAGGTGTTCGCCCGAGGCCTGCACATGCTCGACCCGGCGGCGCCAGGTGGTGGGGTCGGGCGCGCTGCCGGGCGGGGTTTCAGCCAGCAGCAGCTGGCTGAAGCCCAGCACCGCGTTCAGCGGCGTGCGCAGTTCGTGGCTGATGCGCGCCAGAAAGCGCGACTTGGCCTGGCTCTCGCGCTGCGCCAGCAAGCGCTCCTGCCGGGCGGCGGCGGCGTTGCGCGCGTCGGTGATGTCCCAGTTGATGCCGATGCGGCGCACGGTCTGTCCCGCCTCGTCGCGCACCGGTGCCGAGCGCGAGGCCAGCCAGCGCACCGTGCCGTCGGGCCAGACCACACGAAACTCGGTGTTGGTGGGCGCGTCGTCCTGCAGTGCCGCGCGCAGCTGGCGCGCGTAGGGCTCGCGGTCGGCCGGGTGCAGCCAGGCCATCATGTCGGCGGTGGCCACCAGGTCGGGTGGCCGGTTGAAGCCGCGCAGCTTGAACATCTGCTCGTCCCACCAGCCGGTGCCGGCTTCGGGGGTGGATTCCCAGGTGCCGATGCCGGCGCCGCGGGCGGCCAGCGCGGCGCGCTCGGTGGCCTGGCGCAGGCGCTCCTCGGTGGCGTAGCGCTCGGTCACGTCGAGCATCACGCCGTGCAGGTAGCGCTGGCCGGCGCTGCCGCTGATCGACGAGCGTGTGGCCAGCCGCCGCACCCGCCCATCGGGGCCGACGATGCGCAGGTCCATGTCGAGCAGCCCCTCGTCGCGCTGCAGCAGCAGCTTGAGGTTGTCGGTCACCATGGCGCGATCGGCCTGGTGCACGTGCTGCACCAGGTAGGTCCGCAGGTCGGGTGGGGTCGGGTCGGGGCCCAGCCCGTGCAGGCTGCGCATCTGCTCGTCCCAATGCGTCACCGGCGGTGTTGACAGCTGCACGCTCCACACGCCCACGCCCGCCGCGGCGGTGGCCATCTCCAGGCGCTGCGCCAGGGCCAGGCCACGCTGCTGCTGGTCGAAGCGGTCGCTCAGGTCGAGCGCCACGCCCACATGGCCGATCAACCGGCCCTGCTGATCACGCTGGCGCACCCGGCGGGTCAGCAGGTAGCGCCAGCGGCCGTCGGGCTGGCGGCAG
>MESD01000063.1:0-4387 GCA_001770815.1 Burkholderiales bacterium RIFCSPHIGHO2_12_FULL_69_20
AGATCATCCCGCGCTCGGCCATCGAAACCGCCCGCAACCGGCCGACGATCACATGGTCGATCACCCGCACGTCAACCAGTGCCAGGGCCTGCCTGAGGGCCTGCGTCAATAGCTCATCATCCCGCGACGGCTCGGGCTCGCCGCTAGGATGGTTGTGGGCCAAGATCACGGCGCCCGCGTTCAATGCCAGCGCCCGCTTGACCACTTCGCGCGGGTACACGCTGGTTTGCGTCAGGCTGCCTTCAAACATCACGTTGAACTCGATCAACGCATGTCTGGCAGTGAGGAACAGCACGCCGAAGGCTTCGCGCTCGCGCTCGGCCATGTGCAGGGCGAGAAACTGGCGCACATGCTGCGGGGCCTCCATCGTGGCACCCGATCGACGCATGCGGCTTTCTAGAACCGTCAATGCGGCGGCGATCAAGGCCGCTTCCAGCATCGCCGGTTGCGAACATATGCCCGACCCTGCAACCAAGCCCCGCGCCATCGCTGACACATCGGCAGCGAACCGCGCGTTGCCCGGCAGCGCCTGCGCCGCTGCACTTGCGGCGGTCACCGCATGGGGTGGGGCGCGGTGCAACTCGGCCTGCCGAGCAGCCTCCGCCAGCCGGCGCCGCCGCTCTTGCGCCAGCGAAACCGCGCCGGACTTGGGGCCGGGCTTGCGCACATTCAACACCGCCGGCCGGGCAAAGGCTGGATGGGTCAGCACTGCGGCGCCTGCTGCCTTGCCCGCTGGCGATCCGGGTAAAGGTTCAGCGGCCACCAGCACGGCCGGCGCCCATGCCACCGCCGCGGCCCGGCCGGCGGTGCGGGCGGGAAAGCCCATCGCGCCGCGAATTGCCGATGCCAGGCGAGGAACGGCAAGCAACGGGCCAGCCATGCGACGGTCGGCAGCGGCAACCGGATGCGGCGGCGCCGGTCGGACGGCGGGGAACCGGGAAGGCAGGAAGGGGATAGAGAGTGCTTGTTGTCTCCACTCTGTCTCCACCTTGCCTCCACCACTGTCACCACCACCCCGCCGCGCCGATTCTTCAGCATCGGTGCGGCTTTGCGGCGGGTCGGCCGGATGCTGTCTCCAGGTCTCCACCCGCGGTCCTTCGGTGCGCCGCGTCATGCGGCCACCTTGCGGGCCTGCGCCGCTTGCCGGAAGGGGATCACCTTGCCGGTGCGCTGTACCGCGTCCAGGTAGTCCGCCCATGCGTTCATCAGCTCGCGCCGTTCCTCCAGATACTGCGCATGGTTGTAGGCGGCGCGGACGCGGTTGCCCTCCACGTGCGATAGCTGGGCCTCGATCACATCGGTACGGAAGCCCATTTCGTTCAAGGCGGTTGATGCGATGCCGCGGAAGCCGTGCCCTGTCATGCGGCCCCGGTAGCCCATGCGCTTCAGGGCCATCAAGATGGCACCGTTGGACATCGGCCGCTCATGGTCGCGCTCGCCCGGGAACACTTGCGCCGTACCGATGCAGCGGTCGGCGCCGCGGGCCGTCTGCAACAGGCGAAGCACCTCGATTGCCTGCGGCGCCAGGGGCACCAGGTGCGGCCGGCGGTTACCCGCACTGCCCTTGCGGCCGGTGCGTTCGGGCGGGATGGTCCATTCGGCCGCGTCCAGATCGAATTCCCGCCACTGCGCCTCGATCAGCTCGGACGTGCGAACGAAGGTCAGGGCCATCAGGCGCAGTGCCATGCGGGTGGGAAGCGCGCCCTCATAAGCGTTGATGTGGCGCATCAGCTCGGGCAGCTCGGCCGCGCCGACCCGGGCGAAGTTCTCCACCGTGCGGGGCTTCAGCACGTCGCCGGGTTTCACATCGGCCACCGGGTTGCGCTCGGCCAGGCCATGCGCCACTGTCCATCGCATCACTTGCCCGCAGGTTTCCAGCACGCGACGGGCCAGCTCGCCAGCGCCGCGGGCCTCGATCGCCTTTGCCATGCGGACGAAGGCGGGCGCCGTCAGACTCGCCACCGGCTTGGACCCCAGCACCGGGAAGGCGTCCAATTCCAGCCGGCGCAGCACGTAGTCGGAGTACCGCTCGGTCTTGCCCGTCTTCCAGTCGGCCCACCAGCGCCGGGCCAGCGGCTCGAAGGTGGTTTCGTAGGCGGTCATCTTCGCCAGCTTGGCATCTCGGCGAGCCTCGCCCGGATCGGTGCCAGCCACAAGCAGCGCCCGCGCTTCGTCCCGCAACTGCCGTGCCCCCTTCAATGTGCGAGCGGTGCCCCCAGCTTTGGGGGCATCGGTGCGACTTGCCAGGGGCACATCCGGGTAGGCGCCCAGCGCCAGGCGCTTTTCCTTGCCGTTGAAGCGGTACTTCCAGCGCCATAGCTTCGACCCGGCCGGGTTCCTCGGGCCGGGTCGGGAGACTTCCAGGTACAGCCCGCCGGCATCGGCCAGCCGGATCAGCGGGCGACCCTCAGGGCACTTGGCGTTGCGGCATTCGGTGTCGGTCAGCGGCATGGCGTTTCTCCCTCGGTGCGGTGCCCGGGGAACGATGCCCCCAGGTCTGCCGACCGGATGCCCCCAAGAATGCCCCCACTTCGGGCCGGCTGTCAACGCACTGCGGCGAACCACCACGAACGAAAAAGCCCCGGCTAGCGGGGCTTTGCGTTGCTTCTTGCGGTACTCAGCGAACTATGACGAATCGTTCACTGGCGGAGAGGGTGGGATTCGAACCCACGGTACGTTGAAAACGTACACGGGATTTCGAGTCCCGCGCATTCGACCACTCTGCCACCTCTCCGGGTATTCCGGGCCACCCGTGGTCTGTGGGTGAAGCCCGCTATTCTAGCGCCAAAATCTTGACCGATCGTCAAGCCCGCAGCACCTCGGCGCCACGCAGGTAGGGCTGCAGCGCCGCCGGCACGCGGATGCTGCCGTCGGCCTGCTGGTGGTTCTCGAGTACCGCCACCAGCGCCCGGCCCACCGCCAGGCCGGAGCCGTTGAGCGTGTGCACGAACTCGGTTTTGCCCTGTGGATTGCGGAACCGCGCCTGCATGCGCCGCGCCTGGAAGGCACCGCAATTACTGCACGAGCTGATCTCGCGGTAGGTGTCCTGCGCCGGCAGCCAGACCTCGAGGTCGTAGGTCTTGGCGGCACCGAAGCCCATGTCGCCGGTGGACAGCAGCACCACGCGGTACGGCAGCTCCAGCTTCTGCAGGATGACCTCGGCATGGCCCACCATCAGCTCGAGCGTGGCCTCGCTGTGCTCGGGCGCCACGATCTGCACCATCTCGACCTTGTCGAACTGGTGCTGGCGGATCATGCCGCGGGTGTCGCGCCCGGCCGAGCCGGCCTCGGAGCGGAAGCACGGGCTGTGCGCGGTCAGCTTGATCGGCAGGTCTTCGGCCTTGAGGATCTGCTCGCGCACGCTGTTGGTCAGCGAGATCTCGCTGGTGGAGATCAGGTACTGCTCGGGCTGCGACTCGTCGCCACCGCGTGAGACCCAGAACATGTCGTCCTTGAACTTCGGCAACTGGCCGGTGCCCTCCAGGATCTCGCGGTTGACGATGTAGGGCGTGTAGCACTCGGTGTAGCCGTGCTCGGTGGTCTGCACGTCCAGCATGAACTGGGCAAGCGCGCGGTGCAGCCGCGCCGCCGGGCCCTTGAGAAAGCTGAAGCGCGAGCCGCTGAGCTTGGCGCCGGTCTCGAAGTCCAGCCCCAGTGGCGCGCCCAGGTCGACATGGTCCTTGACGGCAAAGTCGTAGGTGCCCGGGATGCCCCAGCGGCGCACCTCTGTGTTGGCGCTGTCGTCGGCGCCCACCGGCACGCTGGCATCGGGCAGGTTGGGCACGCTCATCAGCATCGTGGTCAGCTCGGCCTGCAGCGCTTCCAGCCGCTCAGCGCCGGCCTTCATCGCATCGGCGATGCCGGCCACCTCGGCCATCGGCACGCTGGTGTCCTCGCCCTTGCCCTTGGCCTGGCCGATCTGCTTGGACAGGCTGTTGCGCCGCGCCTGCAGCTCCTCGGTGCGGGTCTGCAGGGTCTTGCGCTCGGCTTCCAGCGCGCTGAAGCGCGGCACGTCCAGGTAGGGCTGGGGCGACTTGCGCGCCTCCAGCCGGGCCAGCACCGACGGCAGGTCGCGGCGCAGTTGGTTGATGTCGAGCATGGTCGGTCCTTCAGGCTTTGCAGTGTGGGAACGGCACCGCTGGGGTGCCGTTCAACATCGTGTGGGGTGCGAACGGCGGCTCAGGATCGCGACGCGGAGAACTCGCTCATCGACTTGTCGCCCAGGCCCTTGGGCAGCGGGAAATGCACCGTCTCCTCGACGCCGGCCATGCGCCGGATCGCCACGGCGCCCAGGGCCTTGAGCCGCGCGATGACCTGCTGCACCAGGATGTCGGGCGCCGACGCGCCGGCGGTCAGGCCCACGCGCGGGCAGCCCTCGAACCACTCG
>MESD01000063.1:4402-5438 GCA_001770815.1 Burkholderiales bacterium RIFCSPHIGHO2_12_FULL_69_20
GCCGAATCGACCATGTGCGAGGGCGTGCCCAGGCGCTGGGCCAGCTCGCGCAGGCGGTTGCTGTTGCTGCTGGTGGGGCTGCCGACGACGATGACGATGTCGACCTGCGGCGCCATGATCTTGATCGCATCCTGGCGGTTCTGGGTGGCGTAGCAGATGTCCTGCTGCTTGGGCTCGCGCACCTGCGGAAACAGCCGCTTGACCTCGGTCAGGATCGCTGCGGCGTCGTCCACGCTCAGTGTGGTCTGCGTCACCACCGCCAGCAGCGGGCCGCGCGGCTGCACATGGGCCACGTCGTCGACGTCTTCCACCAGGAAGATGCCCTCGCTCAGCTGGCCCATCGTGCCCTCGACCTCGGGGTGGCCCTTGTGGCCGATCATGATGAACTCGTAGCCCTCCTTGGCCAGCTTGGCCACCTCGACATGCACCTTGGTCACCAGCGGGCAGGTGGCGTCGAAGACCTGGAAGCCGCGCGCATCGGCCTCGGTGCGCACCGCCTTGCTGACGCCGTGCGCGCTGAACACCAGCGTGGCACCAGGCGGCACGTCGGCCAGGTCCTCGATGAAGATTGCACCCTTGGCCTTCAGGTCGTTGACCACATAGGTGTTGTGCACGATCTCGTGGCGCACATAGATCGGCGCGCCGAAGCGGGTGAGCGCACGCTCGACGATCTCGATGGCACGGTCGACGCCGGCGCAGAAGCCACGCGGCTCGGCCAGCAGCACGTCGGTGACCCGCGTGGTGTCGGAGGTCTTCATCTCAGTACCGCCCGGCCGTTCCGAAGGTACTGAGCGCCCCCTCAGGGGGCAGCGAACGAAGTGAGCGTGGGGGTTTCACTTCAGAGGATCCCGATGACCTGCACTTCGAAGCTGACCGGCTGCCCGGCCAGCGGGTGGTTGAAGTCGAACAGCAGCCAGCCCTCGCCCACCTCACGCACCACGCCGGCGTACTGGCCCTGGCCGTCGGGCGTGGGGAACTGCACCACGTCGCCCAATTGGTAGTCGGCATCGGGGTCGCCCAGCTCGGTCAGCAGGCT
>MESD01000063.1:5463-29567 GCA_001770815.1 Burkholderiales bacterium RIFCSPHIGHO2_12_FULL_69_20
GGGCTGCGCTCGCCGAAGGCTTCGCCGGCGGCCAGCGAGAAGGTCTGACGCGCGCCCTCGGCCAGGCCGAGCAGGCGGCGCTCCATCGCCGGGGCCAACTGGCCGGCGCCCAGCGACAGCGTGGCGGGCGAACCGGCGAAGGTGTTGATCACATCCGCGCCGTCGGGGCCGGCCAGCCGGTAATGCAGGGTCAGGAACGACCCCTCCTGAATGGTGTTCACGCCAAAGGGGGAGATGATGGGGGATGCGGCGCCGAGGGTCCGGCACCTAGACTGAAGCCTCACATTCTACGGGCCCACCGGTCCTCCGACCACCCCGCCGCCGCCATGTCGATCAAGGACCTCCCCGCCGATGCCCGCCCCCGCGAGAAGCTGCTGCAGCATGGCGCGGCCAGCCTGGCCGACGCCGAACTGCTGGCGTTGCTGCTGCGCACCGGCTTCAAGGGCCAGGGCGTGCTGCAGATGGCCGAGGGCGTGCTGGGCCACTTCGGCGGTTATGCCGGGCTGCTGCACGC
Source organism: Burkholderiales bacterium RIFCSPHIGHO2_12_FULL_69_20 (assembly GCA_001770815.1). Taxonomy (GTDB): domain Bacteria; phylum Pseudomonadota; class Gammaproteobacteria; order Burkholderiales; family Burkholderiaceae_C; genus Pseudaquabacterium. The sequence goes on from MESD01000063.1 coordinate 5,978, forward strand.
GCAGGCCGGCGACTTCGAAGGCATCAAGGGCCTGGGCCCGGCCAAACGGGCCGAGCTGGCCGCGGTGATCGAGATGGCCCGCCGCGCGCTGGCCCAGCGCCTGACCGATGCGCCGGTGTTCGATTCACCCCAGGCCGTGAAGGACTTCCTGCAACTGCAGCTGGGGGCGCTGGCGCACGAGGTGTTCGCGGTGCTGTTTCTCGACGCGCAGCACCGGCTGCTGGGTTTCGACCGGCTGTTCACCGGCACCCTGAGCCAGACCAGTGTGTACCCGCGCGAGGTGGTCAAGCGCGCGCTGGCACGCAACGCCGGCGCGGTGATCCTGGCGCACAACCACCCCTCGGGCGTGGCCGAGCCCTCACGCGCCGACGAGTACCTGACCCAGACACTCAAGAGCGCGCTGGCATTGGTGGACGTGCGTGTGCTCGACCACCTGGTGGTGGGCCATGGCCAGGTGGTGAGTTTCGCGGAACGTGGACTTCTTTGATATGTGGAGTTGCAGCGAGTCCTGCCTGGGTGCCGGACACCCTCATCGTCGTTGAACTCCACATATCTGTTTCACATCCGCCGCAGCCAGCCGACCAGGTCGCTGCCGTCGGGCTGGAACCGCCCGCCCCGCGGCGGGGCCAGCGCATCGGGGAATACCTGGGCAATGGCCTGCCGTTTGAGGTCGATATCGGCCCGCGCGTAGCGCATCGTTGTGTTCAGGCCGGCGTGTCCCAGCCACTGGCTGATGGTGGCGAAGTCCACGCCCGACTTCAGCAGCGCGATCGCCGTGCTGTGCCGCAGCGAGTGCGGGTGGTTGCTTTTGTCGCGCATGCCTGGCGACTGCTTCGCCGCCGCGTCGACGTAGCGCCGCAACAGGTAGCGCACACCGAAGCGCGTGAGCGGCCCGCCGCGGGCGTTGGTGAACAACAGCGCGTCTGCAGGGTCGCCCTCGGGCGACGGCAACTCGCGGATGTAGGCCTCCAGCAGCTTGGCCGTCACGGGCCAGATCGGGCACAGCCTGACCTTGTTGCCCTTGCCATGCAGGCGGACCTGGGGCGGCGCTTCCAGCCGCACGTCACGGCGGCGCAGGTCCAGTGCTTCTTGCACCCTGGCGCCGGTGTTGAACATCAGCGCGAACAAGGCGTAGTCGCGTCGCCCCAAGGCCGTGCCGCGGTCGATGCTCTTCAGCACCGCCCCGATCTCGGCGCGCTCCAGGTACGAGATCGGTGTCTCGCGTGCGCCGCGCTTGAACGGCAACGCGATCATCTGCGGTGCACAGAAGAGGCGCTGCCGGCCGCTCGTCGAGCCCAGCCTGATGTCAAGCCGCAAGATAGGCCTGCAGTTCGGACCGCGCGCTGGCCGACAACGGCACCCAACGCGACTTGTGGAACTTGGACTCCCGGATCCGCAAGACGCCAGTCTGTGCATCGACATCGGCCAGCGTCAGGCGCACCAGTTCACCGCGCCTCAGTCCGGCGGTGTACAGCAGAACAACAGCCAGGCGCATGACCTGCGCGCGCAGCGGCGACCGATTGCCCGGCGGCAGGCCCGTCACGTAGGCGAGCAACTGCACCACCTGATCCGGCCCGACGATCGTCGGCAGTGCGTGGGGCTTCTGGCGTGCCAGCGTGTCGCGATCGGGCAGGAAGCACGCTGGGTCTGTACGCCGTCGGTAGCGGCACAGCTTGTAGACAGCATGCTCGCGCTTGACCCGCGTGCTCGCGCTGAGGTGCTGGAACTGGGATCGCCAGCGATCGAACGTCGCTTCGTCGAGGTCGCCAGCGCCCGACCGCACAAGGTAGGCGCGCAGGTGAAGCAGTGCAGGATGCAGTGGTCACGGCGGCCTGCCCTGCTGTCGAGATCGACTGACTCGATCAACGCCTGGACCGTGGACCACTCGAGCGCCTGGGGTGGAAGTGCACCGCGGTAGGTTCGCGGCGTCTCGATGGCATCGAGTGGCCGGTCGATCTCCCCCCGATCGAGGCAGAAGCGCAGGAAGCTTCTCAGGTGCGCGACGACGTGCTGTAGCGAATGGCGGGACAACTCGCGGCTACGCAGCGCGACAAACCGCTCGATGTCCGCGATTGTCATTGCGCGCAAGTCATGATCGGCGCTGATTCCGCGGGCCAGGAAGTCGGTCACCGTCATCGCATGGTGTTCGCGTGCCGACAGCGACAAGCCCCGCAGCTCCAGCCACTGCCGCTGGTAAGCGGTGCACAGCCGGGCATGTGGGCCTTGATCAATTGCCCTGGGCGGCCGCCCGGTTGCAGCCAAGAACCGACCGCAAGCACGCTCCGTGGCGTTGAAGACCAGCGGTCGGCTCGGAACCCCTCGGCCAACGGCCGTGAATGCCGCGTGCAGGTGCTCTGCGCTGAGCGCAGACTCGGCCAGGCGCGGCAAGACCTGTTCAAGCCGCAGCAAGTGACGCTGGATGACGGGTGGCGCGTAGCGCTCGTCACCCAGCCATCGTGCAAACGCCTTCAATTCCTCGCCGTGCAGCGACCGCGCAAGCAGCGCGCGAGTGTTGCTGGGAAAATCGTCGACCATGATGCCCTTCCTTGTGCAGTGGATGGACAGGACACGGTACGAGTGCCAGGCACAGCTATGTGCATTTCGCCAGCGCCGTAGCGAAGGCGGGAGCCGCTTGGGCTCCCGCACTCAACATTTCAAAGGCGTCCACATTCGGCGAACTATGTTGTGCTCCCCATACTTCGCGGAACGGGGCCTGCTGTGACGCAGGCCAAGGGCCGCACCCGGGTGGGCAGCCTGGCGGAGCTGGGCGCGCTGCGCGAGACCCTGCAGCGCCGCACGCGCGAGGCCGCCGAACGCGCCGCGCTGGCCGCGCGCGAACTCGCCGTCCAGCGCGCCCGCGTGCAGCGCCAACCCGATCCGCACGGCCTGTTCGCGCGGGCGGTGGGCCCGGTGCACCGGCTGCGCGACCGCGGCCTGGCCGAGCTCGACCTGCCCCGCCCGCCGCCGCATCCCCGTCAGCGCGAGCTGGACGAGGCCGCCGCGCTGGCCGAATCGATGTCCGACGAGGTCACCGTCGAATCGCTGCTGCTCACCGACGACGGGCTGAGTTTTCGCCGCCCCGGCATCGGCGCCGACGTGGTGAGCAAGCTGCGCCGCGGCCATTGGGCGCTGCAGGGCCAGATCGACCTGCACGGCTGCACCCGCGACGAAGCGCGCGAGGCGCTGGCCGACTACCTGCGCGCGTGCCAGCGCCGCGGCCTGCGCTGCCTGCGCGTGGTGCACGGCAAGGGCCTGGGCTCGCCCGGCCGGCAACCGGTGCTCAAGGACAAGGTGCAGCGCTGGCTGGCCCAGAGTGCCGACGTGATCGCCTTTGCCCAGGCCAGCGGCCCGCAAGGCGGTGCCGGCGCCTTGGTGGTGCTGCTGGCAGGGCTGGTGCGCTGACGGCGGGCCGGCCAACCACCGGGCGCGATGGCGCTGGCAATGGCCGGTGCCACACTGGCGGTTCAGCCGGGCTTAAGCCCGGTGCGTTCCACTGTCGGGTTTTGCGCCCGACGAACCCACCATGGACCTGTTGCTGCTCGAGGACGACGCCGATCTCGGCCAGGCCGTGGCCGATCACCTGGCTGCGGCCGGTCACCGCGTGCGCTGGTGCCGCTGCATCGCCGAGGCCGAGGCTGCGCCCGTTGCGGACCTCGCCCTGCTCGACCTGCGCCTGCCCGATGGCGACGGGCTGGCCTTGCTGCGGGCCTGGCGGGCGGCAGGCCAGGCCAGCGCGGTGATCGTGCTGACGGCGCGCGACCAGGTCAGCGACCGCATCCGCGGCCTGCAGGCGGGTGCCGACGACTACCTCGTCAAGCCCTTCGACCTCGACGAACTGCTGGCCCGGGTGGATGCGGTGGCGCGCCGGGCGCTGGCGCCGCAGGCGCTGTCGGGCGGAACGGGCGGGGCGGGCGCAGCTCGCACGCTGCGGCTGGACGTGCCGGCGCACCAGGCCTGGCGCGACGACGCAGCCATCGATCTCACCCAGATGGAGTGGGCCGTGCTGGCCTGCCTGGCCCAGCGGCCCGGGCGCATCTACAGCCGTGGCGAGATCGAGGGCCGGCTGGCCCATGCGGGCCTGGCCGACGCCGCCAGCAACTCGCTGGAGGTGATCGTCAGCCGCCTTCGCAAGAAGCTGGGCGCCGAGACCATCAGCACCCACCGCGGCCTGGGCTACCGCCTTGAGCGCTGAAGCCCCGCTGCCCGCACGCGAGCCGGGCCTGCGGCTGCGCCGCCATCGCCGCCACCCGAAGCCGGCCGGGCAGCCCTGGAGCCTGCTGGGCCAGCTGCGGCGCCAGTTGCTGATCCTGCTGGCCGCGGTGTGGCTGGTGGCCTCGCTGGCCACCGGGCTGGGGCTGTGGCATGAGACCGACGAGGTGCTCGACGGTGCACTGGCCGAAACCGCCCAGCGCCTGCTGATGCTGCCGCCGGCGGCGCTGACCGAGTCCGACACCGCCGAGCGGCTGGCGATGCTGGGCGCGCACGAGGAGTTCGTGGTCTACCAGCTGTTCGATGCACGCGGCACGCTGCTGCTGCGCTCGCACCAGGCGCCGGCCCGGCGGCTGGACCCACGCAACGACAACGGCCTGCGCCGCGCGGGCGACTGGTGGGTGCTGACACTGGTCGCCCCGGACGGCCAGCGCCATGCGCAGGTGGCCGAGACCGTGGCCCATCGGCATGAGGTGATGTGGGCCAGCATGGGCTGGATGCTGGGCATGCTGGCGGTGCTGCTGCCGGTGGCCGCCTGGCTGGTGGACTGGCTGCTGCGCCGCGCCTTCGCCACGCTGGAGCCCGCCCGCCACGACCTGGCCGCACGCCTGACGCACGATCTGCGGCCGGTGCAGACCGGCCATGCCCCGGCCGAGTTGCAGCCCTGGCTGGACACCGTCAATGCCTTGCTGGCCCGCGTGGGTGACCTGGTCGACAGCGAACGCGCCTTTGCCGCCAACACCGCGCATGAGCTGCGCACCCCGCTGGCCGCCGCGATGGCCCAGGCCGAGCGGCTGGTGCAGGCCACGCAGGAGCCAGCCGCGCGCGAGGCCGCCCAGGCGCTGCGGCGCCAGCTCGACCGCCTGGCGCACCTGGCCACCCGGCTGCTGCAACTGGCCCGCGTGGAATCCGGTGTGGCACTGCAGCGAGAACCGGTCGATCTGGTGCAGCTGGCGGTGCTGGTGGCCGACGATTTTTCCAAGGACCAGCGCAGCGGGCGCCTGCAGTTGCGGGTGGTGGGCCAACCAACGCTGGTGCACGGCGACATCGATGCGCTGGGCATCGCGCTGCGCAACCTGATCGACAACGCGCTCAAGCACGGCGGCGACGCCGCACAGGTGACCGTGCGTGTGCAGGGGCAAGCCATCAGCGTCGAGGACGACGGCCCCGGCGTGCCGGCCGACGACCTGCCCGGCCTGGTGCAGAAGTTCCAGCGCGGCGAGGGCGGGCGCGGCGTGGCCGGCAGCGGCCTGGGGCTGGCGCTGGTGCAGGCCATCGCCCAGCAATCGGGCGCGCGCCTGGTGCTGCAGTCACCGCTGGCCGATGGGCACGGTTTCGGCGCCAGCCTGCAGTTCGAGGCGGCACCGGACCCCGCTGGCAACCCCAAGCCGGGCCCGCCCACCCCTTGAATGAGGGGGCGCGCGCCGCGCCCGTTCAGCTTGGATTCAGCTGCGGCGCGAGGATGTCGGCACGCTCCATGGCGTGCCGCCTGACAGGATCTTGCATGACCTCCCACTTCGCTCCTTGCCGCAACCGGTTGAACGGCCTGGCCGCCGCCGCCCTGGCCGCACTGCTGCTGCCCGCGGTCGGCCCGGCCGCGGCCGGCACCGTCGGCAGCCTGGCCAATTTCGACGCCATCAACGACACCGACAAGCCCGCCTATGGCTTCGAGATCGAGTTCGAGGACGACAGCTTCTACGCCGTCAGCGTGGGCAGCGTGTTCGGCTACAACCGCGTCTTCGGCGGCGTGGCCGGCGGTGATCCGCTGGGCGTGGTGCGCTTCGGCAAGGTCAGCATCGAAGACTACTACGACGACCCGGTGAACAAGACCGGGCACCGCGGCGTGCGCATCAGCTATGGCGCCAAGATCGGTGATGCGATCACCCTCAGCAGCATCTTCACGCCGACCAACAACCCGCAGAGCCCGTACAACACGCCGGGCGAAAGCTGCTGGCCCGGCGCCAACGGCAACTGGATGGCCAATCCCTGTGACCACTACGGGGTCTCCACCGCCACCCACCCGGCAATCACGCGCTACAGCTGGCTGGTCGAATCCACGCCGGGTTCGGGCGTGCTGACCAAGCAGGTGGCCGGCATTCCGGCAGTGAACTTCGTCTACACCCCGCCGCAGCAGAACGCGCCGGCCAACGTGGTGGCCCGCATCGCGCCGGTGGCGCCGAACCCCGAGCAGCCCGAGAACGTCAACCTCTGGGGTGATCCGTACTGGGTCAAGGTGACCAAGACCAAGGTGGGGCGCAACATCGATCTCGGCGACTTGCTGGTCGACCAGGACGACGGCGACGACAACGAGATCGAGCTGGCAGAAGTCGAAACCGAGTGGAAGATCTTCCAGAAGAAGCCGCTCATCCGAGACAATATCGACGATGCCCTGGAGAGCCCGGAGGTCGAGATCTACGAGGGCGACAAGGCCGTGATGCGCCGCTACGAGTTCTTCCGCTACACCGGACCGCTGAGCATCGACGGCAGCGGCGAGGTCGAGTGCAACGACGATTGCGAGGAAGACCCGCTCGGGCTCGACGAACTGCGCGACCATGCGGGCGTCAGCTTCGTCGGCAACTATGTCGGCCAGCAGATGGCCGGCTTCAACCTCGACCAGGCCGGCGTGGTGCCCGAGCCGCAAACCTGGGCCCTGATGCTGGCCGGTCTGGCGTTGGTGGGCGGCGTGGCGCGTCGGCGGCGCTGAGCCGCTCAACCACCAGGGCTCAACCGCCCTGGTTGCGCATCCAGTCGGCCGTGCCAAAAAAGCTTTCGGCCAGTCGTTGGGCCAGCGTGGGGTCGATCTGCTGCTCGGCCATCGCGCCCATCATGCAGGCCAGCCACTGGTCGCGCTCGGCCAGGCCGATGGTGTACGGCAGGTGGCGAGCCCGCAACCGCGGGTGGCCGAAGCGCTCGATGTAGAGGCTGGGGCCGCCCAGCCAGCCACACAAGAACCAGTGCAGCTTGTCGCGCGAGCCGTCCAGGCTCTCGGGGTGCAGGCGGCGGATGCCGGTGTAGGCCGGTTCCAGGTCCATCAGGTCGTAGAAGCGGTCAACCAGCGCCCGCACGGCCGGCTCACCGCCCAGTTGCGCGAAGGGCGTCGGGGGTGCAGCGGCGGCAGCGGCAGCGGCAGCGGTGTCGGTATGGGTATCAGCGGTCATGAATCGGCAGTGTGCCAGTGACGCGACCACCCGGCGCTGCACCCCACGATCACCCCGGTAAATATGCGGATTGACTGATGTTGTATCAGCCTCTACCGTGCACGTTGTGCCGGCGCTTTTGCCGGCAGGAGACGACGATGAACCCGAAACAGATGATCATGGCCGCCATGCTGGCGGCTGCCAGCCTGGGTGCGCTGGCGCAGGACAAGGTGGTCTACCACGTCAACGACACGCAGAGCCAGGCCCTGAGCACCCTGCGCAACATCCGCAACCACCTCGACACCGATCCCACGGCGCAGATCACGGTGGTGGCGCATGCCTTCGGTGTGGACTTCCTGATGGAAGGCATGAAAGACCGCAACGAATCGCCGTTTGCCGCCACCGTGGCCGCACTGGTCAACCGGGGCGTGAAGTTCGAGGTCTGCGAGATCACGCTGAAGAACCGCAGCTTCAAGAAGGACCAGTTCATCCAGGAAGCCAACTTCACGCCTTCGGGCGTGGTGCGGCTGACCAAGCTGCAACTGCAGGGCTTCGGCTACATCAAGCCTTGAGCGGCCACTGACCGGGTGGCCTCAGGGCGGCAACAGCCGGGCCGCCGCGGCACCCAGGGCCACCGCCGCCGGGCACCCTGGCAGCGATTCCATCAGCAGCTGGCGGCGTTGCACCGATTCACGCACTGCCTCGTCGGCCGGCACCTCGCCGACCAGTGCCAGCTTCAGCGGCTCGACCAGCGTGGGGTTGACGAAGCGATCGACCACCTGCTGCAGTTGCGCATGCACCGCGCGGCCCTCGGCGGGGCGCCGGGTCTGGTTGACCAGCAGGCGCATCGGGCGCGGCGCCTGGGTGGTGGCCAGCACCTTCACGGTGGCATAGGCATCGGTCAGCGAGGTGGGCTCGGGCGTGGCCACGATCAGCACCTCGTCGGCCAGCGAGATGGTGAACAGCACCACGTCGGAGATGCCCGCGCCGGTGTCGAGCAGCACCTGGTCGAAACGCGGGCGCACCTGGGCGATGACGTCGAGCAGCTTGTCGCGTACTTCAGGCGTCATGCGCGAATACTCGACCAGGCCCGATCCGGCCAGCAGCACCGAGAAGCCGCCGGGCGCCGGCTGCAGGGCTTCGTCCAGCGAGGCGCGGCCGGTGAACACGTCGTGCAGCGTCACCCGGGCGGCCAGGTTGAGCAGCACGTCGAGGTTGGCCAGGCCCAGGTCGGCATCGAGCACCAGCACGCGTTGGCCGGCACGGGCCAGCGCGGCGGCCAGGTTGGCCGCCACGAAAGTCTTGCCGACGCCCCCCTTGCCGCTGGTGATCGCCGTGATGCGCGCGCCGCGATGGCCGGCAGCGGCGGTTGCTGGATCGCTCATTCGGGTTCCTGGATCGATGGGGTGCCCTCGCGCGCATGCGGCTTGGCCGCCTTGCCCGGCGCTCTGGGAGCGCGGCTGGCCTTGGCCGGCGGCGGGCCACCGAGCAGCATCTCGCGCTCCTGCGTGGTGACGGCGGGGGCCGCCGAGTGCTCGAGGCAGACGCGGTCGCGTCCTTCGGCCTTGGCGCGATAGAGCTGCAGGTCGGCACGCTGCAGCCAGATGCCGGGCGTGGAGCGTACCCACTGCGGTGCAAAGGCGCCGCCCACGCTGACGGTGACGGCCACCGGCGTGCCGTCGTCCAGGGCCACGCTGCTGCGCGCGACGCGTTGGCGCACGCGGGCCGCCACCTGGGGCCCGAAGGCCGGCGGGCAGTTGGGCAGCAACACGGCGTATTCCTCGCCGCCGATGCGCGCCACCAGGTCCATCGGCCGCACGCTGTCGGTCAGTGCCTGGCCCACGGCCTGGATCACACGATCACCCGCGGCATGGCCATGGCCGTCGTTGATGCGCTTGAAGTGATCGATGTCGACCATCAGCAGCAGCGCCGATTCACCCGAGCGGGCAACCCGGTCGACCTCGCGGGCGAGCGACAGCTCGAAGTTGCGGCGGTTCGACAGCCCGGTCAGCGCATCGCGGCTGGACAGGTCGACCAACTGATCGATCAGCGCGTGCAGGTAGTCCGGCGATCCGGGCACCCCCGCCGGCTCGGCCCGGCCGGCGTGGCGCAGCAGCGCCAGGGCGGTGTCCAGGCGCTGCGCGGTGCCGGTGGGCTCGGCGGTTGGGGCGGGCACGGAATCCACAGGCGGCGTGGCGGGTGGGCGGGTGGTTGGTGACGGGCCAGTCTAGCAGTGGCCCCCCCTGAGGCAGGGGCTGGATCTGCCCCCGATAGGCCCCGCATTTCGGCACTTGCCAGCCCGGCCAACGGGCCAGACTGCCAGCCAGGGTGGCGACAGACCCGGCCGCATCCGACATGCCGCATGGCCCCGCCGTACCGCCCGCAACAACGCCCGCCTTCAACGCCTCTCATCACCCACCGCCCAGCGCGTGCGCCCCGCCATGACCGAGCTCGTGTCCACCGTTTCCTCCGCACGCCCTGCCCCGGTGGCCGGGCTGGCCGTCGACCAGGAGTTCGCCTTCTCGGCGGCCGATTTCGACCGGGTGCGCGAACTGATCTACCAGCGCGCGGGCATCAGCCTGCATGCGGGCAAGCAGGCGATGGTCTACAGCCGTTTGTCGCGCCGCCTGCGCGAGACCCCCCACCGCTCGTTCGCCGCCTACCTGCAGTGGCTGCAGGCCAACAACGGCGCCTCGGGCGAAGCGGAGTGGCAGGAGTTCGTCAACTGCCTGACGACCAACCTGACTTCGTTCTTCCGCGAAGACCACCACTTCCAGGCGCTGGCCGACGACCTGAAGGCCCGCGCCGGCCACAACCTGCGCATCTGGTGCAGCGCCGCATCCACCGGCGAAGAGCCCTACTCGATCGCGATGACGGTGATCGAGGCGCTGGGCAACAGCGCGCCGGTGCGCATCGTCGCCAGCGACATCGACACCAAGGTGCTGGCCACCGCCCAGCGCGGCGTCTACGACGTCGATTCACGTGGCCTGTCGCCCGAGCGGCTGCAGCGCCACTTTCTGCGCGGCAAGGGCGGCAACGCCGGCTTCATGCGCGTGAAGCCCGAACTGGCCAAGATGATCGAGTTCCGCCCGTTCAACCTGATGAGCCGCAGCTGGGCCAGCGGCGGGCAACTGGGCGAGGCCTTCGACCTGATCTTCTGCCGCAACGTGATGATCTACTTCGACAACCCCACCCAGCGCCAGGTGCTGCAGCAGATGCACGCCGTGCTGAAACCCCAGGGCCTGCTCTACGTGGGGCATTCGGAGAACTTCACCGACGCGCGCGATCTGTTCCAACTGCGCGGCAAGACCATCTACCAACGCGTGTGAAGCCCCGCTTGGGCCTGTAGTTCGGCGCTACACGGCCGATAAGAAACCGAGCAAGGACCTTCCGCCGATGATGCCCCCCCTCCTCCAGTCGCCTGCGCCACTCGCCAATCCGGCCTCACCTGCCAGCGCGGCGTCCGCGCTGGGCGGCTCGGCCCGCCTGGCACGCCTGAAGGCCGCGCCGCGCAAGCCCGGCGAGGCCTCGTTCTTCTACTGGGACGCACACTTCCGCAACGACGCGGTCAAGGTGCTGCCCGGCGAGTACTTCGTCTTCGACGAGGACATGCTGATCACCACCACGCTGGGCTCATGCATCGCCGCCTGCATCTGGGACCGCGATCGCCGTATCGGCGGCATGAACCACTTCATGCTGCCCGAAGGCTCGGGGGACTCGGGTCGCTATGGCAGCTACGCGATGGAACTGCTGATCAACGAGCTGATGAAGAAGGGTGCCACCCGCATGACGCTGGAGGCCAAGATCTTCGGCGGCGGTGCGGTGATCGGCGGCATGAGCAGCATCAACGTGGGCGAGCGCAACACCCAGTTCGTGATCGACTACCTGCAGACCGAGCGCATTCCCATCGTCAGCCGCGACGTGCTGGAGATCTATCCGCGCAAGGTGTGCTTTCTGCCCGCCAGCGGCAAGGCGATGGTCAAGCGCCTGGCGCCCACCCATGCCGATGCCTTCGTGGCGCAGGACCGCATGGCCGCGCAAAAGGCCGTGCCCGCGACCACCGGCGGTGGCTCGGTCGACCTGTTCTGATCCAACAAGAGCGCAAGCAACATGGCCAAGACGCGTGTGGTGGTGGTGGACGATTCGGCGCTGGTGCGCGGCCTGCTGGCCGAGATCATCAACCGCCAGAGCGACATGGAATGCGTGGGTGCGGCCGCCGATCCGCTGGTGGCGCGCGAGATGATCCGCAACCTCAACCCCGACGTGATCACGCTGGACGTGGAGATGCCGCGCATGGACGGCATCGACTTTCTCAGCAAGCTGATGCGGCTGCGGCCGATGCCGGTGGTGATGGTCAGCACGCTGACCGAGCGCGGCGCCGAGGTGACGCTGCGTGCGCTGGAGCTGGGCGCGGTCGACTTCGTCGCCAAACCCAAGATCGGCGTGGCCGACGGGCTGCGCCAGCTGGCCGAGGACATCACCGACAAGGTGCGCACCGCCGCACGCGCGCATGTGCGCCGCCTGCCGCCCGCCGCGGGCAGCGCCGCCGGTGCGGCCGCCGCGGCCGCCGGCGGTGGTGTGCGCCCGGCCGCCCCGGTGAGCAGCATCGGCCGGCTGTCGACCGAGAAGATCATCTTCATCGGCGCCTCCACCGGCGGCACCGAGGCCACCAAGGAAGTGCTGATGAACCTGCCCGCCGATGCACCGGCGGTGGTGATCACCCAGCACATGCCGCCCGGCTTCACCAAGAGTTACGCCGCGCGGCTGGACGGCCTGTGCCGCATCCGCGTGAAGGAGGCGGTGGACGGCGACCGCATCCTGCCCGGCCATGCCTACATCGCGCCGGGCGGCTTTCACCTGTCGGTGGAGCGCTCGGGCGCCAACTACATTGCCCGCGTGCGCGATGGCGAGCCGGTCAACCGCCACAAGCCCAGCGTGGAAGTGCTGTTCGAATCGGCCGCCCGCGTGGTGGGCCCGAATGCGCTGGGCGTGATGCTCACCGGCATGGGGGCCGACGGCGCCCGCGCGATGAAGACCATGCGCGATGCGGGCAGCTTCAACCTGTGCCAGGACGAGGCCAGTTGCGTGGTCTTCGGCATGCCGCGCGAGGCCATCGCCCACGGTGCGGCCAACGAGGTACTGCCGCTGCAGCGCATTGCGCCGGCACTGATCGAGCGGCTGCGCGCCACCGTCGGCGCCGCCATCCACCGCGTCTGAAGCAGGGCATCTTCCTGCTGCGCGGGCCGATCTCGGGCCTGCGCTGCTCGCCGTACGGGAGTACGGCTGCGCTGCTCGACCCGACCTCGGCCCGCTCGCGACGGAAGCTGCCCCGCTTCAGGCGTCGCGGAGGAACAGCGACTGCAAGTCGGTCAGGAAGTCGAAGCCGCGGGCGGTGGGCCACACCCGCTGCCAATCGCGCGCGATCAGGCCCTTGGCCTCGGCCTCGGCCAGCGGCTGGGCGATCGCCGTCAGCGGCAGGCCGGTGCGAGCCGTGAAGTCGGCCAGCGCAAAGCCCTCGCGCAGCCGCAGTGCGTTGAGCATGAACTCGAAGGGCAGTTGCGCGCGCGGCACCTCGTCGTCGTTGCTCATCGCCTGGCCGGCCACCGTACGCGTCATGTAGATGTTGGGTTCGCGCCAGCGCACCTGGCGGATCACCCGGTGCGGATAGCTCAGCTTGCCGTGCGCACCGGCGCCGATGCCGAGGTAATCACCGAACTGCCAGTAGTTCAGGTTGTGCGCACAGCGGTGGCCGGCGCGCGCAAAGGCCGACACCTCGTAGCGCTGCAGCCCCGCGGCCGCGGTGCGCCCGGTCAGCAGGTCCAGCATGTCGCTGGCCAGGTCGTCATCGGGCAGGTGGGCCGGCGGCGCCGTGGCAAAGCGGGTGTTGGGCTCGATCGTCAGGTGGTAGATCGACAGGTGCGGCGGCCGGAACGACAGGGCCAGGTCCAGGTCGGACTGCAAAGCGCTGAGGCTCTGCCCCGGCAGCGCGTACATCAGGTCGAGGTTGAAGGTGTCGAAGCAGGCCGCGGCCTCGGTCAGCGCCGCCCGCGCCTGCGCGCCATCGTGCACCCGGCCCAGCTTGTGCAGCATCGCATCGTCGAAGCTCTGCACGCCCACCGACAGCCGCGTGACCCCCGCCGCGCGGAAGGCCCTGAAGCGCTCGCGCTCGAAGCTGCCCGGGTTGGCCTCCAGCGTGATCTCGCAGCCCGGCAACAACGGCAGCCGGGCGCGGATGTCGGCCAGCAGCCGGTTGATGCCGTCGGGCGAAAACAGGCTTGGCGTGCCACCGCCGATGAAGATGCTGAGCACCGGCCGGCCCCACACCTGCGGCAGGGCCGCTTCGAGGTCGGCGATCAGCGCATCGAGGTAGCGCTGCTCGGGCAGGCCGCCGTCGACCGCTTCCGGCCGCGCATGGGAGTTGAAGTCGCAGTACGGGCACTTGGCGATGCACCACGGCAGGTGCACATACAGCGACAGCGGCGGTGACTCACCCAGCTGCAGCGTGCCGGGGCGCAGGTAGCGCGAAACGAGGTCCACGTCGATCCGGCCTGCCATTCAGGCCGACAAGTGCCAGACTTCGGCCAACATCCCGCGCAACGCGGCGGCCGAACGCGCGCGGTGGCTGTGCTGGTTCTTCACGTCAGCGCTCAGCTCGGCCACGGTAGCGCCCAGCTCGGGGATGAACATCAGCGGGTCGTAACCAAAGCCCTGCGCACCGCGCGGCGCGGCCAGCACCTGGCCCGGCCAGCGGCCCACGGCCACCAGCGGCTCGGGATCGTCGGCATGGCGGATCGCCACCAGCGTGCTGATGAAGTGGCCGCGGCGGTCGGCCTGCCCCTGCAAGGCGTCGAGCAGCGCAGCGTTGTTGGCCGCGTCCTGCCGGCGGCGGCGGGCTTCACGCGCCTCACCGGCGATCACCGGCAGCTCGCCGGCGTAGTGCGCCGAGACCACACCCGGCGCGCCACCCAGCGCACCCACGCACAGGCCCGAGTCGTCGGCGATGGCCGCACAACCGCTGGCCAGCGCCGCATGCCGGGCCTTGGCCAGCGCGTTCTCGATGAACGTGTGGTGCGGCTCGTCGGCCTCGCCGATGCCCAGCGTGCCCTGCGCGATGATGTCCAGCGGGCCCCCCCCCTGCAGGCCGCCCAGCAGCGCCCGCAACTCGGCCAGCTTCTTGGCGTTGTTGGAGGCCAGGATCAGTTTCACCGCAACGTCACCGGCGCTTCACCGCGGCAGCGGCGCGGCCAGGGCCGCCGCCTGGCCTGCCACCAACTCGCGGATGCCCTTGTCGGCCAGCGCCAGCAGCGCGTTCATCTCGGCGTGCGAGAAGGCAGCGCCCTCGGCCGTGCCCTGCAGCTCGACGAAGCCGCCCGAACCGGTCATCACCACGTTCATGTCGGTGTCGCAGGTCGAGTCTTCCGTGTACTCCAGGTCGAGCAGCGGCGTACCGGCCACGATGCCCACCGAGATGGCCGCCACCGCGTCCTTGATCGGGCTCTTGGCCAGCTTGCCCTGCGCCATCAGCCAGGCCACCGCATCGGCCGCGGCCACGTAGGCGCCGGTGATCGCCGCGGTGCGGGTGCCGCCATCGGCCTGCAGCACGTCGCAGTCGATCAGGATGCTGCGCTCGCCCAGCGCGGCCAGGTCGAACACGCAGCGCAGGCTGCGGCCGATCAGGCGCTGGATCTCCTGCGTGCGCCCGCTCTGCTTGCCGCGCGCGGCCTCGCGGTCGCCGCGGGTGTGGGTGGCGCGCGGCAGCATGCCGTACTCGGCCGTCACCCAGCCTTCGCCGCTGCCGCGCTTGTGCGGCGGCACCTTCTCTTCGACCGACGCGGTGCACAGCACCTGGGTGTGGCCGAAGCTGATCAGCACCGAGCCCTCGGCGTGGCGGGTGAAGCCGCGCTGGATGGTCACGGGGCGCAGCGCATCGGCCGCGCGGCCATCGGCGCGTTGGAATTCAGTCATGGAGAACCTCAGGGTTTCTTTTGAGACGATCGTTTGATCGCCTCGTTGATCTCGCGGATCGAGCGTTCGATCTCGGCATCGTCCAGCTCGTCGCCTTGCGCCTCGCCGGCGGCCAGGCTGGCCTGGATGGTGGACGCGAACACCTCGTCGCCCAGTGAGCGGGTGGACACGGCCTGGGGGTTGTCCTGCGGCTCGGCGCCCTCCCACTCGACCGCCAGCACGGTGACGTTGTCGCTCTTGGCGCCGGCCTGGCGCAGCGCCTGCTCGGCCAGCTCGGGCACCGCGTCGGAGATCGGCCGATCGGCCAGCATCTGCACGATGGTGGGGTCGCCGATGCTGCCCCACAGGCCATCGCTGCACAGCATCACCCGGTCGCCCGGCTGCAGCTGCAGCGGCCCGGCGGTGTCGACCACCGGCTTGCCCGGGCTGCCCAGGCAGGTGAACAGCACGTTGCGGTTGAATCGGTGCAGGTCGGCCGGCAGCGGCTGGCCCGACTGCGCCAGCGCGCCGTGCAACTCGGTGTAGGAATGGTCGCGCGTGCGCGCCACCAGCTTGTCGCCCCGCACCAGGTAGAGGCGCGAATCACCGCAGTGCGCCCAGTAGGCCGCCTTGCCCTGCAGCACGCAGGCCACGATGGTGGTGCGCGGTGTGTCCATCAGGCCGCGGTCGGTGGCGTAGCGCAGCAACTGGTGGTGGCCCGCCAGCACCGCCTCTTGCAGGAAGCGGATCGGGTCGTTGAGCACCGGCTTGGCATCACGCTGGAACATCGCGGCCAGCGTCTGCAGGGCCAGCTGCGAGGCCACCTCGCCCTCGGGGTGGCCGCCCATGCCGTCGGCCAGCGCAAACAGCCCGGCCGAGCGGGTGTAGCAGTAGCCCATGCGGTCTTCGTTCTTCTGGCGACCGCCCTTGCGGCTGACCTGGTAGACGTTGAACCTCACGTCTTTGCCCCGGCCTTCAGGCTCTCGAACTGCAGCTTCATGCGCTCACTGAAGCTGAGCTTGGTGTAGCGGCGCTCGGTCTCGCGCGCCAGTTCCTTCTGCAGCGCGAACACGCTCTGCGGGCGGCTCAGCGGATCGAGCGACATGCACCACTCGGTGACCTCGATCAGATTGTCGGAGTACACATTGCGCAGCCGCGACAGGCTCAGCGCCAGGCGGTCTTTCTCGATCCGTTGCGGTGCGTCGTTGGGCGGATAGCCCTGCATGCAGGCGTAGATGCAGGCGCCGATGGCGTAGATGTCGGTCCAGGGGCCCAGCGTGCCGTCGCGGCGGTACATCTCGGGCGCGGCAAAGCCCGGGGTGTACATCGGGCGGATGAAGTTGCCTTCCTTGCTCAGCACCTCGCGCGCGGCGCCGAAGTCGAGCATCACCGCCTTGTTGTCGTTGGTGATGAAGACGTTGGCCGGCTTGATGTCGAGGTGCAGCATCTTGTGCTGGTGCACGATGCGCAGGCCGCGCAGGATCTCGTCGAACAAGCTGCGGATGGTGCTCTCGCGGAACACCTTGTCGCGCTTCAGGTCACGCGCGGTGACGATGAAATCCTGCAGCGTATCGCCCTGCAGGTAGTTCATCACCATGTAGACGGTTTCGTTCTCGCGGAAGAAGTTGAGCACGCTCACCACGCTGGGGTGGCTGATCTGCGCCAGCGAGCGGCCTTCTTCGAAAAAACTCTTGAGGCCCAGACGGTACAGCGGCTGTTTCTCGGGCTTGACGCGGGGCGTCAGTTCACCGGGCGAGCGCTCGGCCAGCGAGGCGGGCAGGTACTCCTTGACGGCCACGTTGTGGCGCTCGCCGTCTTCGGCCAGGTACACCACCCCGAAACCGCCTGCCGCCAGCTTCTTGACGACCGTGTAGCCACCGACCACCGTGCCCGCGGGCAATGGAGCGGGCTTGGGCTTCGACATAATGCGTGGTTTACCTAATCTGGTGGGTCCATGTCAGTTTACAGCATGACCGGTTTTGCCCATGCCACGCAGGGCGTGGCCACCGCAGGCGAAGAGTCACCCACCCGAAGCGCCGCCGCGGGCTCGGCCGTCACCGTGGAGGTGCGCTCGGTCAACAGCCGATTCCTCGATCTGGCCTTTCGCCTGCCCGACGAACTGCGCGGACTCGAGCCTGCCTTGCGTGAGTTGGTGGGCGCCGCCTTCAAACGCGGCAAGATCGAGTTGCGCGTGGCGCCGCAGCGCGAGACCGACAGCGTCTGGCCACAGCCGCAACCCGACCAGCTGAACCGCCTGTCGCGGCTGGAATCCACCGTGCAAGGCTGGCTGCCGAAAGCCGCGCCGCTGAGCGTGAACGAAGCGCTGCAATGGTGCCGCCAGGGCGGTGCCGCCGAACGCCTGGACGAGGTGGCGCTGGCGGCGGCGCGCGAGGCGATCTCCGGCCTGCGCGAAGCGCGCGAGCGCGAAGGCGCCCGGCTGGTGGCGATCCTGATGGAACGCATCAACCGCCTGCGTGAACTGGCCGCCCAGGCCGCGCCGCTGGTGCCCGCGGTGGTGCAGCGCCAGCAGCAGCGCTTCCTGGATCGCTGGAACGAGGCGCTGGCCAACGCCGGCGCGGGCGGCAGTGTCAGCGCCGACGCGCTGCGCGACCGCGCGCTCAACGAAGCCGCCGCCTACGCGCTGCGCATCGACGTGGCCGAAGAACTGTCGCGCCTGTCGGCGCATCTCGACGAGATCACGCGTTTGCTCAAGGCCGGCGGTGAACTGGGCAAGCGCCTCGACTTCCTGATCCAGGAGCTGCACCGCGAGGCCAATACGCTGGGCAGCAAATCATCGGCGCTGGAGCTGACCAACGTCTCGGTGGAGATGAAGGTGGCGATCGAACAGATGCGCGAGCAGGTGCAAAATTTGGAGTAGTCCCAGTGCGGCTTTTGCCGTCCGGTCGGAACGCAGGGACTTTGGGGCCCTCACCGATACAGGGTCACGTTGCGTTCCCGGCAGGAGCAGCGCGCAAGGGATCTTGCGATCCAGAAGAGGAGCGGTAGTCGGATGGCGCCCCGGCTCACCACGGTCAGGGCCTCTTGCGCATTGGGCCACCGACGTCGTCTCCGCAACAGTCGTTTCACTCTGGTGCCATGGCTCCGTTCAGCCCTCATGGTCCGGCTTCGATCGACGGTCGCCTGAAACGAAGCGGCCGAATCCGTCTGACAGACTGCAGGGAGTGTCCATGCAACTCATCGTATCGGCAGGTCTCATCCTGGCCATCGTCCTGTGGGGTGTCCTGGCACCCGCTTCGCTCGGCGGCACTTTCGATCGGCTGCTGGCCGTCATCACCCGCGACTTCGGCTGGCTCTACCTCTGGGTGGTGCTGGGCCTGGTGGTGCTGGCGGTGGTGCTGGCCTTCAGCCGCTATGGCGATCTGAAGCTCGGCGCTGAAGACGATGAGCCGGAGTTTTCAATCGGCTCCTGGTTCGCCATGCTGTTCGCCGCCGGCATGGGCATCGGCCTGGTGTTCTGGGGTGTGGCCGAGCCGATCTCGCACTACGGCGCACCGCCCCCCGGCATCTCGGCGAACACGCCTGAAGCGGCCAACGCCGCCATGCGCTACAGCTTCTTCCATTGGGGCCTGCATCCCTGGGCGGTCTACAGCATCGTGGCGCTGGCCATCGCCTTCTTCCAGTTCCGCAAGGGCGGCTCGGCACTGGTGAGCACCGCGGTCGAGTCGTTGCCGTGGGCGCCGCTGAAGAAGCTCGGCCCGGTGGTCAACGTGCTGGCCGTGATCGCCACCGCCTTCGGCGTGGCGGCCTCGCTGGGCATGGGCGCATTGCAGATCAACAGCGGCCTGAATACGCTCATGGGCGTGCCGGTGGGCAGCGTCTCGCAAGTGGGCATCATCCTGGTCACCACGGTGCTGTTTCTCGCGTCGGCCGTCACCGGGGTGACCAAGGGCATCAAGTGGCTTTCCAACATCAACCTGATGCTGGCCGCGCTGCTCACGCTGGCGGTCTTCCTGATGGGCCCGACCGTGGCCATCATCGACACCTTCACCAGCACGTTGGGCAGCTACATCAGCGAATTCGTTCGCATGAGCCTGCGCATGACGCCGTTCCGCGAAAGCAGTTGGGTCAGCGGCTGGACCGTCTTCTACTGGGCCTGGTGGGTGAGCTGGTCGCCCTTCGTGGGATTGTTCATCGCGCGCGTTTCGCGAGGCCGCACCATCCGTGAATTCATCATGGGCACGGTACTGGCGCCCACGCTGGCCGCCTTCGTGTGGTTCTCGGTGTTTGGCGGTACCGCCCTCAACCAGGAGATCATGCAAGGTCTGCCCATGGCCGAGGCGGTCGGTGCCGATGTCTCCACGGCCATGTTCGCCATGTTCGAAGCGCTGCCCCTGAGCGGGCTGCTGTCCGGCGTGGCCACCGTGCTGGTGCTGGTGTTCTTCGTCACCTCGGGCGACTCCGCCACCCTGGTGCTGGGCATGATGAGCACCGGCGGCCAGGCCAACCCGAGTGCTCGCGTGAAGGTCGTGTGGGGCGTGCTGGTCTCGGGCATCGCCATCAGCCTGCTGCTGGCCGGTGGTGTCAAGGCGGTGCAGACCGCCACCATCGTGTTCGCGCTGCCGTTCACCCTGGTGATCGTGCTCATGGCCGTGGCGCTGTGGCGGGCCGTGCGCACCGACTGGAACGAGGAAGATCGTCGCGACAAGGTGCTGCGCCGGCGCATGAAGAGCCTGGTGGACAAGCCTCCTGTGGCATGACGCAGACCCACCACCGACCCCGCAACGACCAAGGCTGCTTGCGGGCTTCGGGCCTTCGCAATGTCGCGTCTCAGGTTTCCGATGCTGTCGCTGCGCCCTGGCTGCAGGCCGAGGCGCAGCCAGCTCAGTGCCAGCACGTTGCCGCTACCACCACAGGATTCAGTGGAGGTAGATGGCTTCCAGGATCGCAAGCTCGTCGCCGGCCTCGCCTTTCAGCACCAGGGTGCTGCCGCGGATTTGCCATCGGCGCGCGCCGGCGAGTGTCGCGCCGAGCCGCTGTTCCAAAGTGACCAGTGGCGGCGGGCAGGCCATCAGCGTGGTGGCTGCTGGCGAAAACGACAACCCGTCTTCGGTCGCCTTGAAAGGGCCCACCAGCTGATTGCAGCCGACGGTCGCAGCGTACGCCGGGCCTTACTCAAATGGAATGTAAGGAATATTCCGATCCAGAAGGGCCTCGATCATGTACGCCACGCTGACCAGCAAGGGACAACTCACCTTGCCCAAGGAAATTCGTGACCGTCTGAACCTGGATGCTGGAGCGATCCTCGACTTCAAGATCCAGGCCGACAACACGATCACCGCACGGCATGTCCTGCCTGACGCCCGGCGCATCCGGGGCTTGCTCAAGTCCCCGCTGGCTGCGCCACTGAGCGTCGAGCAAATGGATGAGGCCATGGCTGAGCACCTGCGCGACAAACACGCGCCCACTCAGGCAGGCCGCAAGTCGACTGGCCGATGATCGGCATCGACACCAACATCCTGCTGCGCCTATGGCTCAACGATGACCCGGCGCAGAACAAGCGCATCGACGCGCTGCTGGCGGCACATGGGGGCATGCCAGGTTCATTGCTGGTGACGGATGCCGTCCTGGCCGAAGCGGTCTGGACGCTGAAGTCGGCTTTCGAGCAGGGCAAACCTGCCCAGTTGCTCGCGGTGCGCAGCTTGCTCGATGAGACTGCGTTCGCGTTCGCGTTCGAGGACCGTGAAGCGGTCGCGGCTGCGCTATCCCTGTTCGAAGTGGCCTCCAGCGGGTTCGCCGACTGCCTGGTCGTCGCCAAGCATGCCCGGGCCGGTTGCGGCTTCACCGCGACCTTCGATCGAGGCATGCGCAAGCTGCCGGGGGTCAAGGTGCTCTGACTCACCCGGCCACGCTCGCCGCAACGAACCTGCGCCAGGGGCCGATGCCTGCGCAGCAGGCCGAATCGGCAATCCGCTATAAGTCCGCGACTTCCCCGCGGGCCGGGGCTGGCGCCAGTGACGCCAAAAACATCGAGTGAAGCGCACGCCTGCGCGTTGCCATTGCCGCGCCATCACGGCGCCCAGCGGCGTCAATGCACCGACCGGCCCTGCCCTTGCCAGAACTGGGCGCGAATGGCCTTCTTGTCGAGCTTGCCCAGGCCGGTGACCGGCAGCGCTTCGACGAAGTCGATGGCCTTGGGCGTGTAGACCGCGCCCTTGCGCTCGCGCACCATCGCCATCAGCTCCTCGGGGCTGACGCTGGCGCCGGGGCGCAGCACCACCAGCGCGCGCACCGCCTCGCCCCACTTGGCGTCGGGCACACCCACCACCGCGGCCGAGGCCACCGCCGGGTGCTGTGACAGCGCGTCTTCCACCTCGCGCGGGTAGACGTTGAAGCCACCGCTGATGATCATGTCTTTCGAGCGGTCAACGATGTAGAGGTAGCCGTCGGCGTCGCGCCGCGCCATGTCGCCGGTGTAGAGCCAGCCGTGGCGCAATGCCAGTGCCGTCTCCTCGGGCTTGTTCCAGTAGCCCTGCATCACGATGGGCCCACGCACGCAGATCTCGCCCACTTCGCCCTCGGGCACCTGGTGCCCATCGCCGTCGAGCAGCCGCACCTGGTTGCCCACGCAGGGCGTGCCACAAGAGGCCAGCCGCTCAGGATGGTTGACAGGGTCATGCTCGTGCTGGTGCAGCACCGCCACGGTGTTGGGCGCCTCGGATTGCGCATACAGCTGCATGAAGACCGGGCCGAACTCGCGCAGGCCTTCGATCAGCCGGGCCGGCGACATCGGCGAGGCGCCGTAGATGATCAGTTTCAGGCTCGACAGGTCGGCGCCCTGGCGCGCGGGGCTGTCGAGCAGCACGTAGATCATCGTCGGCACCAGGAAGGTGGCGGTGATGCGGTGCTCCTCGACCAGGTGCACGAACTTCTCTGCCGTGAAGCCCTTGGTCATCGCGTAGGTGCCGCTCTTGAGCAGCACCGGCATGATCATCGCGCCCGAGGCATGGGTGATCGGCGTCAGCGCCAGGAAGCGGATCTCGCCGGGCCAGTCCCAATCGGCCATCTCGGTGAGGATCATCGTGACGTGCACGCGGTGGGTGTGCGCCACGCCCTTGGGCCGGCCGGTGGTGCCGCCGGTGTAGATCAGCACGCAGACGTCCTCGGGCTCGGCCTGGGGCACCAGTCGGGTGGGCGTGAAGCCAGCGGCCGCCGCCAGCAGGTCGTCGCCGAAGCCGTCGTTGGGGCCGAAGCTCAGCAGCCGCTGCACACCCGGCACGCGCTGCGCCAGCACGCGGGCGCGGTCGGTGAAGGTGAGCGGGTCGACGAACAGCGTCTGCACGCCGCTGTCCTCGAGGATGTAGGCATGGTCGTCCTCCGACGAGGTGGGGTTCATCCAGGTCACGCGCAGGCCCATCACGTAGGCCGCGGCGGTGATCACGAAGGCCTCGGGCCGGTTGGCCGACAAGGTGGCCACCGCGTCGCCACGCCTGAGGCCACGCGCCTGCAACGCCTGGATCACCGTGCTGACCAGCGCGCCGAGGTGGCGGTAGGTCCAGCGGGTGTCGTCGCAGAGGAAGGCCACCCGGTCACCACCGCGCCGGATGGCGCTGATCACCAGATCACCCACGGTGCAGCCTTGGTACAGCCTGTCGGTCATGTGTCTGCCCTGTCCTCACCAGCCCATGGAACCGCGCCCCGCGGCGATCCTCGGGCCGAAGTATCGGCAGCCCGCAGCACCTGGCTTCGTCCAAAGCGACGAATTTGAAAACACCTCGCTTGGCTACACTGATTTGCACCCCGGCCGCAGCCCTTGCGCGCCGCCCAAGGAGACCGACATGCAGCCGCTGGTGATCCGCGAAGACCACGAGGGCCTGGCCACCCTCACGCTCAACCGCCCCGACAAGCTGAACGCGCTGACGGTGGCGATGTTCCAGCAGCTGCGTGCGCAGGTGGCGGCACTGGCGGCCGACACCGACCGCATCGGCCTGGTGCTGCTGCGCGGCGCCGGCAAGTGTTTCTCGGCGGGCCACGACCTGGCCGACATCGCCCACGGCGAGCACCCGCCCGAGCCGCATTTCCAGGCCGACACCATCGAGCTGCTGGCCAACCTGCCGCAGCCGGTGATCAGCGCGGTGCACGGCCACTGCTACACCGGCGCGCTGGAGCTGGCGCTGGCCGGCGACCTGATCGTGGCGGCCGATTCGGCCAAGTTTGCCGACACCCATGCGCGCTGGGCGCTGACCCCCGTGTGGGGCATGAGCCAGCGCCTGCCGCGCCGCGTGGGCCTGGCCAAGGCCCAGGAGATGACCTACACCGCCCGCACCTACAGCGGCGCCGAG
>MESD01000064.1:0-429 GCA_001770815.1 Burkholderiales bacterium RIFCSPHIGHO2_12_FULL_69_20
CCACGGTGATGCGGCCCTGGTCGAGGAAGCCGCCGGTGGCGCTGAGGCTGGCGCCGGTGGCACCGGTCTTCATGTCACCCAGCGACGATTCGAACTGGTAGGACGCGCCCATCGAGAACGCAGGTGTCAGCTTGTAGACCGCACCGAGCTTGCCGGCCCAGCCGGTGGACTTGGCCGCGCCGGTGAAGTCGCTGGAGTTCGAGAAATCGATGCGCGTCCACGGCGCCGAGCCCAGCGGGGCCAACATGCCGGCCAGCGAGCCGGAGGCCCCCGTGACCAACGAGCCGAGCTGGCTGCCGGGCATCGCCATGCGCAGATCAAGCCCGGCCCACATGAAATCGAGCGTGGCACCAACGGCCAGGTCGGGTGTCACCTGGTAGGCCACCGGCAACAGCACGCGGCCCACGCCCAGCTCCGAGCGCACCGGCT
>MESD01000064.1:461-7668 GCA_001770815.1 Burkholderiales bacterium RIFCSPHIGHO2_12_FULL_69_20
CTGTAGTCGGTGCCCATGCCGCCTTGCGCGAAGATGCCGAAGCCATAGGTCAGTGCACCAACTCGCTTGGCATAGCCGAAGGCCGGCATCGCATAGGCCTTGCCATCGGATTCGGCCGTGGGCATGCCCGCCATCGTGCTGCTCACGCGCGGGCCGAGCAGGCCGATCGCGCCGTCGAAGCGCGAGCCCGGCGCCATCAGCGCCAACGTGGCCGGGTTCTGCGCCATCGCCGCCGTGCCATGGTCGAAGGCCTGCGAGGCGCCGCCCATGCCGGTGGAGATGGGGCCATAGCCCTCCATGTTCATGCCGTTGGTGGCCAGCACCGACAGCGGTGCCACGCACAGCGCGGCAATGGGCGTGAGCTTGAAGAAGCGGATGAGCGCATGCATGGTTGGTCTCCTGCTGGGGGTCGTTTGGATGAGGGAAGGAACGCGGTGCGTGGGGTCACCAGCAGGCCAGCAACCGGCCCTTGACCACCTTGCTGGGCCACTGCTTGAGGGGGCTGTTGCCCTTGGCGATGCAATCGCCGCTGCGGATGTCGAACTGCCACTGGTGCTTGGGGCAGGTCAGCGTGCAGCCTTCGAGCGCCAGGTCGGGGATGTTGGTGGTCTGGTGCGGGCAGCGGCTGTCGTAGACCCGCCATTCGCTCTCGGTGCGGTGCACGAACAGGCCGCGGCCGTCGCAATCCACGCGCTGCGTGCTGCCCACCTTGAAGCCCTTGGTGGCCATCACGTCGTGCCATTCGCCGGCCGAACCCATCGCGCCGGGCTGGAACTCGGGCAGGTCGAGCGCCAGGATGATGTCCACCGCCCAGACGATCTTGGCCAGCCCCAGCATCGGAAACGCCATCAGCAGCGCGTCCAGCACCTCGGCCGGTGTGCAGCCCTCGCGCAGCGCCCGCCCCAGGTATTGCCGAAAGCCGCGCTCGGTTTGCGCATGCACCTTGCTGATCACCGAGATCAGGTTGCGTGTTTTTGGATCGAGCTGGGTGCCGCAGGCCTTGAGAAAGGCGAAGTAGTGGCCGACCGCGTCGGGCCGGGCCTTGATCAGGTAGTTGAGAGCGTCGCTCATGGGGGGCAGCCTTCAAGGCAAGGGGTTCACATGCACCAGCACCGGGCACTCGGCCAGGCCGATGACCTTCTGGGCCACACCGCCGATCCAGGCGCGGTCCAGGTTGTGTGCGTGGTGACGGCCGATGACGACCAGGTCGGCCTCGTGTGTGCCGGCTGCGGCGATCAGCTGTTCGTGCGGCCGGCCGACGCGGCATTCGCCGTCGGCCCGCGGGCAGCGATCGCGCACCCGGGCCAGTGCATCGGCCAGCACCTGCTGCGCCGCTGCCCGGTTGGCTTCGCCCGGTATCACGCACAGCAGGTGCAGCGGCAGGGCGCACTCGTTGGCCACGTCGGCCGCCAGGGCCAAGGTGGCGACATCGGGTTGCAGCGGGTCCAGCCCTACCAGCACGCGGCGCGACCACATCTGTGCACCGCGGGGGGTGATCAGCACGCTGCAGGGCGCATGCGACACCACCTTGCTGACCATCTCGCCGACCAGCAGGTTGGCCAGCAGGCCGCGCTTGCCGCGCCGGCGGATGACGATCAGGTCGGCTGCCAGCTCATCCGCCGCGTCGACGATCTCGGCAAACGGCTCCTGCCCGCGGCGCACCTGCAACGTGAAGGCCACACCCTGCGCCAACGCCAGTGCCTCCAGGCTTTGGCGTTTGAGCGCGGCCTGGGCATCGGCGCGCGCGGCCAGCTGCGGCGCCACCATCTCGAACTCGGGGTTGCTGACCACCGGCAGCACACCCGCCAGCGGCAGGCCGCAGCGCCGGGCCAGGGCCAACGCCAGGCTCTCGGCGCCGGTGTCGTACTCGCTGTGCTCGGTGGCCAGCAGCAGGCGGCTGAAGACATGGGACATGTCAGTACCGCCCGGCCGTTCCGAAGGTACTGAGCGCCCCCTCGGGGGGCAGCGAAAGAAGTGAGCGTGGGGGTTTCATTTCAGTGGCCCCCGCTCAACAGGCCGGAGGCGGCCAGCAGCAGCACCGCCACCTCGGCCAGGCACAGCGCGGCGAAGGCCCGCTCGCGCCGCGCGCCGTACACCGGCACCAGCGCCAGCAGGCAGGGCACCGAGCAGCCGGCCAGGATCACGATGCCGGCCAGGCCCTGCACGTCGCCATGCCGCAGCAGCGCCACCCAGCCCCAGCCGGTGGGCATGCCGGTCGCGGCCAGGAACTGGTCCACCGGCAGCGACCACAGCGCGGGCAGGCGGTCCATCGGCACGAAGGACGGCATCAGCCCGCTCAGGTAGGCGGCAAAGCTGAGCACCAGCACCAGCAGGCCCACGCGGGTGCTCCATTCGAGCAGCGTGGCATACCGCCGCTGCTCCTCGGGTTGCACGATGGGTTGCATCGGGTCGCTCATCGTCGGCTCCTCATGGCCAGATCCCGGTGCCCTTGAGCAGCGCCCGCGCACCGGCAAACAGCAGCACGCCGATCACCATGCGGCGGATCACCGAGCCCTTCAGCACGTTGAGCAGCCGCGCGCCGATCTTGGCGCCCAGCATCATGCCCACCACCGACGGCACGGCGATCATCGGCAGCACCGCGCCCTTGTTGATGTAGACCCAGGCGGCCGATGAATCGACCAGCGACAGCACCAGGCTGGAGGTGCCGGCCGACACCTTGAGCGGCGCGCCCATCAGCAGGTTCAGCGCCGGCACGTTGGCCCAGCCGGCACCGATGCCGAACATGCCCGCCAGCACGCCGATGAACAGGAACACCAGCAGCCCGGTCAGCGTGCGGTGCACCTGCCAGTTCACCACCCGGCCCGAGGCGCCGTCGAGAAACACGCCGTGCAGCGCCAGCGATTGCGACAAGGCATCGGGCCGCGGCACCAGCGGCAGCTCGGACTTCTTGGACACCAGCATCAGCACCACGATGCCCAGCACCAGCGTGCCCAGCAGGATCTGGATCAGGTTGGCCGGCATCGCCAGCCCCAGCATCGCCCCGGCGATGGAACTGGCCGAGGCCAGCACCGCCAGTGGCAGCGCCAGCCGCAGGCTGCCCAGGCCACCACGCAGCAGCGTGGGCCCGGCCGCCAGCGCGCTGGCCAGCGCCACCAGCAGGCCGGCGCCGCGCACAAAATCGAGGTGGAACGGAAAGAAGCTGCCGATGATCGGCACGAACAACGTGCCCCCGCCGATGCCCGCCGGCACCGCCACGATGCCCATGAGAAAGCAGACCACGAACAGGGCCAGCGGCCACACCCACCAGGGCACCGCGCCAGCCGCCGGCGCCGAAGTGGCCGCCAGCGCCTGCGTGGCCAACAGCAGCAGGCCCGCGCCCAGCATGACGGCACGACCGGCCGACTTCATGAGATGACCTGGTAGTACAGGTTCTGCGGATGGTTGGCCTGGGCGAAGAAGAACCAGCGCTCGGCCAGCAGCCCCAGGTACTGGACCCCGAAGGCCAGCCCCAGCGCGGCGGCCGAGCCTTGCGCCAGGCCCAGCGTCAGCAAACCCAGCGGCAGCACGAAGGCCGTCAACAGAAAACCCCACTTCACCTGGCGCAGGGCCAGCGCGGACTTGCCGTGGAAGAACTCGCGGGTGTTGAACGAGCCGCCCATGAAGCCCATCGCCCGCTGCGCGATCTGCGGGTGGCGGATGCCGATGGCCGATTGCAGCGTGGACTTGGGCTTGAGCCGCGCATTGCGCGCCAGCGACAGCGCCCGGCTCAGCCAAGCCGCGGCCGTGAAGACCAGCGCCGCCGCGCCGAAACCCGGCACCAGCCCGGGTGCGCCCCAGGCCGCCAGCGCGGTGGCCAGCGTGCAGCCCGAGGCCAGGCCCAGCAGCGCGTAGTTGACCAGCGTGAAGGCGCTGGCCCATTCCTGCAGGAAGCGCACCGAGGCATAGACCATCGCGGTGCAGATGAACAGCCCGGCGCAGGCCAGCACCGTCAGCAGGCCGATGGCCAGCGTGCCGCCGCTGCCGGTGGCGTGCGCCACGGTCCAGCAGAAGGCGCCGCCCCCGAACAACGGCAGCGCGATCACCTCGCGTGACAGCCACGAGGTGCGCCACATCGTGGCGGTGCGCCAGGCGCGCTCGGGCCGGCCGAGGTGGAAGAACGAGCACAGCAGCCCCAGGCCGGTGAGCCCCACCACGACGATGCCGCCATTGACCAGAAAGCCGCGCTCGGCCTCGGCTTGCCCGCCGAAGCCCGCCAGCTCGGCACCGAACAGCGCCAGGAACAGGCCCTGCCCCGCGCCGATGAGGGTGGTCAGGAAGATGACCGAAAAAGCCGGATTCATGGTGTCGCTCGGGGTGCGTTCAGGTGGCGTAGTCTTCGCGGCCGGGCCCTTGCTGCGGGGCTTCGGGCTGCTTGCCGTCGATCTTCAGCGGGTTGTCCACCCGCACCAGATCTTCGGCGTGCACCACCGCGTCGTGGCGGCGGCGCGGCAGGTAGTGGTTGGCCGGGCGGGTGTTCCACTCGGGCATCAGCGGGTAGCCGCCGCGGTCGCGGATGGCCACCGACACCACCGACGCCGGGTCATGCACGTCGCCGAACAGCCGCGCGTTCGACGGGCAGGCCAGCACGCAGGCGGGCTTGCGCTCGGCCTCGGGCAGGGTCTTGCTGGTGACACGGTCGACGCACAGCGTGCACTTGCTCATCACCTTGCGTTCTTCGTCGAACTCGCGTGCGCCGTAGGGGCAGGCCCAGCTGCAGTACTTGCAGCCGATGCACTTGTCGTAGTCGACCAGCACGATGCCGTCTTCGGCGCGCTTGTAGCTGGCGCCGGTGGGGCACACCGGCACGCAGGGCGGGTCTTCGCAATGCAGGCAGCTCTTGGGGAAGTGCACCGTCTGGGTGTTCGGAAACTCGCCCACCTCGAAGGTCTGCACCCGGTTGAAGAAGGTGCCGGTCGGGTCCTTGCCATAGGGCTGGTCGTCGACCAGCGGGCCGGCCGAACCCGAGGTGTTCCACTGCTTGCAACTGGTGACGCAGGCATGGCAGCCGACGCAGACGTTGAGGTCGATGACCAACGCGAGCTGGGTCATCGCGAGCACTCCTGATGCACGAGTTGAGTCATCGCTCAGCCCTTTCTTCCCGAGCCCAGGCCCAGGCCGGCCATCCAGCTGCGGCGCTTCGGGGCCGCACCCATGCCGGCCACTGGCTGCATCGGTGCGGCGGCCTGCGGCCAGGTGTGTTGCGCCTCGTCGGGCTGGGCCTTGTAGATGCGCACCCGCACGTCGTACCAGGCGGCCTGGCCGGTGATCGGATCGCTGTTGGAGACCATCGCACCGGTGCCGCCGGCCACCGGCAGCTCTTCGCGGATCAGGTGGTTGAGCAGGAAGCCGCGCTGCGATTCGTTGGCGTCGGGTGTCAGGCTCCAGGCGCCGGCGGCCTTGCCGATGGCGTTCCAGGTCCACACCGTGCCGGGCTCCACCGCCTCGGAGTAGCGGCACATGCAGCGCACCTTGCCCCAGGGCGATTCGACCCACATCCAGCCGCCGTCGGCGATGCCCTCGGCCTGCGCCGTCTTCGAGTTGACGAACAGGTAGTTGTGGGTGTGGATCTGGCGCAGCCAGGCGTTCTGCGAATCCCAGGAGTGGTACATCGCCATCGGCCGCTGCGTCACCGCGTTCAGCGGATAACGCGTGGTGTCGGTGGCCTGCTCTTCCAGCGGCGCGTAGTAGAACGGCAGCGGATCGAAGTAGGTCATCACGCGCTGGCGGTGGCGATCGGGCGGCTGCTTGCCCTTGTGCTTGCCCTGCGCCGCCAGCCGGAAGCGCTGCAGGAACTCGGAGTACAGGTGGATGATGATCGGATCGCGGTCGCGCCTCAGCCCGGCGCCCTGCGCCCAGCGCATGTAGTCGTCGTTCCAGTTGCGCATGTACTGCTGGCCCGGCGCCAGCACATGGTGGAAGACGCAGTTGTTCTTCTCGTACATCTCCCATTGCTTGGGGTTGGGCTCGCCGCGCATCGATTTCTCGCCACCCTTGCCGCGCCAGCCGGCCAGGAAGCCGATGCCCGAGCCGGGCGCGGTCTCGTAGTTGACGATGAAGTCGGGGTAGTCGCGGAACTTGCGGCTGCCGTCGGCGGCGGTGAAGGCCGGCAGCTTCAGCCGCCCGGCCAGCTCGACCAGCACCTCCTGGAACGGCTTGCACTGGCCGGTGGGGGGCAGCACCGGGATGCGCACCGAATCGACCGGGCCGTCGAACTCGGAGATCGGCCGGTCCAGGATCGACATGCAGTCGTGCCGTTCGAGGTAGGTGGTGTCGGGCAGGATCAGGTCGGCATAGGCCGTCATCTCCGACTGGAACGCATCGCAGACGACCAGGAACGGGATCTTGTATTCCCCATCCTCGCGCTTGTCGTTGAGCATCTTGCGGACCTCGGACGTGTTCATCGTCGAGTTCCAGGCCATGTTGGCCATGAAGATCAGCAGCGTGTCGATCGGGTACGGATCACCGCGCCAGGCGTTGGTGATGACGTTGTGCATCAGCCCGTGCGCCGACAGCGGGTGTTCCCAGCTGAAGCCCTTGTCGATGCGCACCGGCTCGCCCTGGGCATCGACGAACAGGTCGTCGGGGCTCTCGGGCCAGCCCAGCGGCGCGCCGTTGAGCGGCGTGTCGGGCTGCACCGCGTCGGGCCCCTTGGGCGGGCGCGCGTTGGGCGGCACCGCACGCGGATACGGCGCCTTGTGGCGGAAACCGCCGGGCCGGTCGATGGTGCCCAGCAGGCTCATCAGGATGGCCAGCGTGCGGATGGTGTGAAAGCCGTTGCTGTGCGCCGCCAGCCCGCGCATCGCGTGGAAGGCCACCGGGTTGCCGGTGACCGAACCGTGGCGCTTGCCCCAGCTGTCGGTCCAGGCGATCGGCAGCTCGATCTTCTGGTCGCGCGCGGTGATGCCCATCTCGTGCGCCAGGCGCCGGATGGTGGCCGCCGGGATGCCGGTGATGCCGGCCGCCCAGTCGGCGGTGTAGGGCTTGACGCGCTCTTCCAGCAACTGGAAGGCAGGCACCGCGGGCGTGCCCTTCAGCGGCCCATCGGGCAGCGTGAAGTGGCCCAGCAGTGCCGGGTCGGCGCCGTCGGCGTGGTCGGCCACAGGCTGTTGCGACAGCCGGTCCCACCAGAAGAAATTGGCCGGGCGCAGCGGGTTGACGATGTCGCCCTCGGCGTTGCGCAGCATCAGGCCGAAGTCGTCGCTGGCGG
>MESD01000065.1 GCA_001770815.1 Burkholderiales bacterium RIFCSPHIGHO2_12_FULL_69_20
AGCGTGCGCGAATTGGCCGCGGCGATCTTGTTGAACTCGAGTGCCAGCGCGTTGGTGTCCTCGACGCCGGCGCGCACGTCGTAGTAATTCTTGCTGTAGCTCGACGCCGCCCAGGCGTAGCCGTTCTGGATCAGGTAGCGGCGGATCGACGGGGGGCCCACCCCCAGCGCCGCGCCGGTGCCGGCATAGCCGTGGGCATACATCACCAGCTTGCCGTTCCAGTTGGCCGGCACTTCCACCCGATAAGCCGCGCCGTTGAGCACGCCGGCCCAGCGGCTGGTGGTGCTCATGTCGACGGTGTCGCCGGTGGCCGCGGCCATGGCCGCGAAGGTGGTGGCCGTGGTGTCGGCGGTGAAGCTGCGGCTGTCCTGCAGGCGCGTTTCTTCGGGCTCGACCACTGGCTCGGGATCGCTGCCGCCGCAGGCGACGACCAGCAGGCTGGCCGCCAGGGCGGCGGCGGGGCGCAGGGGGTGAAGGGCTTGCATGGTGTCTCCGGTTCAATGGCAAAAAGGGTTGTTCGGGTCGCGGCCTTGGCCGGGGTCACGCAGACTAACCAGCCACCCCGCGGCGGAAGACGCGAGCTTTCCCGCGGTTCTGTCCCGGCCGCGACAGCATGGCCACCCGTGCGGCGCAGGTCCGTCTGGCCGGGCCTTCACCGTCAAATCCACGCACCGGTGCGCGGCACGGCCGGCTAAGCTGGCAGCCGCTGGCACCTGCACCGTGGCCGGCACTGGATGCCGATGACCGGCGCAAGGGTTGAAGATCGATGAACACCTATCTGCTGGGGGGCCTGGCGGTGGCCGGGCTGCTGGTACTGGTCGGCGTGCTGCTGCTGCGGCGACGCCCGAACGCACCCGCGCGTGATCACCACCGTGCGGCCGTGCCGGTCGATACGGCGGCGGCCGATGCGTCCGTGCGCGCTGTGCCCACGCCCACGCCGACGCCACCCGATCCCGCCGCGGCGGCGCCCAACGTCGATGCCCAGCGGCTGGCCGCCACCGAAGCGCTGCGCCAGGCCCGCCGGCGCAAGGCCGAGGCAGCGGCGCGCCTGCAGGCCGAACAGCAGGCCCAGGCCGACGCCCATGCGCGGCAGGCGCGGCAGTTGCCGCAGGTTCCGCCCGCGCCGCCAGCGCCGCACCCCGTCGAGCGCATCACACCGGTGCTCAGCCCGCTGGCCATCCACACCCCACCGACCACCACTTCATCACAGCCATCGGCCGCGCCCGGGCTGGCGCCGCTGCGCGCACCGTCAAGCCCGGTCGGTCCGCCCACGGTGCTGCTGGCCGATGACTCGAAGGTGGTGCGGGTGAAGACCGGCCGCCTGCTCGAAAAAGCAGGCTGGCGCGTGCTGCTGGCCGACGACGGCCTGGCCGCGCTGCAGCTGCTGGATGCCGAGGGCGCCGACCTGCTGATCACCGACGTGGAGATGCCGGGGCTGGACGGCTTCGAGCTCACCCGCCGCGTGCGCGCCCATCCCCGCTGGGGCCGGCTGCCGGTGATCATGATCACCTCGTCGGACGACAAGCACCGCGACCAGGCCAGCGCCGCGGGCGTGAACCTGCTGATGGGCAAGCCTTATGAAGAAGCGGCGCTGCTGGCGCAGGTGCGGTTATGGCTGGGCGCGGCCTCCGGCAGCACCGCACCGGGCCTGGCGCTGCACTGAAGGCGCCGGCCGCTGCCGAAGTCGCTCAAGCCAGGCGGTAGAAATCCAGCTTGACCAGGCTGGCCTCGCGCTGGCCCACGGCAATCGCCAGCAGCTTGTTCAGGTGCCCCCACTGCGGCGCGCCGGTGGTGAAGCGCACGACGGTGCGGAAGTAGTACTCGGCCGGCAGCACCACCTCGCCACGCGCCAGGCGGGCCATCACCTCGGCCGGGCCGTGGCGCAGGCCTTCGCTGCGCACCTCGATCAAGGCGCCGTCGTCGGCACGGATCACGTAGTGCGCGGCGATGTCGAGCACGCCATCGGCGCGGTTGATCTGCCAGTCGACACCGCCTTCGACCAGCGTGCCGTTCAACTCGGGCCCCTTGACCGTGCCGCCGCCCAGCGGCACGTAGCGGCGCTCACCATGCGGCCCCGGGCCCAGAGTGACCAGCGGGCCCACCTGGCAGAACACCTGGGTCATCGGCACCAGGGCGGGCGGGGGCGGCAGCGGTGTGTGCGTGGTGGTCATGGTGGTGTGCAGGCGGGTCAGGGTGCCGAGCAGCGGAAGCTGGCGGCCAGTTCAACATCGCCGCCGGCATAACGCATCACCTGCGGATGCGGGCACAGCGGGCGGCCGCGGGTGGCGGCCCAGCTGGGCGGCAGTTCCTTGTTGTTGGGGTTGATGCGCGCGGCTATGCGATCGGGCGCCTGGCCCTGCTCGACCCAGTCGACCAGCGCGCCCAGCGCATCGAACTGATCGGTGGCCGGCCCGCCCTGGCAGTGGCCCATGCCGGGCACCGCAAACACCCGCGCCACGCCGTTGGCGCCGGCCAGCCCCAGGTTGCGCTGCAGCCGGTCGGCCCAGCGCAGTGTGTCGTTGACCGAGAACACCGGGTCGCTGTTGCCGTGGTAGACGATCAGCTTGCCGCCGCGCCGCGCCAACGCGGTCAGCATCGGGTTGTCGGCGTCGGGCGGCGTCATCACCGCCATCGGCGACTCGGGGTACAGCGCATCGGTGGCGAAGATCTTCGGCGCGTCGCGGTCGAAGTCGTAGCGCGCCAGAAAGTCCAGCAACGCGGCCGGGGTGCCGGCCGGGCGTGCGGGCGGGGTGCTGAAGATGTAGGCCAGCGAGCCCGCGCCCATGGTGGCGATGATGGGGTGGCGGTCCCAGGGCGGGATGCTGGATTCGAGCTTCCAGGTGCGCCAGCCCGCCGCGCCGATGCCGGCGTCGAACGACCAGTCGCTGTACAGCGCCTCGCCACGGCTGTTGCGCGGGCCGTCGAAGCTGCGCTGCAGCGCGCCCACCTGCGCGGCGCTCAGGCAGCGCTCGGTCTTGGCGCCGGGGCACTGCAGCTCGGCCAGCTTGAAGGCGCGCTGGCAGCGTGGCAGATCACCGACGATGCCGTCGACCAGCAGGTCGAGCCCGTCGCAGCGCGCCAGCACGCGCTCGGCCACCAGTGTCATGTCGGCGCGGCTGAAGGCGCGGCGGATGTCGGCGTCCACCTGCTGCCAGCTCTGGATGTCCCAGGCATGCTGCACCGCGGCCTTGGGCAGGTTGAAGCCCGGCGCGCCGGCCAGGATGCCGTCGTAGCGGTCGGCGTAGCGGCTGGCGGCCACCATCGCATGGCGCCCGCCGTTGCTGCAGCCGGCCATGTAGTTGCGCAGCGGCTTGCGGCCGTAATGCTGCTCGATCAGTGCCTGCGCCACCGGCCACACGGCGCCATTGGCGCTGTAGCCGTAGTCGCGCCGGGCCTGCGGATCGAGCCCGAACACGTTGCCGCGCGCCAGCCCGGCACCCAGGTTGGCGGGGTCGGCGCCGTCGTGGCCCGAGTCGCTGCTGATCACCGCGAAGCCGCGAGACAGCGCGTCCTTGGCCATCACGCCCAGGTCGCCCCAGGCGGGCTTGACGACGCCGTCGTTGCCACCGTTGACCTGGTGCAGGAAGCGCTGGTTCCAGGGCTGCGGCAGCCGCATCTCGAAGCCGATGGCATAGCGCTTGCCGTCGGCGCCCGGCCGCTCGGCGAGCTTGCCCTTGACCAGGCAGTGCGCCGGATGGCCCTTGTCGTCGGGCGCCACCTGGCTGGTGTCGGTGATGCGCAGCTGCGGCAGGCCGGCCAGCGCCGCGGGCAACTGCGCGCAGGCCACGCCGCCGGTCCTGGGGCCACCGGCGCAGCCAGCCAGCAGCGCGGCAGTGGCCAGGGCCAGCCAGCGTGCGGGGTGGCGGGGCGTTTGGGATGATGGAGTGAGGGTCATCGGTGTCCTTCAGATGGCGGCGCAACGCGGTGCATCATAGAAGGCATGAACGCACTTCAAACCCTGCTCGGCATGCCGCTGCCGATCGTCCAGGCGCCGATGGCCGGCGTGCAAGGCCATGCGCTGGCGGCGGCCGTGTGCCAGGCCGGCGGCCTGGGCTCGCTGCCGGGCGCGATGCTCTCGCCCGAGGCCCTGCGCAGCGAGCTGGCGGCGCTGACCGCGGCCACCGACCGGCCGTACAACGTCAACTTCTTCTGCCACACGCCGCCGGTGCCCGACACGGCGCGCCAGGCCGCCTGGCTGGACGCGCTGGCACCGTGTTATGCGGCGTTGGGCTTGAGCCGCGACGGCGTGGCCGCCGGCCCCGGCCGGGTGCCCTTCAATGCCGAGGCGCTGCAGGTGCTGCAGGCCTTCCGCCCACCGGTGGTGAGCTTCCACTTCGGCCTGCCCGACGCAGCGCTGCTGGCGCCGATCAAGGCCTGGGGTGGGCGGGTGCTGGCCTCGGCCACCACGCTGGACGAGGCGCTGTGGCTGGCCGATCATGGTGCCGACGCGGTGATCGCCCAGGGGCTGGAGGCGGGCGGCCACCGCGGCCATTTCCTGGACCCCGACCTCAGCCGTCAGATGGGCACGCTGGCGCTGCTGCCGCAGCTGGTGCAGGCGCTGGCCGGGCGCGGCCCCGGCGGGCTGGACGTGCCGGTGATCGCCGCCGGCGGCATCGCCGATGCGGGCGGCGTGGCGGCGGCCAAGGCGCTGGGCGCGGCCGGCGTGCAGGTGGGCACCGCCTACCTGCTGTGCCCCGAGGCCACCACCAGCGTGGTGCACCGCGCCGCGCTGCAGAGCGAGGCCGCGCGCCACACCACGTTGACACATTTGTTCACCGGCCGGCCGGCGCGCGGCATCGTCAACCGCTTCATGCATGAGCTGGGGGCGCTGAACCCGGCGGCGCCGGCCTTTCCGCTGGCCACCGCGGCGGTGGCGCCGCTGCGCGCGCGGGCCGAAGCCCAGGGCTCGGGCGACTACTCGCCGCTGTGGGCGGGGCAGAACACCCGCGGTTGCCGTGCGGTGCCGGCCGGCGAGATCACGCGGGCGCTGGCCGCCGGTTGGTGAGTGTTGGCGATGCGGGGCGGAAGGGCGTGGGAGTCGAACCCACCGGACACGCTGGGCGCATCCCACCGGTTTTGAAGACCGGGCGCCCCACCGGGAAGCCCTGCCCTTCCATCTTGCGCTTGAACCTTAGCACGCAGCGTCCGGATCAGACTGTCGGCCGGTGGCGTGCGCCGTCGAAGCGGGTGAGTCCGGCGCGGTCGAGGAACTCGATCACCTGCACCGTCAAGTTGCGGCCGATGCCGCTGCGGTCGCGGTAGCCGGCGGCGTCGTAGCTGCCATCGGCGCTCTCGGCGGCCAGCGTGTGCGCCATCGCCGCAAGCTGGTCCACCGTCTCGGGCCAGTAGAAGCGGTTGGGTGCCACCCGCACCAACAGGCCACGCTGCGCCATGCGGATCAGGAACTCGCGCAGATCGGCCAGCGGCAGATTGAGCAGCGTGGCCAGCTCGCCGACGATCGGCGGGCGCAGGTCGGCCGGCGGCAGGTGCGCATGCACGCGCGCCAGAAGCGCGCGGTCGGCTTCGGCCAGTTCGGCACGATGGCCCAGGCGGTGGTGGCTGAGGCCCTGGTGCACCAGCAGGCCGTCGCTCACCAGCCCGGCCAGCGTGGCGCGCAGCACGGCGCGGGCACGTGTGGCACTGCTGCCGATGGCCAGCGCCGCGCGCAGCGCTGCATCGTCAGGCCCCTGGCGATCGGGGTGCTCGGCGTGCCAGCGGTCGACCGCGGCCAGCACGCGTTCGCGCCAGGCCTGGGCCATCGCCGGCGACAGCCCCAGCGGCCCGGCCTCGCAGGGCACGCGCTGCACCGACAGGCGGGTGTGCAGGGCTTCGGCCTCGGCGGCGGTCAGGTTGCGGGCCTGGGCGAAGGGCTGCAGGTCGACGCCATCGGCAGCGCCCGCCAGCAGCACGGCCAGCGCCTGCTCGGCATCCGGCAGCGCCAGCGCGGCCAGTTGCGCCAGCCGCACCGGGCGTGCGCGGCCGCGCGCCGGGCCCGCCGGGTCGATCACCCAGCCGCCGGCCAGCGTGCGGTTGGCCGCGGCATCGCGCAGGATGAAGCGGTCGCCGAAGACCGCACTGACCGGCCGGTCCAGCACCAGCTGGGCCCAGCCTTGATCGCCGGGGGCCAGCGCCGCAGCCCCCAGCGCGGTCACCCGGGCGTTGACCGCCGCGGCACCCAGGTGCAGCTGCAGCGGCGCACGCTGGTTCAGCGGTCGGGCCTCGCTGGCCAGCACCTGCAGTTGCACGTCGAGCCGGTCGCTGGGGGCATGGGCGGCGGGCGCCAGCACCCAGTCGCCCCGTTCGGGTTCGGCGCGCTTGAGCTCGGTGCCGGCCAGGTTCAGCGCGCAGCGCTGGCCGGCGCGGGCGGCATCGGCACGCCGATTCTGGGCATGCAGGCCGCGCACCCGCAGCGTGATGCCCTGCGGCGACAGCAGCACCGCATCGCCCACCTGCACCTGGCCCGACAGCACCGTGCCGGTGACGATGCGGCCGGCACCCGCCAGCGTGAAGCTGCGGTCGATCGCCAGCCGGAAGTGCCCCACCACCGGCCGCGCTGCCAGGGCGCGCGCGGTGTCGGCCAGGTGCTGGCGCAGCGCGGCCACGCCAGTGCCCGCGGTGGCGGCCAGCGTGAACACCGGCGCCGACGCAAACGGGCCTCCGGCCAGCAGTGCAGCAATCTCCCGCGTGACCTGCGCCACCCGCTCGGGCGCCACGCGGTCGGTCTTGGTCAGCGCCACCACGAGCTGCGGCACGCCCAGCAGTGCCAGGATCGCCAGGTGCTCCAGCGTCTGCGGCATCGCACCGTCGTCGGCGGCCACCACCAGCAGCGCCAGGTCGATGGCGGCCACGCCGGCCAGCATGTTGCGCACGAAGCGCTCGTGGCCCGGCACGTCGACAAAGGCCATCGGTTCGGCGCCGGCCTCGTCCTCCAAGGTGGATGCGTCGATCGGGGCATAGGCGAAGCCGAGGTCGATGGTCATGCCCCGCCGCTGCTCCTCGGCCAGGCGGTCGGTGTCGACGCCGGTCAGCGCCTTGACCAGCGTGGTCTTGCCATGGTCGACATGGCCGGCGGTGGCGACGATCACGGCGGGGCGGCGGGCAGCAACTGCGCCGCAAAGCCGGCTTCGTCTTGCGGGGTGTCCAGGCAGCGCAAGTCCAGCAGCAGGGCGCCGTCGGCCACCCGGCCGATCACCGGCACCGGCAGCGCGCGCAGGCGCTGCGCCAGCGCGTCCAGCCAGCGCCCGGCGCCGCGCCGGCCGGCGGGTGGGCGCAGGCGCAGTGCGTGGCTGGGCAGGCGGTCGACCGGCAACGCGCCGCTGCCGATCTGGCTGTGCACCGGCACCACGTCGACTTGCGCCTCGGCGCCCAGCCACGTGGCCAGCGTGGGCGCCAGCCGCTGCGCCAGCGCCTCGATCTGATCGGCCGGCCGCACCAGCAGGCGCAGCGTGGGCAGTTGCGCTGCCAATCGATCGGTATCGCCGTAGAGCCGCAGCACCGCCTCCAGCGCGGCCAGCGTCAGCTTGCCGCAGCGCAGCGCGCGTTTCAGCGGGCTCTTCTTGAGCTTCGCGATCAGGTCGGCGCGGCCGACCACGATGCCGGCCTGCGGCCCGCCCAGCAGCTTGTCGCCCGAGAACAGCACCAGGTCGGCGCCGGCGGCCAGCGCTTCGGCCGGGGTGGGCTCGTGCGGCAGGCCGAAGCGCGCCAGGTCGACCAGCGCGCCGCTGCCCAGGTCGATGACGAAGGGCAGGCCATGCTGCCGGGCCAGCGCGCCCAGCTCGGCTTCGTCGGCCGCGCTGCTGAAGGTGCATGCCAGCAACAGCGCGGTGCGCGGGCCGATGGCCTCGGCATGGTCGCGCAGATGGGTGCGGTTGGTGGTGCCCACCTCGCGCAGCCGGCAGCCGGCCGCGCGC
>MESD01000066.1 GCA_001770815.1 Burkholderiales bacterium RIFCSPHIGHO2_12_FULL_69_20
CAAGACCCTGATCGGCACCAGCGTGGAGAAGGTGGAAACCGGCGCCCGGCTGGTGCAGGACGCCGGCACCACGATGGGCGAGATCGTGACCAGCGTGCAGCGCGTCAGCGACGTGATCGCCGAGATCACCGCCGCCGCCGGCGAGCAGAGCAGCGGCATCGGCCAGGTCAATGGCGCGGTGTCCAGCCTCGACCAGATGACGCAGCAGAACGCGGCGCTGGTCGAAGAAAGCGCCGCCGCCGCCGAGAGCCTGCGCGACCAGGCCCAGCGGCTGAGCCAGGCGATGCAGGTGTTCCGGTTGACGGACGCTGCGGGCCTTGGCGGCGGCGCCATCGCCGTGGCCGCGCCGATGGCCGTGACGGCTGCGCCCAGGTGTGTGGCGCCGGCCCCGGCGGCCGTGCGCAAGACGCCTGCCGCCCCTGCGACCCCGGCCCGCCCCGCAGCGCCGGCGCATCGCCCGCCCGAACTGGCGCACGCGGCCATCAGCCAGGCGCGTGAGACCTCGCGCCCCAGCCCGTCGGCCCCGCCAGCCCCGTCCGACGACTGGGAATCGTTCTGAGCTGAGCCGCCCCGCGCGCCGGCTACTCGGCCGCGCGGCGCAGTGTGTCCATCACCGGGCGGCGCAGCACCTCGCGCAGGCCCCACCAGCCCGCCGCCAGCGCCAGCACAGCACCGGCCACGGTGCCGGCCAGCGGCACCCAGGGCGATGGCGCCCAGGCGAACTCGAACACCTGCCGCGCCAGCACGCCGCCCAGCACCACCGCGGCCACCGCCGCCAGCAGCCCGGCCAGCGCCCCCACGCCCAACAACTCGGCGCGCTGCACCTGCCGCAGCAGGGTGCTGCTGGCGCCCACGGCGCGCATCACCGCGTACTCCCGCGCTCGGTTCTCACGTGTGGCGCTGACGGCCGCAAACAGCACCACCAGCCCCGCCGCCAGCGTGAAGCCGAACAGGAACTCCACCGCGCGGATCACCTGGTCCAGCACCTTCTGCACCTGCGCCAGCGAGGCCGACAGGTCGACGTTGGTCAGGTTGGGAAACTGCCGCGCCAGCGCGCGGTCGAAGGCCGGTTGCCCCGCCGGTGCACGAAAGGCACTGATGTAGCTGACCGGCACGTCGTCCATGCGCGCCAGCGGAAACATCACGAAGAAGTTGACCCGCATCGAGCCCCAGTCGACCTTGCGCAGGCTGGTGATGCGGCCCTCGCGCGTGATGCCGGCGATGTCGAAGCGCAGGCGGTCGCCCAGCTTCAGGCCCAGCGTCTGCGCCAGGCCGTCTTCGACGCTCAAGGCCTCGGCCTCGTCGGGCACCCAGCGCCCGCCGGTCAGCAGGTTGTGCGCCGGCATCTGGGCGGCGTGGCTGAGGTTGAACTCGCGCTCGACCAGGCGCTGCGCGCGCTGATCGGTGTA
Source organism: Burkholderiales bacterium RIFCSPHIGHO2_12_FULL_69_20 (assembly GCA_001770815.1). GTDB lineage: Bacteria > Pseudomonadota > Gammaproteobacteria > Burkholderiales > Burkholderiaceae_C > Pseudaquabacterium. Next base: position 1,410 of record MESD01000066.1, read on the forward strand.
CTGGCCGGGCGTCACTTCGCGGCCGTTGATCGCCAGCAGCCGGCCGCGGATCATCGGGTACCAGTCGTAACGCGCCACGCCAGCGGCTTTCAGCGCGGCCTGGAAAGCCTCGCCCTGCTCGGGCTGCAGGTTGATGATGAAGCGGTTGGGTGCGTCGGCCGGCGTGGCCGCGCGCCAGGCCGAGATCAGGTCGGTGCGCAGCAGCACCAGCAGGATCAGCGCCAGCAGCCCCACTGCCAGCGCCGAGACCTGCAGCACCACCAGCGCTGGCCGTGCCGACAGCTGGCGCGTGGCCAGCACCAGCCAGCGTGGCGCGGCAGCGCCCAACGTCCACCAGCGCGGCTCGCCGGCCTGCGGCACCAGCCGGCGCAACAGCGCCACCGTGCCCCAGGCCAGCAGCGCAAACACCGCGATGGCGCCCGCAAAGCCGCCCACCGCCAACAGGCCCATGCGCAGATCCGACGACGCCGCCACCAGCAGTGCGGCAAAGCCCGCCGTGCCGGCCAGCAGCACACCGGCCGAGGCGGCGCGCGGCTGGCCCAGATCACGCCGGATCACCCGCAGCGGCGGCACCCGCGCCAGCTGCAGCACCGGCGGCAGGCCGAAGGCCGCCAGCAGCGTCATGCCCACGCCCAGGCCGAACAGCGCCGGCGTCCAGGTGGCCGGCGGCAGCTGCGCATCCAGCAGCCCGGCGAGCAGGCTGACGAAGACGAAGTGCACCGCAAAGCCCAGCGCCACGCCGCCCACGCTGGCGATCAGGCCGACCACGCAGAAGGCCAGCGCATAGGCGCCGGCCATCGCCCGCTGCGGCGTGCCCAGCACGCGCAGCATGGCGCAGTCGTCGAGGTGGCGCTGGGCGTAGTCACGCGCCGCGATGGCCACCGCCACCGCGGCCAGCAGCGCCGCCAGCAGCGCCACCAGGTTGAGGAAGCGCTGCGCGCGGTCCAGCGTCTGGCGCATCTCGGGGCGGCCGGACTCCAGCGATTCGATGCGCACGCCGCGCAGGTGCTCGGCAGCCACCTGGGCCTCGGCCCAGCGCAGGAACTCACGCACGCCGGTGTCGGCCGCGCCGCGGCTGCTGGTGGGCGCGGCCAGCATCAGCCGGTAGGTGACGCGGCTGCCGGGCTGCACCAGGCCGGTGGCAGCCAGGTCGTCGGCATGCAGCATCACCCGCGGCGCAAAGCCCAGGAAACCGGCACCGCGGTCGGGCTCGTAGCTGATCAGCCGGGCGATGGTGAAGCGCTGGTCGCCCAGCAGCAGCGGGTCGCCGGGACCAAGCTGCAGCGCATCCAGCACGCCGGCTTCCACCCACACCGTGCCGCGCGCCGGGGCGGCGGCCAGTGCCTGCTCGGGGCCGTCGGCGCGCTCGCGCACCCGCAGGCTGCCCCGCAGCGGGTAGCTCGCGCTCACCGCCTTGACCGACACCAGCCGAGCGCCGCCGCCCTGGTCGTCGGGCGCGCGCGCCATGCTGGGAAAGCTGGTGCTGCTGGCCTGCTTCAAGCCCAGCGCCTGGGCCCGCGCGGCAAAGCTGGGCGGTGTGGGCTGGTCGCTGGCCACCACCGCATCACCGCCCATCAAGGTACCGGCGTCGCGTGCCAGCGCCGCCTCCAGCCGGGTAGCGAAGAAGCCCACCGCGCTGAGCGCGGCCACCGCCAGCACCACCGCCACCATCAGCAGCCGCAACTCGCCGGCCCGGAAATCACGCCAGCCTTGGCGCCACGCCAGCGCCGGAATCGAAACACGCAAGGGTTGAACCGTCATGGCCGGCACGGTACACCAGCCACCCGGCCCGGCGCGCCGGCGGGGTTTCGGCGATGGATGGCTTTGAACCCCGCATGCAGCGACTTCGAACCGTGCCCCACGCAAGCGCTGCTGTAATCCAGGCCATGCGCAAGACCTCCGAGACCCTCGCCCCGCTGTTCCTGTCCCATGGCTCGCCGATGACGGCGCTGGAGCCGCGCGAAGCCGGTGCCTTCTGGCAACGCCTGGGCCCGGCCATCACCGCTGCCGCCGGCCGCCCCCGGGCCATCCTGGCGATCTCGGCGCACTCGCTGGCGCGTGAGCCGCTGCTGCTGGCCGCCGCCCGCCACACCACGGTGCACGATTTTTCGGGCTTCCCCGAGCCGCTGTACCGGCTGCGTTACGACGCCCCCGGCGCGCCCGACCTCGCGCCCCGCGTGGCCGCGCTGGTGAAGGCCGCCGGCCTGCCGGTGCAGGTCGCCGACGAGGGCGGGCTGGACCACGGCATCTGGGCGCCGCTGCGCTTCGTCTGGCCCGAGGCCGACATCCCCGTGCTGCCGCTGGCCTTTGCGCCCGACTGGCGCCCGGCGCGGCTGTTTGCGCTGGGCCAGGCGCTGGCCCCGCTGGCCGACGAAGGCGTGCTGGTCTACGGCAGCGGCAGCATCACGCACAACCTGCGTTTGGTGTTTGGCGCCGGCCGGCCACCCATCGATGCACCCGAGATCCCCGAGAGCGCAGCCTTCCGCGACTGGTTCACCCAGCGCGCCGCCGCAGCCGACTGGCCCGCGCTGCTGGACTACCGCCGCCAGGCGCCGCATGGTGTGCTGATGCACCCCAGCGACGAACACCTGCTGCCCTTTTACGTGGCTGCCGGTGCCGCCGGTGTCGACACGCCTGCCGGTGCGCGCATCCACGCCAGCCTGACCTATGGCTGCCTGGGCATGGACGCCTATGCCTTCGGCGACGCGGCCGCGGCGCTGGCAGCGGTCTGACGCCACAGCGGGTAAGGTGGCGGCCATGACCGTTGCCCGCCATCGCATCACCACCGCCCGTCTGCAACTGCTGGCGCCCGACCCGGCCCCGGCGGCGGGCCAGGCGCGGGCGGTGGTGGACTTCTTCGCCCGCAACCGCGCGCACTTCGCGCCCTGGGACCCACCGCTGCCGCCCGACGACAACACACCCGCGGCAGTGCAGGGCCGGCTGGTGACCGGCGCGGCGGCGTTTGCCGCAAGCCAGGCCTGGCGCTGGTGGTTGGCGCCAGCCGACGCGCCGCAACGTTTCATCGGCTCGGTGAGCTTGTCGAACCTGGCGCGTGGGCCCTCGCAGAGTTGCTCGCTGGGCTACTCGCTGGACGCATCGGCCCAGGGCCGCGGGCTGATGCACGAGGCGCTTGAAGCGGTCATCGCCGAAGCCTTTGCGCCGGCGATCAACCTGCACCGGCTGCAGGCCGGCGTGCGGCCCGAAAACACCCGCAGCCTGGCGCTGCTGGCGCGGCTGGGCTTCGTCGACGAAGGCCTGGCGCGCAACTATCTCTACATCGATGGCGCCTGGCGCGACCACCGCATCTTCTCGCTGAGCAACCCGGCCTTCGTCGCGCCGCCGCACTGGTAGTGGCGGCCCCGCGCCGGGGCTACGGGCGCTGCGGCAGGGTGCCGATCACGCCCTGCACCAGCCAGTCCATGCCGGCGATGGCGGCATCGTCCAGCGCCCCCGTGGCCAAGCGGCTGCGGCCGGTGTTGTCGATCAGCGGCGCGGCAAAGGGTTTGAGCCGGCCGGCCATCAGCGCCTGCTGGCGTTGTTGCACCCCGGCCTTCACCTCGGCCGGCAGCGCCGGGTTCAGCGCCGACAGCTGCACCAGCCCGTCCTTCAGGCCGCCCCACACCGGCTTGGGCTGCCAGGTGCCGGCGATCACCGCACGCGCCACCTGGGTGTAGTGGCCGCCCCAATGGTGGGTGACGGCGGCCAGCTGCGCCCGCGGCGCAAAACGCGCCATGTCGCTCTGGTAGGCCAGCAGCATCACGCCCTTCTCCTCGGCCGCCTGCGCCACCGCGGGTGAGCCGCTGTGGTTGGTCAGCACGTCGGCGCCCTGGGCGATCAGCGACAGCGCCGCCTCGCGCTCACGCGCCGGGTCGAACCAGGCGTTCAGCCACACCAGCCGGACCTCGGCCTTGGGGTTGGCCGCGCGCATGCCCAGCGTGAAGGCGTTGATGCCCTGCACCACCTCGGGCACCGCAAAGCCCGCCACGTAGCCGGCCACGCCGGTCTGGCTCTGGCGCCCGGCCAGCCAGCCGGCCAGCCAGCGGGCCTCGTAGTAGCGCGCGTTGTAGGTGTTGAGGTTGGCCGCGGTCTTGTAGCCGCCGGCGTGCTCGAACTTGACTTGCGCAAACTCGGCCGCCACGCGCAGCGCCGGCGCCAGGTAGCCGAAGCTGGTGGCAAAGACCAGCCCGCAGCCTTGGGCTGCCAGGTCGCGCATCACGCGCTCGCTGTCGGGGCCTTCGGCCACCGCCTCCACCACCCGGGTGCGCACCTGGTCGCCCAGCGCCTGTGCCATCGCCTGGCGGCCCAGGTCGTGCTGGTAGCTCCAGCCGGCCTGGCCGATGGGGCTGACGTAGACGAAGCAGGCCTGCAAGGGTGCGGCACGGTCGGGTGGCGAACTTGCGGGCCGCGCGGCCGCGGGTGTGACCCACCCCGCCGTGAATGAAACGCCGACAAGCGCAGCCAAGGCGGTGCGCCTGAGGTTTTTGTGCATGGTTGTCCTCGACATGGCCCCGTGAATGAAAAGCGCCGGCTTCGGGGGCACGAAGCCGGCGCTGTGGGCGGATTGTCGCCGAAGGTGTCAGCCCGGCGGGGCCGGCGTAGGTGGGTGGGGCGGCTGGTCGGGTTGCCGGCGGGCGCGCCAGGCTGCCAGCACGATCGTCACCAGGGCCAGGGTGCTGCCAGCCACGTCGGTGCGCACCTCGGGCACGAACATCATCAAGCCCGCCAGCCCCAGGCCCACCCGTGCCCAGGTGGCCAGTTGCCCGACGCGCCAGAGGTAGCCCTCGAAGGCCGCGGCCAGCAGCACCACGGCCACGGTGGCCGTCGACGCGGCCAGCAGCACCTCGCCCAGGGAGCCCCGCAGGATCAAGGCCGGCTGCAGGACGAACAGCACCGGCAGCAGCAGCAGCAGGCTGCCGATGCGCAGCGCCTTGAAGCCGACGGCCATGGCGTCGGCCTTGGCGATGGAGGCGGCGGCGATCGCCGCCAGCGCCACCGGCGGCGTGATGAAGGACACCATGCCCCAATAGAAGATGTAGAGGTGCGCGGCCATCGGGTCGATGCCCACCTCGACCAGCGCAGGCGCCAGCACAATGGCCAGGAAGATGTAGCAGGCCGAGGCCGTCATGCCCATGCCGAGGATGAAGCTGGTCAGCGCGCCGGCGGCCAGCAGCAGGGCCAGGTTGCCGCCCGCGTATTGCACCAGCTCGCGCGAGAACGAGTTGGCCACGCCGGTGATCGACAGCGCACCGATGATCAGGCCGATGCCTGCGATCAGGCACACCAGTTGCGCCACCGCCTGACCCACATCGACCACCAGCTGCGCGAAGGCGCGTGGGCCGAAGCCGGTCTTGCGGCCCTTGATGACCGCCACGGCCAGCAGGAACAGCGCGATCCAGAACGGCGCCTCGCCCTCGATGCGCCAGGCCAGCAGCAGGTAGGTGAGGCCGATCAGCGCCACGATGTAATGCCAGCCCGCGGCCAGCGTGTGGCCGAGCTTGGGCACCGCATCGCCGGCGATGCCGCGCAGGCCCATGCGCGCCGCGTACAGATCGGTCTGCAGCATCAGCGCCAGGTAGAACAGCAGCGCCGGCAGGATGGCCGCGGTGACCACCTCGGCATAGGGCACATTCAGGAAGCTGGCCATGATGAACGCCGCCGCACCCATCACCGGCGGCATCAGGCAGCCGCCGGTCGAGGCGCAGGCCTCCACCGCGGCGGCGTAGGTGGCCGGATAGCCGCAACGCTTCATCGTGGGAATGGTGATCGTGCCGGTGGTCAGCACGTTGGAGGTGGGGCTGCCCGACAGCATGCCGAACAGGCCCGACGAGAAGATCGCCACCTTGGCCGGGCCACCGCGTGCGCGCCCCAGCAGGGCCGACGCAAAATCCATGAAGAAGCTGCCACCGCCGGTGTTGGCGAGCACCACACCGAAGATGATGAAGCCGATCAGCGTGTCGGCGACCACCTGCATCGGAATACCGATGATGCTTTCCAGCCCGTAGACATGCTCGCGCACCGTCTGGCCAAGGTCGAGCTGAACCCCCCACAGGAAGCCCGGCATCTGCCCGGCATACAGCGGAAACGCCGCCACCACCAGGCAGAAGACGAACAGGATGGTCTCGCCGGTGCGGCGCAGCGCCTCCAGCGCCAGCGCCACGTAGAGACCGGCGATCAGCGTGGGCACCAGCGGCGCGGCCAGGTTCCAGCCCCGGTCGATGATGGCCTGGGCACCCGCAGTCAGCCAGATCGAGCAGCCCAGCACCACCGCGGCCAGCAGCCAGTCGTACCAGCGCACGTCGGTCTGGCCCTTGCGCGCCGGGAAGGCAAAGTAGCCGAGCGAGACGAACAGGCCGATGATGAGGTAGTAGTAGCCGGTGCTGACCGGCTTGAAACCACCCAGGCCCAGGTTGAACACCTGGTTCACGCTGGCCAGGATACCGGCCGCGCTGAGCAGGAAGGCGGCCCAGAAGGCCGCCCCCTTGAGCCGCACGGACCGGCTCTCCGGATCGTCTACCGGGGCCGCCGCAGCGGCCTCCACACCCGCGGCGGCGGTTGGCATCGGGGCCCTACAGCGACTTCAGCGCGTTGGTGCGGGTGCTGTCCCACAGGCTGCGCAGGCCGTCGGCATCGGCCGCCTTGGCCGCGGCGCTGGCGATGAAATCCTTCCACGCCGCCTGCAGCATGGCGTGCCGCTTGAGCATGCCGTCCTGCCATTGCTGGTGGTCGGCCTTCCAGTGACCGGCCTCCTTGAGGTAGCGGATCGCGCCGGCGTGGAAGGCGGCATCCATCGGCGGCGTGCCGGCCTTGCTCATGTCCCAGCGCTGCATGATCGGACTGGCGTCCTTGTAGAGCGTGAAGGTCTCGGCCACGGCCTTGGTCATCGCGTAGGCCTCGGCCTCGGAGGCCTTGGCCGCCACCGTGATCATCGGGTAGCGGTAGCCCATCATCCAGACAGGCTTGTCCGCCGTCAGCCCGGCGCCGACGCTTTCATTGAGCGGCTCGATGAACGGCACCACCTTCTTGGCGCGAGCCCAGCCCTCCTTGTTGGCCGGGTCCAGCGCCACCCAGCCGATGCCTTGCGGGCTGGCCTCGAGCTCACGCAGCGTGGCGGCCGCGGGCGCCACGCCTGCGCAATCGGCCTTGCCCTCGATCAGGGCCTTCATCGTGGCGCCGTAGCTGGGCACCTCGACCAGCTCGACGTCCTTCCAGCTCAATCCGGCGAAGGCCAGGATCGGTTCGGACTTGACGTTGACCGAGCTGTTGGCGCGGGCGATCGCGAAGCGCTTGCCTTTCAGGTCCTTGGGCTCGCGGATGCCGCTCTTGGCGGTGGCGACGATCGAGAATCCGTTGACGCGCCCGGCCAGCGTGCGCAGGTCTTGCGGCCCGAGGTCGGGGGTGCAGTACTCGTACAGGCCTTCGGTGGCAAAGAACAGCTCGTTGGCCAGCCAGGCATGCGAGCTGCGCCCATCGAGCAGCGGCTTGACGCGCCCGATCGCGCTGCCCGATGGCTGCAGGCGCACGCGCGAGCCGTATTTCTTGCCGAACGCGTCGGCGATGGCCGAGGCCTCGACATAGCCGGTCGAGCCCACGTCGTAGGTGCTCCAGATCATCGTCGACGGCAGGTTGGCCAGCGCCTGCTGCGCGTGGGCGGCCGTGATGCCGAACTGGGCGAGTGCCCCCCCTGCGGCAAGTCCGCCGGCAGCCTGCAGGTAGCGTCTGCGTGACAAGGTCATGTGGGTCTCCAGGAGTCTCGGGTTGATCGTCGGTGCCAAACCATCCTAGGCGGGCGGCCATTGGCCGCCAATCCGGATTTGCACAAATCACCCTTCGCTTGTTCGGAAGAGGGCCTTCAGCTGCCGGCGGCGGGCGGCACGGCCGCCGCGGCCAGCAAGGTGATGCGCACGCCCGTCAGGCTGACCACCTGGCCGGCCCGCAGCTTGGCGGTCTTGCGCGCCTCGTCGCGGCCGTCCACCTGCACCCGGCCCTCGGCCACCATCATCTTGGCCATGCCACCGCTGCCGGCCACGCCGGTGGCCTTGAGCAAGCGGTCGAGGGTGATGAACTCGCCGCGCAACGCGAAGGAAATGTTCTGCATCGAAGACCCGCACGGATGGAAAGGCGGCATTGTCGGCGCCACGCCGCCAGCGCACGTCACCGCACGCCGGTTGCGGCCGGTTTGGCCCTACAGTGCCAGGCCCATGCCTTGCAACGCACAACCCCACCCCCCCACGCCGCGCTACCTCATCGGCATCGATGGTGGCGGCACCGGCACCCGGGCCCGGTTGACCGATGCGACGGGTCAACTGCTGGGAACCGGTCGGGCCGGTGCGTCCACGCTGGCCCTGGGGGCCGAGCTGGCGTGGGTACAGGTGCTGCACGCGGTTGCGCAAGCCTTTGCGCAGGCGCGGCAGCCACTGCCGCCGCCCGAGCACTGCGCGATCGGCCTCGGGCTGGCCGGGGCCGGGTCGCCCGCGCGGGCCGATGCCTTCCGGCGCCAGGCGCCGCCCTTCGCCGCCCTGGTCCTGAACACCGATGCCGCTGCCGCACTGCTGGGCGCGCATGGCGGCGCACCGGGCGCGATCGTGGCCGCCGGCACCGGCAGTGTGGGCCTGGCCTGGCATGCCGATGGCCGCCAGGTGCTGGTCGGCGGCTGGGGCTTCGGCGTGGGCGACGAGGGCGGCGGCGCCTGGCTGGGCCAGCGCGCGGCTCAACTCGCCCAGCAGGCGCTGGACGGCCGCGCCATCGCCGGCGCACTGGCCCGGGCAGTGTGGCGCGTGACCGGCGGCGAGCGTGCAGCGCTGGTGGACTGGTGTGGCCACGCGGGCCAGGCCGGTTTTGCCGAGCTGGCGCCGCTGGTGTTCGCGCAGGCCGAAACCGATCCGGCCGCACGTGCGCTGCTGGGCCAGGCGGCCGACGCGCTGGCCGCGATGGCACAAGCGCTCGACCCCGCCGGCCAGCTGCCGCTGGTGGTCACCGGCAGCGTGGGCCAACGCCTGCAGCCCTTGATGCCGGCGCCGCTGCGCGCGCGGTGCACGGTCCCGGCCGGCGATGCGGCGCAGGGTGCGCTGCGGCTGCTGCACCCACCATGGGCCACCACGAACGGCTCGACGGCATGACCGACCACGCATGACTGACCACGCACCACCGCGCCAGATCGTCGGCCACGTCCTCACGCCGCAGGGCTTCGTGCAGGGCACGCTGTGGCTGGACGACGCCGGGCGCATCGCCAGGATCGACGGCTCGCCCTGCAACGAGGCCGATGTGCGTGCGTCGACACGGCCGCTGGTGCTGCCCGGCTTCATCGACCTGCATGTGCATGGCGGCGGCGGCCACGACACGATGGCGGGCGGCGATGCGGTGGTGCAGATCGCGCAACTGCATGCCCGCCACGGCACCACGTCGCTGCTGGCCACCACGATGACCGCGCCGCACGACGAGCTGGCCGCGGCGCTCGCCGCGCTGGGCCCGGCCATCGCGCAGCGCCCGCGCGGGGGTGCGCGGGTGCTGGGCGTGCACCTGGAAGGGCCGTACATCAACGCCGGCCGGCTGGGCGCGCAGCCCGACTGCACCCGCCCCGGCGCGATGGACGAGTTGCTGGCGCTGCATGCGCTGGCGCCGATCCGCCTGATCACGCTGGCCCCCGAGCTGCCGGGCCACCTGGCCTGGATCGCACCGCTGCGCGCGAAGGGTTTCGTCGTGCAGATCGGCCACAGCGACGGCAGCTACGAAGACGGCGTGGCCGCGCTGAACCAGGGCGCCAGCGGCTTCACCCATCTATTCAACGCGATGAGCGGCCTGCACCACCGGGCCCCCGGCATGGTGGGCGCGGCCCTGGCCCATGCGCGTTATGCCGAGCTGATCCCCGACCTGCTGCATGTGCACCCGGGCGCCATCCGCGCCGCGCTGCGCGCCATCCCCGGCCTTTACTGCGTGACCGACGCCACCGCCGCCACCGGCATGCCCGATGGCGACTACGCACTGGGCAGCCAGCGCGTCACCAAGTGCCTGGGCGGCGTGCGCCTGGCCGACGGCACGCTGGCCGGCAGCACGCTGACCATGGACCAGGCGCTGCGCAACCTGGTGGGCCTGGGGCTGGACCTGGCCGACGCCTCGCGCCGGGTGTCGACCCATGCCGCCGACTTCCTGGGCCTGGCCGACCGCGGGCGCCTGCAGGCCGGCGCCTGGGGCGACCTGGTGGTGCTGGACCATGACCTGAAACTGCAGCAGGTATGGGTCGAAGGCGAGTCCATATCGCTCGACAGGGGCTGATCGGCACCCGGCCAGCCCGGGCAGCAGCGCATGGCAGACTCGTGTGATGTGCACCCCTGCCATCCGCCGCAACAGCCCTGCCTCCGAACGCAACCAGGCGCCCATCCTCGCCCAACTTCAGCGCTGGCTGCCACCCACCGGCCGCATGCTGGAAATCGCCGCCGGCACAGGGCAGCATGCGGTGCACTTCGCCGCCGGCCTGCCGGGCTGGCACTGGCAGCCAACCGACCCCGATGCCGACGCACTGGGCTCGATCGCGGCCTGGGCCGTGGCCGCGCCAGCCACCAACCTGCTGCCGCCGCCGCTGCAACTGGATGTGCTGGCGACACCCTGGCCGGTCGAGTCGACGGGCGTGCCGATGGCGGCGCCATGGGACGCGATCTTCTGCGCCAACATGCTGCACATCGCCCCGTGGGCCTGCTGCGCCGCCTTGATGCAAGGCGCTGCGCGGGTGCTGTCGCCGGGCGGGCAGTTGATCACCTACGGGCCGTACCTCGTCGAGGGTGAACCCACGTCGGCGGGCAATCTGGCCTTCGACGCTGATCTGCGCCAGCGCAACCCCGCCTGGGGCATCCGCTGGCTGCACGACGTGGTGGCCGAGGCCCGGCAAGCCGGGTTGGACTTGCAGCATCGTGTGGCGATGCCGGCCAACAACCTGTTGCTGGTCTTTGGTCGCGCGGCGCCGCCGGCTTGAGCGTGGCGTTACCCATCGCGTGATGGCCGCCCCCGCCGCGCGGCTGCCTGCGCCCACGCCCCATCGACTCACCGTGCTGCCCGGCGGCTGGAACCTGCCGGCAGCCCACAACCAGACCCTGCTGCAAGCCGCGCGGGCCGCCGGAATTCGCCTGCCCAGTTCGTGCCGCAACGGCACCTGCCGCACCTGCCTGGCCCGGCTGTTGAGCGGCCAGGTGGCCTACACCATCGATTGGCCTGGACTGCTGGCCGAAGAAAAGGCCGAGGGCTGGATCCTGCCCTGCGTGGCCTGCGCCCGCAGCGACGTGGTCATCGATGCCCCGGCAGCGTCACCGCTGCTGGGTGGATGTTGAGCCGGCGCGGCACCGGGCGGCTGGTGCCCGGGACTTTCGACATCTGCCGGCCGGCTTCCCGACTCAGTCGCGCCGCTGTTCAGCGTGCGGCACGACGCCGCGCCGGCGCGGGGTTCAGCGCCGCGTGCAGCGCGAGGTACTCCTGCGTCAGCTTGTGGCGCGCATCCAGGTGCACCATCGGCAGCGCCCGCTCGTGTGACTCCTTGATGCGCACGCTGGCGCTCAGGTAGGGCTGCAGCACCGGCAGGCCCTCGTCTATCAGTTCCTGCACCAGGCGCTGCGGCAGGTTGGCGCGCGGCTGGAACTGGTTGACCACGATGCCGGCCACCTTCAGTTCGCGGTTGTGGTCGGCCTGCATCTCCTGCACGCTCTCCAGCAGCGCATACAGCGCCCGGCGCGAGAAGTCGTCGCAGTCGAACGGGATCAGGCAGCCGTTGGCCGCAATCAGCGCCGAGCGGGTATAGAAGTTCAGCGCCGGCGGCGTGTCGATGTAGATGCGGTCGTAACGCTCATCCAGCGCGGCCAGCGCATCGCGCAGCTTGTAGATCTTGTAGCGCGACTCCAGCTTGCCGTGCAGTTCCTCGAGTTGGGGGCTGGACGGCAGCACGTCGAGATTCTGAAACGGGCTGGCGGTGATGAACTCCTCGGTGGCCTGCGTGCGAAGCGTGAATTTCAGCGTCTGGTCGAAGAACTCGGCGGCCGTGTCGCGCAACTCGTCAGCGCCCGCACCCAGCAGGTAGCGGGTGGAATTGCCCTGTGGATCGAGGTCGACCACCAGGGTGCGAAGCCCCTGCTGGGCGCTGATGGCCGCGAGGTTGCAGGCGATGGTGGACTTGCCCACCCCACCCTTCTGGTTGAACACGACGTAGCGCATGGCGCGGGGGCTCCTGGAGTCAAGGTGATCGATGCAATGGCGGTAATTGTGCACCGCAGCAAACACACCTTCCAGATCACCGGCTGGAACTGACCCGACAAGGCATTGCTTTTCGTCATGACACCGACATGTGACCGGCAGATACTGCACCTGTCTTGGCGATAACCGACCGCACCAATGGGCGGAGTACCGGAACCCGTAACCGGCGCCGACAACCGGTTTGATCTGCGCACGCAGGTCTGTCCGTGAGCACCAAGGGCCACCTCCGAGTGGCCCTTTGCTTTTCTGGGCGCACACCGGATTGCCTTATGCTGCGGGCTAGCTTCGACGCGCGACCGGTGCGCGCCAGCCATCCAAAGGAGCACGCCTTGGCGACCCCGAATTACGGTTACGAGAAACGCCAGCGCGAGCTGGCCAAGAAGCGCAAGGCCGAAGAAAAGAAGCAGAAGAAGCAGGTGCGCGAGCCCGGCGACAACAGCCCCGACGACAGCGCCCCCGACGAGTCCAACCCCGACGTGGCGCCGACCCCGCCTGCCGCCAGCTGAAGGCCCTGCCCCGCAGCGGGCAGACGAAAAAAAACCGCACTTTCGTAGGTGCGGTTTTTTTGTGCCTGGCTGCCAGTGGCAGCCAGGGAGCCGTGATTACAGCGGGCGGATGTTGGCCGCTTGCAGGCCCTTGGGGCCTTGCTTCACTTCAAATTCAACGCGCTGGTTTTCGGCCAGGCTGCGGAAACCGCCGTTGTTGCGGATTTCGCTGAAGTGAGCGAACAGGTCCTTGCTGCCGTCTTCAGGCGTGATGAAGCCGAAGCCCTTGCCATCGTTGAACCATTTGACGACGCCGGTTTGGGTGGTGCTGCTCATGGGATGTTCCTTAAATGAGTCTGTTGATGAAAAAAGAACACGCACAGGCTTGCGCCAGCGCGGACAGAGACACTCAAGAAACGTCGAACCGGGAGTTCAAACCTGGGCCGGTCTGCTGACACCAGCGGCGGAAACCACCACCAGCACAACAGACGGTACGGGGATAAGACCTTGTGGAAACGGCCTCGTGCATGTCTGTGCCGCAACTGTAACAGCAATCGGTCGGGCGCGTGTGTTCATCTGCTTGGACAACGCCCTGCTTCTAGAGGCAGCACTCCAGCCTACGCCCGCCCGCGTCGCCCGGCACCCCCGGTCGATATGATCAATTTGCCGGTGCACAGAGGCTGGTCATGATCAGATGGAGACCCAGGCATGTACGACTATGTGGTGATCGGTGGTGGGTCGGCGGGTTGTGTGCTCGCCGCGCGCCTGAGTGAAGATCCCGCCGTGCGGGTGTTGCTGCTGGAGGCCGGCAGTGCCGACCGCAGCGTGCTGATCCACTGCCCGGCCGGCCTGGCGCTGATGGCCAAGACCAAGGGCATCAACTGGGCTTTCCAGACGGTGCCGCAACCGGGCCTGAGTGGGCGCCGCGGCTACCAACCCCGCGGCAAGGTGCTGGGCGGGTCGAGTTCGATCAACGCGATGATCTACATCCGCGGCCAGCGCAGCGACTTCGACCGCTGGGCCGCCGAGGGCAATGCCGGCTGGTCGTTCAACGAGGTGCTGCCCTACTTCCAGCGTGCCGAAGGCAATCAGCGCGGCGGCGATGCGCTGCACGGCGGCGACGGGCCGCTGGGGGTGCAGGATCTGGGCTCACCGAACCCGATTGCGCAGCGCTTCATCGATGCGGGCGTGCAGGCCGGACTGCCCTTGAACGCCGACTTCAACGGCCCCGAGCAGGACGGCGTGGGCTGGTACCAGGTCAATCACCGCAACGGCGAGCGTTGCAGTGCCGCCAAGGCCTACCTGGCGCCGGCGATGGACCGGCCCAACCTCGAGGTGATCACCGGCGCACAGGTCACGCGCATCGTGATGGAGGGCCGGCGTGCCACCGGCGTGGAGTTCCTGCGCGATGGCACGCGCGCCACCGCGCAGGCGCGCAGCGAGGTGCTGCTGTGCGCCGGTACGCTGCAATCGCCGCAGATCCTGATGACCAGCGGCATCGGCCCGGGCGCCCACCTGCAGCAGTTGGGCATCACCGTGCTGCACGACCTGCCCGGCGTGGGCCAGCACCTGCACGACCATGTCGACGTGGTGCAGGTGGTCGACGCCCCCGGCGTGCATGAGTTGTTCGGCCTGACGCTGGGTGCGGCCTGGCGCGCGCTGGGCGACATCCGCGAGTGGCGCAACCACCGCAGCGGCCGCCTGACCACCAACTTCGCCGAGGCCGGTGCGTTCTTCCGCAGCCAGCCGGGCGAGCCCGCACCCGATCTGCAGTTGCACTTCGTCATCGGCAAGCTGGTCAACCACGGCCGCAAGACGGTGTTCGGCCACGGCTACTCCTGCCACGTCTGCCTGCTGCACCCGAAGAGCCGCGGCAGCCTGAAGCTGGCCAGTGCCGACCCGCTGGCCGCGCCGCTGATCGACCCGGCCTTCTTCGCCGACCCCGACGACATGGCCCGCATGGTGAGCGGCTTCAAGCGCATGCGCCAAGTGCTGGCGCAGCCGGCGCTGGCCAGCTTGGGCGGTCGCGAGGTGGCCGCGTCGTCCGGCGCGCACAGTGACGCCCAGATCGAGGCCTTCATCCGCGCCTACGCCGACACCATCTACCACCCGGTGGGCACATGCCGCATGGGCAACGGGACTACCGACGTGGTCGACAGCAGCCTGCGCGTGCACGGCCTGCAGGGCCTGCGGGTGGTGGACGCGTCGATCATGCCCAGCATCGTGGGCGGCAATACCAATGCGCCGACGATCATGATCGCCGAGAAGGCCGCCGACCTGATCAAGGCCGCGCGTCGGCAGACCGCGCCGTTGGCGGCGTGACCCTGGCTGGTTTTGATGCGCCGCACAAAATTCCCGGCAGGCGGGGCGAAGTTCTGACATAATCAGCGGCTTCGCCGATCTTGGTCGGCGATTTCGTTCATCCCCTCTGACCCTTACGAGCCGGGCCCTGCGCTGCAGGGATCCACACCGCGTCTCGTGTCCTGGTTGGCGGCGATGCCGTCGCTTCAGGACGTTTTGGGCACCGCGCCTGCTTTCATGCAGTCGCTCAGGCACGCTGGCATGCGCAGTTCCGCATTCGCCCGGTGGCCTTTCCCGCCCCACCCTTCCATCGAAGTGCGACCCCACTGCGGCTGCCCGCTCTGTTTGCGGCGCCGTGGCTGGACCTGCTGTGGCCACAAGCCACCGGGCCTGGCCATGCCTGATTGAAAGTTGACCATGAGTTTTGACCTGAACCCCGAATTGGCCCGTGACCTGTCCGACGTCACCGTGCCCACTGAATCCATTGAAGACACCCCCGTTGCCGCCGTGCCCAACGACGGCGCCGAGTTCACCGCGCTGGGCCTGTCGAGCGAGATCGTCAAGGCGATCACCCACGCCGGCTACAGCAGCCCGACCGACGTGCAGGCCCGTGCCGTGCCACTGGCAATGGCCGGCCGCGACCTGCTGGTGTCGTCGCAGACCGGCAGCGGCAAGACCGCCGCCTTCGTCTGGCCGGCGCTTGAACGTGTGCTGGCCGCCCGGCTCGACCCGAACAAGAAGCGCGCCAAGGGCCAGACCTACGGCCCGCGCATCCTCGTGCTGGCGCCCACCCGCGAGCTGGCACAGCAGGTCTCGCACGCCTGCAGCGTGTACGGCTACGGCGTGCACGGCCTGCGCGTGGCGCACGTCGTCGGCGGCGTGCCCTACCAGGCTCAGCTGAAGGCCCTGCGCGGCCCGCTGGACGTACTGATCGCCACCCCCGGCCGCCTGCTCGACCTGATGAACTCGGGCGCCGCGATCATGGCCAACGTCGAACTGCTGGTGCTCGACGAAGCCGACCGCATGCTCGACATGGGCTTCATCGACGACATCAAGCTGGTGGCGCAAGCCCTGCCGGCCGAGCGCCAGACGATGATGTTCTCGGCCACCTTCGACGGCACGGTCGGCCACCTGGCCAACCAGCTGACGCGCGACGCCCAGCGCATCGCCGTGGACAAGCACACCGACACGCACGCCTCGATCGAGCAGCGACTGCACTGGGCCGACAGCATGCACCACAAGCATGCCCTGCTCGAGCAGCTGCTGACCGACAAGGACATGGACCAGTGCGTGGTCTTCACCAGCACCCAGCGTGATGCCGACGAGGTGGCCTACAAGCTCGGCCAGATCGGCCATGCCGTGGCCGCGCTGCACGGTGGCATGCCGCAAGGCCGCCGCAACCGCGTGCTGCAGGATCTGCGCTTCCGCCACCTGCGTGTGCTGGTGGCGACCGACGTCGCCGCCCGCGGCATCGACGTGCCCACCATCAGCCACGTCATCAACTACGGCCTGCCGATGAAGGCCGAGGACTACGTGCACCGCATCGGCCGCACCGGCCGTGCCGGCCGCAATGGCCTGGCGATCACGCTGGCCGAGCGCCGTGACGTGGGCATGATCCGCCGCATCGAACGCTTCACCACCCAGCCGATCGCCGTGGCCGTGGTGGCCGGACTCGAGCCCAAGCAGACCGCGCCGACGATGAACGGCCCCAGCTTCGGCGGCAAGCCCTCGTTCGGCCAGCGCCGGCCCAGCTTCGGCGGCCCGCGTGGCGCCGGCGGTGGTGGTGGCAGCTTCGGCGGTGACCGTCGCCCGGGCGGCTTCGGCGGTGGCAACGGCGGCGGCTTCCGCCCCGACGACAACCGGTCGGCTGGTGGCTATCGCCCCGACACCCGCCCCGAGTTCCGTCCTGAAGGCCGGCCGCACGCCGGCGTGGTGCGCGACCACGGCGCGCCGCACGGTGGCTTCCGCGACAACGCGGCGCCGCAGGGTGGTTTCCGTGATGGTGGCTTCCGCAACGACAGCCGTGCCCAGGCCCCGCGGGGTGAGGGCTTCGGCGGCGGCGACCGCCCGGCGCGTGCCGGTTTCGGTGGCGACCGCGGTGATCGCCCGGCGTTTGCCGGCAAGCCCTTCGGCGGCCCGCGGCGTACCCCTCGCTGAGCCTCGGCATGGCAGGGCCGCGCTCGATGGCGGCCCGCTGACGCGGCCAGTCACTTCCCCTTGATAGGCGGGCCTCGTGCCCGCCTTTTTCATGGGCGCGCCCCTGTCGCGCCGCCGACAGCGATCAAGGCGGCTTGGTGGACTTGCCGCCCGCCGCTTCGGCGCCTTCGGCAGCCTCGGCCGCCAGTTCGGCCTGGCGGCGCGCCGCCTCGATCTGCTGCAACTGGCGCAGGTGGATCTCGACGTTCGAGCGCCTGAACGCGCTCATCACCACCACGTCGGCGGCCAGCCCCAGGCGTTGCAGGCGGTCGGACAGGCGCAGGCCCACGGCCGGATCGCCACCCATCGCCAGCACCACCTCGTTGGCGAACAGATCGGCCCCGCCGACCAGGCCGTCGACCTGGATGCTGCGCTGCGTCTGCGCCTCCATCGCCGACAGCACCGTGCCCGCGCCCGGCACCGCCAGCGCCAGCACCTTGCCGATCAGGAAAGCGTTGCCCATGTTGTCGGACGAGCGCTGGCGCAGGATGGACCGCTCGCTGGCCAGAAAGTAGGTGCCGAAGGCCGCCAGCCAGCGCCGCTCGTCGCGGGTGTGGGCCTGCAGCATCGCGTTGCCGGGGATCTTGCTGCGCCGGCCCTCCTGGCGCTGGAAGTTCTGCGGCTCGTCGTCGAAGGCGGTGGCCGTCACCGTGCCGGCGCAACCGGTCTGCGTGCCCACCTTCAACTGGCGCCCACCCTCCAGCGTGACGGTCAGCGACGAGTCGGCATTGGCCTCCTCACGGGCCTGGTGCATCACGTCCCAGAAGGCCTGGTCGTCGACCGACATCGTGGCGCCGCCGCGGAACACCGCCCCCAGCTCCAGCGTATGGTCCGGCAGTGGCAGCGGCCGCTGGTTGATCGCCAGCACCCGCTGGCCCAGCTTCAACTCGTCGGGCGCACCCTCGTCCAGCCAGGCGATGCGCCAGTGTTCGTCCATGCCGGTGGCCTGGGTGAACAGCCGCTGGTGGTGCGCCGACAGGCCCTGCCGCACACCGCGCACCGACCACAGCACGAAGGGCTCGATCTCGGTGGTGTCATCACACAGCGGCTCGGCCCCCCAGGCCACGTGGATGGCGGCCTCGCGGAAGGCGATCTCGTGCAGGTACGCAGCCTTGAAGCGCTGGCGGTCGAACTCGTCGCTGAACTCGCCGGCCTGCGCACCGCCCGAGCGCAGCGCCAACATGCCCGCAAGTGCCCACCCCAGGACCGGCCACGACCGCCGGACGCCGGGCGTGGCCGCGCGGCGCCGACTCCCGCCCGACCCTGGCCCGAAACACAGCATGGGCCAAAGTATGCATGCCCCGGCGCCGCGGCGATCGAGGCCGAGGCGCTATGCTCGGCGCCCTTCACCATGGCCGGCATCCACATCACCGACATCGAGGCGGCCATCAACTGGTGGCGAGCACGCTCGCCCTCGCCCGACGGCGTCACCGCCTGTGCCGAGGTGCGCGCACTGGCCGAGGTGTATGCGCTGCTGGTGTATTACCGCGAGACGCAGGCCGACGAAGACACGATGCCGCGCGATGCACGCGCGGCCTGGGGCGCCTGGTACGCGCAGATGCCCGACGCGCCCTGCATCGCCATCTGCTCGACTGCGCAGGGCGATGCGCTGTGCAAGGGCTGCGGGCGCACCGAAGACGAAGTGCAGCACTGGCCCGTGTTCACCCCCGGCGAGAAGCGCGCCGTGTGGCGCCGCATCACGATGGAGGGCACGGCCTGGCGCTTCAACCGCTACGCCGAGCGGGCCCACCTGGCGCAGGGTGCCGCGGCAGCGGACGGTGAAACCGGCGTGGCACCGGCGCGGCCGGCTTCGCGTCGATGAGCCCCGAGCCCACCCACCCCGACGCTGCCGCCGCAGCCAGCACCAGCCCGGCCCCGCGCCGCCTGCGTGACAGCGTGCGGCGCATCGTGCCGCTGGCCTGGCCGGTGTTCATCGGCCAGCTGGCGGTGCTGGGCTTCGCCACCATCGACACCGTGCTGGTGGCCCGGCATTCACCCACCGACCTGGCCGCACTGGCGGTGGGCGGCGCCACCTACATCACCGTGTTCATCGGGCTGATGGGCGTGGTGCTGGCGATCAGCCCGATCGTCGGCCAGCTCTACGGCGCAAAACGGCTGCACGAAGCCGGGCATCAGGTGTGGCAGGCGCTGTGGCTGGCGCTGGCATTGGCGGTGGTGGGCTGCACGCTGCTGGTCTTTCCGGCGCCGTTCCTGGCCTTGTCCAAGGCCAGCCCGGCGGTGGCCGACAAGGTCAGCGGCTACCTGCTGGCACTGGCCGTGGCGCTGCCGGCCTCGCTGATCTTCACCGTCTTCCGCGGCTTCAACATCGCGGTCTCGCGGCCCAAGGCGGTGATGGTGCTGCAGTTGGGCGGGCTGGCGCTGAAGGTGCCGCTGTCGCTGGCGCTGGTCACCGGCGCGCCGGCGCTGGGTGTGCCGGCAATGGGCGTGGTGGGCTGCGGCATCGCCACCGCGGTGGCGATGTGGTTGCAGGCGCTGGTGGCCGTGCTGCTGATGCGCCGCGACCCGTTCTACCAGCGCTTCGACCTGGCCGCGCCGGGGCAGCGCGCGCCGCATGGGCCGTCGATGCGCGCGCTGCTCAAGCTGGGCATCCCGATGGGCCTGGGCATCGGCGTCGAGGTCACCGGTTTCGCCTTCATGGCCATCTTCATCTCGCGCCTGGGTGAGACCGCCGTGGCCGGCCACCAGATCGCGGCCAACCTGGTGTCGCTGCTGTTCATGATGCCGCTGGGCCTGAGCAACGCCACCAGCACGCTGGTGGCGCAGCGCATCGGCGCGGGCGACATCGCCGACGCGCGCCGGCTGGGTTGGCATGGCCTGCAATTCACGCTGGCGGTGTCGTTGCTGGTGGGCGGATCGGTGTTCTTCGGCCGCGAGGGCGTGGTGCGCCTGTACACCGACAATCCGGCGGTGGTGGCCGCCGCGCTGCCGCTGCTGGCCTGGGTGGCGCTGTTCCATGCCGCCGACGCGGTGCAGACGCTGGCCGCCTTCGTGCTGCGCGCCTGGCGCATCGCCACGCTGCCCACGGTGATCTACGTGCTGGCGCTGTGGGGCGTGGGCCTGGGCGGTGGGTATGCGCTGGCCTTCAACCTGGGCGGGGCTGTTCCCATCGCCTGGCAGGGCGCCCGTGGTTACTGGATTGCCTCGACCGCCGGCCTGACGGTGGCTGCCGTGGCATTGGCCAGCCTGCTGGCCTGGGTGCTGGGCCAGCAGCGGCGGCGGTACGCCACGCCGGGTAGCGCTCTCAAGCCGACGGCGCCTGAGCCGGCAGACTGATCACGAAGCAGCTGCCGCCACCGACGCGGTCGTCGCAGTGCACGCTGCCGCCATGCGCCTGCGCGATCTGGCGCACCAGGCTCAGGCCCAGGCCCACGCCGCCCTCGCGCTCGGCATGGCCGGGCAGGCGAAAATAGGGCTCGAAGATCCGCTCGCGCAGGGCTTCAGGCACGCCGGCACCGCGGTCACACACCTTCAGCGTGACGGTGCCTGCCGCATCGGCCGCCACCTGAACGCTGAGGTCGTCGCCGCCGTAGCGGCGCGCGTTCTCCAGCAGGTTGCGCAGCGCGCGGCGCAGCAGGCGCTCGTTGCCGGTGCGCACCAGCTGGCACGGTTCACCCACGGCCTGCACCTCGGCATCGAAGCGCGCCGCCTCCTCGGCGGCCAGGCCCAGCAGGTCGACCGGCTCGGAGCGGTCCAGCACGGCGCCGGCGCCCAGCCGGCTGGCCAGCAGCACCTCCTCGACCAGCGCATCGAGCTCGGCCACGTTGGTGTCGATCTCGGTCTTGAGGCCGGCGCGCCGTGGCTCGGGCAGCTCGGCGTACAGGGCCACCGCCATCTTCAGTCGCGCCAGCGGCGAGCGCAGTTCGTGGCTGGCGTTGGCCAGCAGCGTTTGATGGCTGCGCACCAGCGCCTCGATGCGCTCGGCCGCCTGGTTGAAGGTGGCGGCCACCGCGGCCACCTCGTCGCGGCCCGAGGCATCCACGCGCTGGGCCAGATCACCGGCACCGAAGGCCTGCACGCCCTGCTTCAGTGCCTCGAGCCGCCGCGTGAGCCGGCGCACCACCGGGTAGGCACCCGCGGCCACCGCGATGAACAGCACCGCCACCAGCACCAGCGGCCCCACCGCGCGCGGCAGACCGAAGGGGCGCAGCAGCAGGGTCGGCAGCGGCGAGACGGGTGTCAGTGCCGACGGCCGATCGCCCAGCGCCGGGCCCGGCGCATGGTCGCCGAGCGGCGGGCCGCGCTGCGCACGCAGCGCCTGTGCGGCCGATGGTGCGCCCGGCCGCCACAGCGACAGCTCGTCGCCCGGCGGCCCGTCGGGCGGTGCGCGGCGGATCAGGCGGCGCGCCAGCCACAGCGTGCGGCCGTCGTCCAGCTGCACCGCGGCCGCGCTGGGGCCACGCTCGCTGTCACGTCGCATGAAGCTCTCGGACGCGGCGATGCGGTTGCCGCGTCGGTCGTCCAGCGCCAGCGGCACACGCAGGCGGGTGGACCACTCACGCAGGGCCTCGGCCTGCTCTGGCGTCGGCGCATCGGCGCTGGGCAGCGCCCGCTGCACCAGTTCGGCCCAGGCCGCCAGACGCTCGCCGGCCGCGGTCTCGAAGCGCTGGCGTTCGTCCTCGACATGGCGCTGCCACATCCAGCCCGAGACCAGCGCAAACAGCGCCAGCGCGGCCACCACCGTGAGCCAGATGCGCAGATACAGCGACTTCAAGGCCGCCCCCGCGCCGCCCCGCGATGCCGGGCGCCGGCCATCAATCCTCGGCGTCCTGCTTGCGCGCGAACACGTAGCCCGAGCCGCGCACGGTGAGCACGCGCTTGGGCGTCTTGGGATCGTCCTCGATGCAGGCGCGGATGCGCGAGACATGCACGTCGATGCTGCGGTCGAAGGCCTCCATCGGATGACCCTTGAGCGCGTCCATGATCTGGTCGCGGCTGAGCACCCGGCCGGCGCTTTGCGCCAGCACCACCAGCAGGTCGAACTGGTGGCCGGTCAGGTCGGCGGGCTTGCCGTCGATGCGGGCCTGGCGCGCGCCCAGATCGATCTCCAGCCGGCCGAAGCGCAGCAGCTCGTCGTCCGCGGGCTCGGGGCTGGCGCGGCGCAGCAGGGCCTTGATGCGCGCCAGCAGCTCACGCGCCTCGAAGGGCTTGGACAGGTAGTCGTCGGCGCCCAGCTCCAGCCCCAGCACGCGGTCCAGCGGCTCGCCGCGCGCGGTCAGCATCAGCAGCGGCAGGCGCTTGAGCCGGGCATCGGCGCGCAGTTCCCGCGTCAGGTCCAGGCCATCACCGTCGGGCAGCATCAGGTCGAGCACCAGCGCGTCGTAGGGCCCACCGCGCAGGCGCTCGCGGCCGGCGGCCAGCGTGCCGGCGGTCTCCACCTCGTAGCCGTTGGCGCGCAGGTAGTCGCCCACCATGGCCGTCAGGCGGGCGTCGTCGTCGATCAGCAGCAGCTTGCCCGTCATGGCCTTGCACCTCCGCAAAAATGAAACGCCCCGGCGCAACACTGCGCCGGGGCGAAAAACACCAGATGCTTGAACAAATCTGCGCCGCCGCTCAACTGCGCGGCGCGTCCGTCGAGCGGCGCTCGCGCTGGCGGCGCTGCATCATCTCCTGGCGCGCCTGCAAACGCGCGGCCAGCTTCTGGCGCTGCTCGGGCGTCAGCACGGCCTGGGCATCCAGCATGGCCTGCAGCCAACGTTTGCTGGCCGCGTCGTGGCGGGCCTGCTGCTGCTGGCGCAGTGATTCGGCGGCGGCCGCGTCGATCTGCGGCGCGGCCATCAGCGCCATCATCTGCTGGCGCAGCGCCTGGCCTTCGTCGCGCTGCTGGCGCACATCGGCGCGCGCGGCCTTGAAGATGTCACGCACCTGGGTCTTCTGCTCGGCGCTGGCGCCCACCGCGGCCAGCGCACGCTCGGCCATCATCGGGCCGCCAGCCATGCCCGGCCCCATGCGGTGGTGGGCGGCGTGGCGCGCACCCTCGCCCGCTTGCATCGCCGGCTGGGCCTGCACCACGCTGGCCGTGGCGCCCACCAGTGCCAACAACAGCGTGGCCGTGGTCAGGTGGCGCAGCGCGCTGCGGGGGGCTTGCAGGTGGCGCTGCGGAGAAGTCTTGGTGAACGGGTTCATCTGAATCACCTCAGGATGGATCGATGAAACGCAGTGTGTGGGGCAGCCATGTCGCGGCGTTGTTCACACCGTAAAGTTCGGTAAAAACACCGGCCGGTGCCCGGCTCAGCGCGGCGCCGTCTCAACCCGAAGCAAGCGGCGGCGCAGCGCAAAGTCGGTGTTGGCACTGCGCATCTCCAGGCGCAGCAGCACGCCGCTGCGGCGGTCGACGGCCATCACCCCATCCAGCCGGGTGCTGCCGTGGCCGATGTCGCCCGAGCCGCTGCGCGCCGCCGGCGATTCACCGAACAACTCGATCACCGCCACGTCGAAGCTGCGCCCGGCCACGGTCTGCGGCCCGGTGGCCACCACCTGGCCGCGCACGCGCGCGCTCGGCACCGATTCATCGGCGGCGGCCAGTTCACCGTACAGCACCTGGCCCAGGGCCAGATCGGGCTTGAGCAGGCGGCGCCAGCCGATCAGCGGGGCGCGCGATTCGAGTACCGAGTTGCCCGACAGGTCTTGCCGCCACGATGCGGGCAGCGCCTGGCCGTCGACATCGACCTGGAACTCGATCTGGTCGCGCCGCAGCGCGGTCACCTGCATGCCCAGCAGGTGCGCGGCGCCGTTCGGGCCGGACCGCTCTTCGTAGACCAGCCGGTCGCCCAGCGCCACCGGCAGCGCGGCCTGGCGTTGGGCGCCCATGGCATCCGTCGGCGCGGCGCAGGGGCGCCGTGCCACCACCAGCCGCAGCGCCTCGTAGCGGCCCTTCAACTCGGCCAGTTGCTCGGCCTCCAGACCGTCGGGGCGCATGGCCAGCAGCGCCGGCCAGAACACGGTGACACCCAGGCCCAGCGCGATCATGTTGTTGCCGGCGCGCGAATCAACGGCATAGGCCACGTCGGCGGCACGCTGCTGCACCGTGTCGATCTCGTCGAACAGTCGGTCGCAGCCCCAGGCGGTGTAGGTGGACGGATCAGTGGGCCGGGGCGCCACGTCGTCCGAGCGCGAGGCGCAGCCCGCCACCAACGCCGCCACCAACGCCGCAACCAGCACCGCCGCCAGGCCGCCCGCCAACCCCCGTGGAACACCCGATCCAATCTGCATGGGGGGCGATTGTGCCCGCAGCGTGCGCCCAAGAAAAACGCCCGTCATCGCAGGCGATGGACGGGCGGTTTCGCATTGGCGGGAGGGTGACAGCCGAAAGAAACGCGGAAACGCAGCATCCATGCGGGGCAGCGGGTCACGCCACTTGAGGAATGCCCCCAACGCTGCCCCCAAAGTGGTCAGGCTGGGCGTTTGCACACCCCCTCCCCGAGTTTAGGCAACCCTCGGCAGCGCCGACCTTGCCCATAGCCCCCCCTATGAATTTTGCGGGTTTGCGAACGGAGGTAACCGAGCGGTCTGCGGCTCATGGGTTGGAGACTTTTTGATCCCCCCCACGCCCCGAAACTCGCGTGCGCAGAATCCCGGGATCAGGGCCGGTCCTTTGCTGGAAGACTCCAGACTTTCCACCCCCGACGACGCGTTCACTTGGCGTGCGGCCGGTCAGGTGGTGCGGCCATCCCTCCTACGGGTGCCGCGATGCAACGGCCGCCCGGTGCCAGCTCGGCCACCAGGTCGCGGCACTGCGGCTCGGCCACTGCCGGGACAGGATCGACGAGAACTCGCCCCAATGCAAATCGCCGCGATGCGGACTTCCCTGCCAAAAGGGTGGAGACACTGGAGACACTGGAGACAACCACCGCAACCCGTTGTCACGCTTGGCCCTTTCTGTCTCCACCTCGCTGGTGTCAACTGGTGACAGGTGGTGGCACCGCACGGCGGCGAACCGCGGCGGATGCGTCGGGGCTGTTCACTGGCAAGCCATCGGCACCAAGTGCTGCGCGAAGGGTTCACTCGCCCCGGCCCCCCACCGGGCCGCACCGACAGCCGCCGGCCGGCGGTTTCAGTCCTCGCCGATGTCTGCCAGGATCGAAGACTTGATGCGGTAACAGCGGGTCTTGCCGATGCCAGGCAAGCGGGCGGAATGATCGAAGGGCCTGCCCTTGTCGGGGACCAGGTGCCCGCGTTCCCGCAACAGCCGAAGCATCGCCTCGCGGTCGTGCCCCTCGGCCACTTGCTTGGTGAAGCCATCGAACAGCACAAACCATTCCGTACTGTCGGCCTCGCCGATCGAGTCGCGGGCGGTCTTGCGCCAGCCGGCCCGCTGCTGGGTGTTGGGCCGGTGGGTGTCGTCGTTCTCGGCCCGGCCCCAATCGGCGAAGCGGTCTTCCCCATGCTCGGCAAAGAAGGTGCGGGCCTGCCGCAGCATCGCGGCTTCCTCGCCACTGCCAAAGCCACCCGGGCGCATCTTCACCATGCCGTAGAAGCACGACGCCGCCGCCTCGGTGGCCCAGCCGGGGCGCCAGCCGGTCAGGCCCCATTCGGTCGCCAGCTCGCCGCCCATCGCCACCAGCGCGAAGCGGTCGGCGATCCGGGACAACTGGCCGTCTGCGGTCTCGGGCACATGGGCCAGGCGGAAGGATTCCAGGCCAGCACGCAAGCGCACCCGCACCGCGTCGAAGTCGGCCGTTGTCCGCTCCAGGAAGGCAAGCCCCGCATGCCCGTAGTTCACCGCTGCTTGATGCACCATGTACTGCGACAGTTCGCGCCCGCCGTCCAGTTCGTGATTCGTCTCGAACGTGGTGCCGGGGTAGCCCTCGGGCTCGGCCGGGATCGACGGCATGCGCACCCGCTGCCCTTCCATCGGCTGAAGCCTCACGGTCGCCATGTGGGCTTCAGGCGTCAGCTCGCCGGATGACAGGAACAGCACGGACCATGAGGGCGTCGGACGCAGCCCGCCCTTTTGCGTGGCCCGGTTGCGGCCGGTGCCGTTGCCCAGCATGTAGATCGCCTCGGCAATCACCTTCGGGTCGGCTTGCTTCAGTTCGTCCAGGATCAGCACTGAATCACTGTGCAACTGCGCCAGGTATTCGACGGCATTGTCCGTTGCTCGCCACAGGCGCTTCATCTCGGGCGACCCCCACACGCTCGCCGCCGCATACAGGGCCGATGTCTTGCCCCGACTTGAAGGGCCGACAAAGTGAAACCCGCCGCTTTGCATGCCCGCCAGGCGCAGCAGCGGCCCGGCAAAGGCGGCCGATACCGCGAAGGTCGGCCGGGTATTGCCGTCGCAGACCCGGGCTACGCCGCCGCGCCACTTCTCCAGGGTGCCGCGTTGCCTGAAGGGGTGTTCACTGGTGCCCTCGGGTGACAGGATCACCCGTTCGTCGGTGGCGCCGAAGGTGCGGCCGGGCAGCACATACAGCCGGCCATGCCAGCCGGCCCGCTCCACCACACGGGCGAAGGCACGAACCCGCCGGCTTTGGATGTAGTGGCCCAGCTTCTCGCGGGCGGCGCGGGTCTCGCCGATGTACAGGCCCAGGTCGGCCAGGGTGCGCCGGTACTCCACGCCGTCACCCTGAAGGGCTGCGGTGCTGATCGTCCATTCCTTCGGCGTGCGCTCGGGGTCGGTGAACTCGACCAGCCACCCCCAGCCCGCGCCGTTGGCAAGCCGGGTGCGGGCCGTCACCAGCAGCGGGCCGCACACCAGCAGCCCCGGCCGGGGCCGGCCTTGGTGGTCGAACCCGTGGAACCACACGCCCCGGCGGTCTGCGCTGAAGGGGTCATGCTCGCCGTCTTCACCGTCGTCGCCATCTTCGTCCGCGCCGCCCTCGGGTGGCTCGCCGTCCGCATCGGCCAGGGCTCCTGGGTGGTCGGTGTCGGTCCGCGTTTCGCGGCCCGCTGGCGGGCGTTGCGGCTTGTGTGCTGCACTGGTTTGCCCGGCGGCCCGTTTGGGGCTTGTGCGGCCCGCTGGCGCCCTCGCCGGGGCCTTCGGCTTCAGGGTGGCTTGTGCTGCCGCCAGCGCCGCACGAATCGCCGCTTCGATTCGATCGCGCACCAGGTCAGCGCCGGCATGTCGGGCCGCATCGTTCCAATCCGATCCGCCCTCGGGCAGCTCGGCCAGCTCGGGCCACACCGCCACGCCGCGCACCGCCCGTGCCACCTTGTCGGCCGCTTCGCGCCCGGGGTTGCGGCCGGTTGCGGCTTCGGTGCTGTGGTCGTTGTCGGCGATCACCACCAGCAGCGCGGCCGGGTACAGGCGCCGCAGCTCACGGGCCACCGCTGCCAAGTTGCCGGAATCGAAGGCCACCGCCACCGGCCGGCCGGTCGCTTCATGCACGCTGGCGCAGGTGGCGAAGCCCTCGCCGATCAACACCGCCGCGGCGCCGGCCGGCTCGCCGATCTGGTGCCATAGGCCAGCCTTGCGGGCACCCTTGCCCGCCGCATACAGCTTGTCGGTGGTCGGCTCGCCGGTCACGCGGTCGCGCATGC
>MESD01000067.1:0-718 GCA_001770815.1 Burkholderiales bacterium RIFCSPHIGHO2_12_FULL_69_20
GTTGGTGGCCGCGGCGATGGCCACGTTGAGCTTGGCCAGCTCGGCGGCCAGTGCATTGACCTGGGCGATGCCGCCGGCCACGTCGTGTTCGACGTTGGCCTGCAGCGACTCGATCTGGTCGGACGACGAGCGGGCCAGCGACGCAAAGTCCTCCAGCCGGCCCAGCACCGCCTGGCGCGCGGCCAGGTCGCCGGGCGCGGCGGCCAGGTCGGCAAAGGCGTTGAAGATCTGCGTGGCGGCGTGGCCCATGCCCGCCGCGCCGCCGGCAAACACCTTTTCCAGCTGGCCCAGCATGTCGCGCCGCACACCGTCGGCCGCGGCGGTGGAGCCCGCCGCCACCGCCTGGCCGGTGAGGAACATGTTGGTGGCGCGGGCGATCGTCGACACCGTGACGCCGCGGCCCATGTAGCCCGAGCCGTTGTAGGCGCTGCCCGCCGTGGCCAGCTGCGCCGACTGGCGTGAATAGCCCGGCGTGTTGGCATTGGCGATGTTGTTGCTGGTGGTCTGCAGCTGCGAGTACGCGGCAAAGATCGCCTGCGTGCCCAGCGTCATCAGCGAAGAGGTGGCCACCGTGTGTTGCCCCGCCGATCAGGCCATGCTGCGCTGCAGCCGCAGCGTGGTGTTGATCACCTTGCCCAGCTTGTCGGCATAGGCCGGGTCGGTGGCGTAGCCGGCCTTCTGCTGGCCCTGGGCAAAGGCCTTGGCATCGCTGCCCTGG
>MESD01000067.1:734-29567 GCA_001770815.1 Burkholderiales bacterium RIFCSPHIGHO2_12_FULL_69_20
TCGCTGGCGTAGGCGCGGAACTTCTGGATCATCTTGCGCGGCGCACCACCGATGTACTCGGTGGTGGTCACCTCCACCGTGGCACCCTTCCAGCTGGCGCCGGCCTTGATGCCGAACAGGTTGTGGCTGTGCGTGCCGTCGCGGCCGACGATCTCGCGCTTGCCCCAACCCGTCTCCAGCGCGGCCTGGGCGATCATGAACTGCGCCGGGATGCCGGTCTCGGCGGCGGCGGTCTCTGCCGCCAGGCTGTGCTGCTGCACGAAGCCGGCGGCGCTCTTCTCGGGCAGCTTGGGCGTGGCCGCCGGATCGCTGACCACCGGCAGGCTGTTGTTGGCGCGGCTGGTGCTGGGGATGGGGCCGGGCACCAGCGCCATCTGGCGCTCCAGCTGCTTGGCGATCACTTCCGACAAGCCGCCCGGGCGGCCCACCATCTTGGTGGCCAGCTGGGCGTCGAGCATCTCGGTGCCCAGCTTGGTGGCCTGGTTGTCCATCAGACCGGCCGATTCGGTGGACGCGCGCATGCTCTTCATCAGCTCGTTCATGAACAGCGATTCGAACTGGCGCGCCGCCTCGCGGGCGGCCGATTTCGGGTCCTTGGCGGCGCCGTGGCGCAGGCTGTCGAGGTTGCGCGCATCGCTGGCCAGCCGGGCCTGCGACGACAGCGCATCGGCCCCGGTCGACGTGCTCATCAGACTGCTGGGAACGGCGGCCATGTCAGATCACCTCGATCTCGGCATTGAGCGCGCCGGCGCTCTTCATCGCCTGCAGGATGGCCTGCAGATCCTGCGGCGAGGCGCCCAGCGTATTGAGCGCGCGCACCACGTCGGCCAGCTTGGCGCCGGCGGGCAGGTGCATCAGCTGCCCGCCTTCCTGCGTGACGGCGATGTCGGTCTTCTCGGCCTGCACCGTCTGGCCGCCCGTCAAGGGGTTGGGCTGGCTGACCAAGGGCGTGGTGTTCACGGTGACGGTGAGCGCGCCGTGAGCCACCGCGCAACTGCCCAGCGTGACGGCCTCGTTCATCACCACCGAGCCGGTGCGCGAGTTGATCACCACCCGTGCGGCGGGCCGCTGCAGCGCCACCTCGAGGTTTTCGATGTCGGCCATGAACGCGACATGGTCGTTGGGCTGCTCGGGCAGGCGCACCTGCACCACGCGCCCGTCCACCGCCTGCGCCGTGCCTTCGCCCTTGGCGTTGTTGATGGCGCCGGCCACTGCGCGGGCAGTGGCGAAGTCGTTGCTCTGCAGGTCGAGCTGCATCAGGCCGTTGCGGCTGAAGCTTGTGGGCACCGCGCGTTCCACCGTGGCGCCTTCGGGCACACGTCCGGCGGCCAGGTGGTTGATCTGCACCTTGGCGCCACCCGCCGCGGCACCCGCGCCGCCCACGATCAGGTTGCCCTGGGCGATGGCATAGACCTGGCCATCGGCACCCCGCAGCGCGGTCTGCAACAGCAGGCCGCCGCGCAGGCTCTTGGCGTTGCCGGCCGACGAGACGTTGATGTCGATGCGCTGGCCCGGTTGGGCAAACGCGGGCAGCTCGGCCGTGACCACCACCGACGCCAGGTTGCGCGGCTGCATCTGCACGCCGGGCGGCAGCGTGATGCCGTTCTGCTGCAGGAAGGCGGCCAGCGCCTGCGGCGTGAACGGCGCCTGGGTGGCCTGGTCGCCGGTGCCGTCGAGCCCGAACACCAGCCCGAAGCCGGTGAGCTGGTTGCTGCGCTTGCCCTGCACATTGGCCACTTCCTTGATGCGCGCGGCCTGTGCCGGCCACCACACCGCGGCGCTGGCCATCAGCAGGCCGATCAGCACCACCGCGCGCATCAGGCGCTCGGGGCTGGGGCGGTTGAACTTGAATCGCGGGGTCATGGCGGTGCCTGCTTGATCAGATCGGCAAAACATTGAGGAAGAAGCGTGCCAGCCAGCCCATGGATTGCGCCTCGGCGGCCTGGCCACGGCCGCGCTGCTGCACACGCACGTTGGCGATCTGGGTGCTGGTGACGATGTTGCCCGGCGCGATCGAGCGCGGATCGACCTGGCCCGAGAAGCGCAGCACATCGACATTGGCGTTGACGCCGATCTGCTTCTCGGCGGCCACGATCAGGTGGCCGTTGGGCAGCACCTGCACCACCGTGGCGGTGATGGTGCCGGAGAAGTCGTTGCTGTTCTCGGTGGTGCCCTTGCCCTCGAAGGCGCTGGTGGCCGTGCCGGTGGCCGTGGCGCGGGTCAGCGCCGTGCTCTTGAGGAAGGGCAGCGCGCTGACACCGGCGTCGATCGAGCCGGCCCGGTCGACGGTGCTGGTGCTCTTCTGCACCGCGCTCACCTTCTCGGCGATGGTCACGGTCAGCGTGTCGCCGACGATGCGCGCGCGGTGGCTCTCGAACAGCGGGCGGTAGCTGGCGGCCTGGAAGATCGCGCCGTTGGGCACCACCGGCTCGGCCATGGCCTGCGGTGCCGGCGCCACCGGGTAGGCGGCACTGGGCATCACCAGATCGACCGGCGGCTGGCGCGCGATGTTGGCGCAGCCCAACAGCATCGACGTCAGGCCCAGGGCAGCGAGAAGGATGGGAGGCAGGGTCATCGTGCGCTTCAGGCTCACAGCTGCGCCAGCTTCTGCAGCATCTGGTCGGAGGTCTGCACCGCCTTCGAGTTGATCTCGTAGGCGCGCTGGGTCTGGATCATCGTGACCAGTTCCTCGACCACGTTGACGTTGCTGGTCTCCACGCTGCCCTGCGTGATCTGGCCCAGGCCGTTGCTGCCCGGCGCACCGGCCTGCGGCGTGCCCGACGAGGCACTCTCGGCAAACAGGTTCTCGCCCTTCGGGTCCAGCCCGCCCGGGTTGACGAAGCCGGCCAGCTGGATCTGCCCGATCTGCTGGGGCGCGATCTGCCCCGGCAGCGTGGCGGTGACCAGCCCGTCATTGGAGATGCTGACCGTCTGCGCGTCCGGCGGGATGGTGATGCCCGGCTGCACCAGGTAGCCGCCGTTGGTGACGATCTGACCCTGCGAATTGAGCTGGAAGGCACCGTCGCGGGTGTAGCCGGTGGTGCCATCGGGCAGCTGGATCTGGAAGAAGCCGTTGCCGCGCACGGCCATGTCGTAGGCGTTGCCGGTCTGCTGCAGGTTGCCCTGCGAGAAGTTGCGCGCCAGCGCCACCGGCCGCACGCCCAGGCCGATCTGCAGCCCGGTGGGCAGGGTGGCTTGCTCGGCGGTGTTGGCCCCCACCTGGCGCAGGTTCTGGTAGATCAGGTCCTCGAACACCGCATGGCCGCGCTTGTAGCCATTGGTGGCCGTGTTGGCCAGGTTGTTCGAGATGGCGTCCAGCGCGGTCTGCTGGGCTTCCATGCCGGTCTTTGAAATCCACAGCGAACGGATCATCGCCACGCTCCTTGACAAGTACTCGCGGTCGATGATCGCGGTTACTTGAGGGCGGCCAACCGGCAAAAAGCACCGCGCGGGCGGTGCTTCTCTGGGCTGTGGGGCGGCCGCGCAGCGCGCGGCGGGCGCGTCAGCTGTTGCTCAGCAGCCGGGTGGCCGACTGTTCACGCTCCTGCGAGGTCTGCAGCATCTTCATCTGCTGCTCGAACTGGCGCGCCGCGGAGATCATCGCCACCATCGATTCGACCGGGCTGACGTTGCTGCCTTCCAGCGCCTCGGTCTGCACGCGGGCGGTGGCGTCGGCCGCCAGGTCGGCACCGTCGGCGGCGCGGAACAGGCCGTCCTCGCCGCGTTGCAGCGGTGCGTCGGGCGTCACCAGCTTGAGCTTGCCCACGCCCTGCGGCCGGCCGTTGCCCACGGTGGCGCTGAGGGTGCCGTCGGCGCCGATCAGCACCTGGGCCTGCGGCGGCAGCGTGATCGGCCCGCCATCACCCATCACCGTCTGCCCGGTGCGGGTGACCAGCAGGCCTTCGGCATTGACATCGAGCGCACCGTTGCGGGTGTAGGCCTCGGTGCCGTCGGCGCCCTGCACCGCCAGCCAGGCATTGCCCTTCATCGCCACGTCGAGGTTGCGGCCGGTGGCGGCCACCGGGCCGGGCTCGGGGTTGTAGCCGGGCGTGGATTCGATCGCGTAGACGCGTGTGCTGGCGCCGTCGCCCAGCACCGGCACCGCGCGAAAGGCCGTCATCTCGGCGCGAAAGCCGGTGGTCGACGCGTTGGCCAGGTTGTGCGCCAGCACGTCCTGGCGCTGCATCGTGGCCTTGGCGCCGGCCATGGCGAGGTAGATCACGCGGTCCATGGTGGCCTCTCAGTGCGGTCGGGTCAGATGGGCTGCGGCATCAGCGCAGGTTGACCAAAGTCTGCAGCACCGAATCCTGCGTCTTGATGGTCTGCGCGTTGGCCTGGTAGATGCGCTGGGCCACCATCATGTTGACCAGCTCGGAGGTGAGGTCGACGTTGCTCTCCTCGACCGCCCCCGACTGGATGATGCCCAGGTTGCCCGAGCCGGGCGTGCCCAGCACCGGATCGCCCGAGTCGTAGGTGGCGCCCCAGACGTTGCCGCCCAGCGGGCGCAGACCCTGCACGTTGCGGAAGGTGGCCAGCTCGACCTGGCCGATGGGCGTGCTCTGGCCGCTGGAATAGGTGGCCAGCACGATGCCGTTGGGCTGGATCGCGATGGTGCTCAGCTGGCCCGGCGGAAAGCCGTCCTGCGTGACGTTGGTGACGCCGAAGATCGCGCCGTACTGGGTGATGCTGGACAGGTCGATCTCGATGCCGGGGATCGGCTCGGTCACCGCGCCCTGCGCGTTGGAGGTGGCCGGCACGTCGAACGACACCAGATCGAAGGGCAGCGTGGCGTCGTCGGGGTTGATCGGCGCGCTGCCGTCGGACGGGAAGGTGAAGCTGCTGATGGGCAGCGGGTCGCCGTTGCCGTCGGGGTTGACCGTCACGCCATTGGCGGCGGCGTACACCGACCAGGTGTCGGGCGCCGATTTCTGGAAGAAGTAGGTCAGCGCCACCTCCTGGCCCTTGGTGTCGTAGATGTTGACCGAGGTGGCGCTGTTGTAGGTCTTGGCGTCGTTGAAGTCGATCACCGGCGTCACCGCCGGATCGTTGGTCACCTTGGCGCGGGCATCGAGGTTGAGCTCCAGCGCCACGTTGCCGGTCACGCTGGGCTTGATGCCCGAGGTGGGCAGGGTCAGCGGCTGCGCCTGGCCCGGCACCAGCGTGCCCTGGTCGTTGGCCGGGTAGCCCAGCAGGCGCGAGCCCTGGCTGTTGGCGATGTAGCCGTTGCGGTCGACCTGCAACTGGCCGTTGCGGCTGTACTGCAGCGTGCCGTTCAGATCCTTGAGCTGGAAGAAGCCGCCGCCGTTGATGGCCAGGTCCAGCGGGTTGTCGGTCGAGCTGATGCTGCCCTGCGAGAACTGCTGCGTCACCGCCGCCAGGCTCACGCCGATGCCGATGTTGTTGGCGCCGCCGCTCACCGCGCGCGCATAGATGTCGGCGAACTCGGCGCGCGACACCTTGGCGCCGACGGTGCTGGCGTTGGCCACGTTGTTGCCGATCACCTCGAGATTGCGGCCGGCGGCGGTCAGGCCGGAAACACCTTGCTGAAAACTCATTCGATCTCTCCTGCGGTCCGGTCGGACCAGGTTGGCTGCGGATCAGCCCGGGTGCGGCGCCCGCCGGCGGCCGTGGGGCACAAACAACGTGCGGAACAACTGGGGATCAGGTCAATCCAGGGCGGCGATGGATGAATAGGCCACCCGCCCGCTGCGCTCGAGTTCGAGCGTGAGCGACGAGCCGCTGGTGTTGACCGCGTCGACGCGATCGCGCATCAGCGGCGTCACCTCCAGCGTGGTGGTGCCGCTGCTGGCCCCCACGCGAAACTTGTAGCCCGAGGTGTCGGCCAGCGTGCTGCCGGCCGGCCAGGTGAACGCGTGCCGGCCGGTGCCCTGGGCGCCCAGGTTCAGCGTATCGACCACCAGGCCGGCGGGGCTGAGCACCTCCACCTTCACCCGGTCGGCGGCCGAGGCCAGCTCGAAGCTGCCTTCCACCTGGCCATCGGCGGCCACCGACAGGCCGTTGCCCTTGAGCAGCACGTCCTTGCCCACCAGCGACGCGCCTTGCAGCGCCTGCATCTGCACGAACTGGCCGTTCAGCCCTTCGACCGTGGTGTTGAGCTTTTCGATGCCGCTGACGGTGCTGATCTGCGCCATCTGCGAGGTCATCTGCGCGTTGTCCACCGGGTTCAGCGGATCCTGGTTCTGCAACTGCGTGACCAGCAGCTTGAGAAAGCGGTCGCTGGCCTCCTGGGCACTGACCGCGCCGCCCGCGCTGGCGGTGGCCGCGGTGCTGCTGCCGATGGTGGAGTTGGTGGTCGAGGTGATGGTGCTCATGCGGGCCTCCTGGGCTGCGGGGTTGACCCCCCGGTCAAGTGCATCACGACTGGCCCATCTGCAAGGTCTTCAACAACAGGCTTTTGGCCGTGTTCATCACCTCGACGTTGTTCTGGTACGAGCGCGAGGCCGAGATCATGTTGACCATCTCGTCGATGGGATTGACGTTGCTGTAGGTGACATAACCCTGCTCGTCGGCGGCCGGGTGCTTGGGGTCGAGCACGCGCCGGCCCAGCGACTGGTCTTCGGTCACCTGGCTGACCTGCACGCCGGCCGAGCTGGCCTCGCCCATCAGCAGTGTCTGGAACACCACCTGCCGCGACTTGTAGGCCTGCCCGTCGGGCCCGGCCACCGTGTCGGCGTTGGCGATGTTGCTGGCCACCACGTTCAGGCGCTGGGTCTGCGCACTGGCCGCGCTGCCCGAGACATCGAAGATCTTGAACATGCTCATTGGAGCCCTCCGTTAGCCTTGCGTGTGGCTCTTCATCGCCTCGAGCATCGAGCGCACGCTGCCGTTGATGAAACGCAGCGTGGCCTCGTACTTGACGGTGTTGTCGGTGAAGCTGGCGCGTTCGCGGTCCAGGTCGACGGTGTTGCGGTCGACGGCATCCTGGCTGTGGCGGGCGTAGAGCAGGCCGGGTTCTTCACGCAGGCTGGTCACCGCCGCGTCGTGCGCGGCATGGGTGGCCGTCAGCGCGCCGGCAGGTGTGGTGCGGCCGGTGGCCTGGCGCAGCGCATTGGCAAAGTCCATCTCACGGGCCTGGTAGCCCGGCGTGTCGGCGTTGGCGATGTTGCTGGCGATCAGCCGCTGCCGCTCGGCCCGCAAGGTGAGGGCCTGAGTCTGGAAGTCGAGCGCTTGGGTCAATCGGTTCTGCATGCACGGCCCCTTGTTGCTGGCGCGACGGCCAGGGGTATCGATGCGAGCCGATTGTGGGCAGACGCCGGCCGAACATGAGCGCGAACAGCGGGCGCATCACCGGGCAATTCGATCCACCGCCCGGAGGCCTGCAGCCCCAACATCCAGGCCGTGATCAAGATGCCCTCATCCCATGCCCCACGCACGCCGCGCACGCCGCGCACGCCGCGGCAGCGCAGCGCCCTGCCCTGGTTGGGCTGGGCTGCCGCCCTGCTGCTGTGCGCACCGGGCTGGACACCCGCCGGCGCCGTCGACACGTCGCAGGGTGCCGCGCTGACCGAGGCCCTGACCGCCGAGGTGCAGCGCCTGGCCCGCGAGGCCACCGCCGCGCTGTGGGGCACCGTCTCACCCACACCCCGCACCGAGGTGATCGTCGGCGCGCTGAACCCGCGCCTGAAGCTGGCGCCCTGCCAGCAGGTCGTGCCCTACCTGCCTGCGGGCGCCCGGCCCTTGGGCCGCACCCGCATCGGCCTGCGCTGCCTGCAGGGCAGCAGCCGCTGGAACGTGAGCCTGCCGGTCACCATCAAGCTGTGGGCACCGTCGCTGGTGGCCACCGGCGCCTTGCCGGCCGGCACGGTGCTGGCCGCCGGCCACCTGGTCATGGCCGAGGTCGATCTGGCCGAGCGGCCCGATCCGGCCATCAGCCAGCGCCCGCTCGCGCTGGGCCGCACGCTGGCGCGCAGCCTGTCGGCCGGCGACGCCCTGCGCCGCAGCGACCTGAAGACGCGGCGGTATTTCAATGCCGGCGATACCGTGCGCATCGTGGCGACGGGGCCGGGTTACGCCATCAGCAGCGAAGGCCAGGCCCTCGGCCCGGGGCTGGAAGGCCAGCGCACCCGGGTGCGCACCGACAGCGGCCGCGTGCTCACCGGCATCGCCACCGCCGAGCGCCGGGTGGAGGTGGCGCTGTGACGGCCGCCGCGTCCAAGGCCTTGCCAATGCCTCGTTTACCCTCGAAACAGGGGGCAATCTCAAATTTCGAGCGCTTGGCCCTAAAGTCCGGATTTGGCGGGCCGATACCCCGAGCATGTCTCAGGGTCTGGCAACTTGACCCCCTCTGCTGGAGTCCATCATGAAGATTGGTCATCTCGAAAACCAAGCGGCCACCCCGGCCGCAAGCGAACGCAAATCCGCAGCCGCAACGCCGTCGACGGCTGCGGGCACCAGCGTGGAAGCCAGCGCCAAGGTGGCGTTGTCGCCCACCGTGTCGCAGCTGACCGCGGTCAGCAGCGAAGGCGTGTTCGATGTCGAGAAGGTGCAGCGCATCTCCGATGCCATCCGCGACGGCAAGTTCGTCGTCAACGCCGATGCCATTGCCGACAAGCTGATCGCCAACGCCCAGGAATTGCTGGGCAACGTGGCCAAGCGCTGACCCCCACGCCGCCGACGCATGCGCAATGCCGATGTCGACGTGCGCCTGGACACCCCAGATGCGGGGCCGGGCATGAGCCCGCCGGGCCGCCCCAAGGGCGAATTCCGCAGTGCGCAGCACGAAGGTACTCCGATGAGCCTGGCTGCCGACCTGGAGCCGCTGGTGGTCCAGGTGGAAGAACGCCTGAGCGCACTGGCCGATTCGCTGCGCGAGCGCGATGTGCAGGCCATCGAAGCGCAGGCCCACGAACTGCACCGCGCGCTGGCACATGCGGTCGAGTGCTTCATGCACGCCGCCCGCAACGGCGGTGTGCCCGATCCGATGCGGGCCCGCCTGGCCCGTGCCAGCGCCCAGCTGGCACGCCAGCGCGAGGCCCTGTCTCGCGCCACCGCCGCGCTCGATCGCGCCATCGACGTGCTGATGCCCGGCGCCATGCCGGTCGGCAAGGTCTACACGGCCAGTGGGCTGACAGCGCCGCTGCATGCCGGCGGCAGCTACAACGCCTGAGCTGAACGCCGCCTGCCCCGCGGCCCCGCGGCTGCAGACCTACTGCAGATGCCCCGACGACGGTGGTGCCTCGTGCCCGGGGGTGAACAAACTGCCCACGTCGACCGGATCGAAGCGGTAGACAGCCCCACAGAAATCGCAACCCACCTCGGCTTCGCCGCGTTCGGCGACCAGCGAATTCACCTCGTCCATGCCCAGACCGCGCAGCATGCCGGCCACCCGATCGCGTGAGCAGCGGCAGGCAAACCGCGGTGTCTGCGGCTCGAAGATGCGCAGCGTCTCGTCCCAGAACAAGCGGTGCATCACCTGCTCGGGCCGCAGCGTCAGCAGCTCTTCGGGCGTCAGCGTGGCCGCCAGCATCGCGATGCGGTTGTAGTCTTCGCTGCGGCCGATGTGGTCTTCGTCGGCACCACCGCCCAGGCCGCTGGCCAGGTTGCCGGCGCCGGCC
This sequence comes from Burkholderiales bacterium RIFCSPHIGHO2_12_FULL_69_20, assembly GCA_001770815.1. Classification (GTDB taxonomy): domain Bacteria; phylum Pseudomonadota; class Gammaproteobacteria; order Burkholderiales; family Burkholderiaceae_C; genus Pseudaquabacterium. The sequence continues at coordinate 10,310 of MESD01000067.1, forward strand.
ATCGGCAGGCGCTGGATCAGCAGGCCGGCGGCCACCTCGTCGTTGGCGGCCAGCACCAGCCGGGTGTCGAGCTGCTCGGACTGCAGCATGTAGTGCTCGAGCACCTCGCTGAGCTGCTGCAGCGGTTCACGCTGGTCACCGTGCAGCGGCACCACACCCTGGTAGGGCTGCTGGCCGGGCAGGCGATCGAGCGGGTCGAGCGTGATCGCGCAGCGGCCCTGGCCATGCACATTGAGCAGCGCCTCCAGCCGCGCGCCGGCCGGCACCTCGCCCACCACCTTGGCGGTGGCCCGGTAGCTCAGGTCGGGCTGGGTCTCGGCCACCGCCAGCTTGACCGGGCCATCACCGTGGATCTGCAGGATCAGCGCGCCATTGAACTTCAGGTTGCCCTGCATCAGCACGCCGGCCGCAGCCATCTCGCCCAGCAGCGCACGCACCTCCGGCGCAAAGGCATGGCCGCCATCGCTGACGCTGGTGCGGCGCGACAGCAACTCGCGCCAGCTGGTGCCCAGACGCACCAGCATGCCGCGCACCGGCAGGCCTTCGAACAGGAACTTGTGCAGCTTGTCCATGGACGCCGTGCGATCAGGCCAGGCGCTTGCGCTGGCTGGCGTGGCGCTGCTGCTGGTGCACGTAGTGGGCTGCACTGGCCCGCAGGCCGGCAATCTGCTCGGGCGTGAGCTCACGCACCACCTTGGCCGGCGAGCCGACGATCAGCACGCCATCGGGGAACACCTTGCCCTCGGTCACCAACGAGCCGGCGCCGACGATGCTGTTGCGCCCGATGCGCGCGCCGTTGAGCACCACGCTCTGGATGCCCACCAGCGAGCCGTCACCGATGGTGCAGCCGTGCAGCATCACCTGGTGGCCGATGGTGACGTTGTCGCCGATCACCAGCGGCTGGCCGTGATCGGCGTGCAGCACGCTGCCGTCCTGCACGTTGCTGTTGGCGCCCACGGTGATCGAATCGTTGTCGCCGCGCAGCACCGCGCCGTACCAGACGCTGGCGTTCTCGCCCAGCTGCACCCGGCCGATGACCTCGGCGCTTTCGGCCACCCAGGCCGAGGACGGCACCTCGGGCACATGCGCTTCAAGCTGGTACACGGCCATCGTCGGATCCTTGTTTGTGGGGCGCGCCCCTGTTGGCGCGCCGTTTGGCACATTTGGACGCGCATCTGCTGGTGCATTTGCGCAGCCGACGCAGGGCCAGGGCTGTCTGCGACAAAGCCTATGATTCTAGAGATGCCCGAGACCCTGCACCTGCGGCGCCAAGCACTGGCGGTACTGGCCCTGGCCGATCCTGCGCAAAAAGCGGCGTTGGCCCGTGACCTGCACCGCGCCGCGTCAGCCGGCCAGGCCCGGCTCGACCCCGACGAGCAGCTGCCCACGCCGCCCGGTCTGCCGGGCCGCCCGCCCCTACCCCGGCTGGTGCCGGTAGCCCAGGTGCCTGGCCGCTCGCCCTTCACACTGGCTGGTCGTGCGGCGCTGCTGCATGCGATCTGCCACATCGAGTTCAACGCCATCAACCTGGCACTGGACGCGGTGTGGCGCTTTGCCGGCATGCCCGAGGCCTATTACCGCGACTGGCTGCAGGTGGCCAGCGAAGAGGCGCAACACTTCAGCCTGCTGCGGGCGCACTTGCAGAGCCTGGGCCACGATTACGGCGACTTCGACGCCCACGACGGCCTGTGGCGCATGACCGAAGCCACCGCCGGCGACATCGTCGCCCGCATGGCGCTGGTGCCACGCACGCTGGAGGCGCGCGGGCTCGACGCCACGCCGCCGATCCAGGCCAAGCTGCGCCGGGCCGGCGATCAACGCGCGGTGGCCATCCTCGACATCATCCTGCGCGACGAGATCGGGCATGTGGCGATCGGCAACCGCTGGTACGGGTGGTTGTGCGCGCGGGATGGGCTGGATGCCGAGGCGCTTTATCCGCAACTGGTGGCGCGTTATGCGGCGCCGCGGCTGCGCCCGCCGTTCAATCTGGCGGCGCGACGGGCGGCGGGGTTCAGCGAGGCGGAGATCGCCTGGCTGCAGGGCGACGGCGTGCCGACCTGACGGCGCGGTTGTGCAGTCTCAACCTGCGGGATCGGCGACGTTCTGATCGGCGGCGGGCCGCACCGTCGACGCGCTCTCGTCCTTCTTCGCAAACCGGCGCATCCATGCCTTGCGCAGCAGGTGCGGCATCAGCAGGTAGACCGGCATGCGCAGCCAGTGCGAGCGCACATAGAGCAGCCATCGCGCCAGACCTTCGCCGGGGCTGTGGCAACTGGGGTGCATCGGCCGCAGCGCGATGGTGAGCAGCCGGGCCATCACCACCCTCGGCAGCCACACCGGGCGCAAGGCCCTGACAGCAGCCGCCTGTGCCGGAGGCGGGTCGGTGCCGAACAGCCGCTGAAGGTGGAAAAGAGCATGGTGCAGCGGCACCTGCAGTCCCAGCACAACGGCTCGGTCGAGCAACCGGGGCCAGAAGTCAGCCTCGGTCGCGCCGAAGTGCGCCAGCAGGTCGTTCATGTCCAGCAGATCACGCAGACCGTGCGGGAACTCGCCTTCCTGGAACAGATGCACCGCACTGTGCAGCACCATGTCGACGGGCTGCAGCACCCAGACGGCAGGCTCGCCAGGCAGTCGCTGCGCCTCGGCCAGCAACCGGTGGCCCTCGACGTTGAACCGGGAGGTGGGTGCCGTGATCGTGTGATGCACGTCGATCACCGAGCCGCGATGCACATGCGTCAGCGGTGGTAATTCATGCATCCACCTGCGGTAGTAGCGCTGATCGTAGGGGTCCTGCGAGCCGGCCAGCCAGCCGCCACCCATCAACGTGTTCTCCGTGCGCGTCAGATCGGCTTGGGGCACCAGGATGTCGATGTCCGAGAACACCCGGCCGACGGCCGGGGGCAGGCCGGCACGCAGATAGGCTGCCCCCTTCAGCAGCACGCAACGCAAACCCGCTGCCCGCAAGCAGCGGCTGACACGTTCGATCTCGATCGTCATGCCTTCAGCCACCCGAGCGCCGGCAGTCGCCGCGGTCGTCAGATGCTGGCGCGGACCAGCGGGCACGGCCAGCAAGCCACCATGCGCCTGACAATGCCGCGCCAGCCGGGTGATCAGCAAAGCGCGGCGCGCCTGACCCAGCAGGGCTTCCCACTCGACCGCCGACAGCGCGGGCGGCGCGGCGGGTCGGGCAAGCATCTGCGCCAGCAAGTCGGCGTGCATCATGTGGCGGACAGCCTTTCGAAGACCGACGCCGCGTCACGCAGATCGCTGTAGCGGAAGTCCATGCAGGCGCAACCTTCGATCACATCACCCAGCCGTTGGAAGCCGGCTGCACCCAGCACACCAAAGTTGAAGCTGTTGCGCGCCAGATCCACCAGCGACGTTGCACGAGAACGATCCGTCAAGGCGGTGGCTGAGCCTGCCTCGTACTTCGGAAAGACCAGCCACCGCGCATGCGCGGGCCGGTCCATCTGGGACAGGTGCTCGGGCAGGACCTTCATGTGAGTGACGCTGCCCTTGGCGGTGTCGTGCGTGACACGATTGAACTCGGCGCGTGGGGCGAACCGACGTATCACGTCGATCGACGCGTTCTTCAGGCTGACCGGGCGACAAAGTGGCCAGATCAAGCCGTCGTTCATCGAGATCAATGCCAGTTCGTCCGACAGCAGCCGCCAGCCCGAGTGCACCAGACCGGCACACAGCGTGCTCTTGCCCGATCCAGGAGGCGCCGGCAGGATCATGGCCTGACCGTGGCGCTCGATCACCGCGGCGTGGATGATCAGGTACTGGTGGGCATGGCTGGAGATGCACCAGTTCATGGCCCATTCCAGCAGCGGATAAGCTTGGTCGCCCGGAAGCGGATCGAACACAGGCTGCCCGTCGTACAAAAAGCGGGCCTGCGGCTTGACCCAGCGGCGCAAGCCCCGGCCGGCGGCGACGTTGACCGTGAAGTCGGCAAACGCCGTCGAGGGCAACACCGGGTACGAGGCGTACAACTGGCCCACGCCCTGCGCGATCAGATCAATGGGCGACTGCAGGCGGTAAGTGAACGGCCCTGTCTGGAGCACCAACCCGGGGCCGGCCAGTTGCGCTGCAAGCTGTGCAGCGCTCAGATCCGCAACGGTCATGGCAGCGCGTGTTCCACGAGCCCGACCGAGGCGAGCCATCGAAGGTGCTCGGTGACCTGTTGCACCAGTTCATCGGTGTAGGCGCACTCTGTCAGTCTGGACAACGTGCCAGCAACCTGGGGCGCAGTACCGGGACCCTCTTCGATGATGTTCAGCACCGCCGCGCCAAAGGCGTCGACCTCACACAGCCCCGGCGGATCACTGCGGAACACCACCCACTGCCCGTCGATCTCCCGCCATTGCAGCGGTGCAACGATGGCGAAATGCGGCGCTGGCAGGGCAGCGTGCGCGTGGCGCTCTGGAATCAACGCAGCGGTTGGACAGGATGCACGCCGCGAATCGTCACGGGAAAGCCCTGGTTACTGGGTCCGTGACGCAAACCAGCTTGAAGAACGTGAGCGCATTGGCGTAGTTGGTGTTGTACTGAGTCTGCACGTACGGGCCGTCAAACGGCAGCGCCGCGGTGAATGACGGCGGCGGCGTGCCAAGTTCAGCGTTGAGATACGCGGCGAGGAAATAGGCCAGATCAGTCTCGCCTGGAGGCGGGCCGCTGGTCCAAGCGTCATAGAGTTGCGCCAGGATGGACTTGCCGCCTGTTCCAGCCGAGGGGAACACGCTGACCACGGTGGCATTGGCTGCGACGGTACCCGGCCATCCGGCGCGCGCGACCCTGCGCATCGTGGTAGCCGATGTCTTGATGAAGACAGCCAGATTGTCTGCGCGCCAATGCTCGGCGCCCACCGGTACTGCTGAACCGCTGAGCGCATTGAACGCTGCTTGTTGATTCGCGTTGTAGCCAGTGTTGTCAGTCAGGCTGAAGGACTGACTCACCGCGATGAAATGCCGCGGATGGTAGGCACCGCAAGTTTGCTGCGTGCCTGCCGATGCCGACACCGCCGCCGACTGGTTGCCCGACACCGTGCACTGCTGACCGGTGGTGGTGACGATGTTGCGCGTGGCGTAGCTGTGCAGGGGAGACGCTGCGGCCAGCACCGCACCGCCCTTGCCCAGACCCTTCAGAATGGCTTGCCGCCGGCTGGCGCGCTGGTGATCCATCGCCAAGCTTTCAACTCGATCTGGCGCTTCGGGCGCTTCGCTTCTGGATTTCATGGCACAGCCTTCTTTCGGAATGGTCGGGCACCCAACCTGCAAGTGTGGCTTCCACCCCGCTGGCATCTGTGCGCCGATTGACTATCAACTGTTCGAAGATACAGGCAAACCCCTTGAAATTCGACGAGCCAGCACGTCCACCCCTCAAATCGGGGTGTGAAAAATCCTCGCATCATCGCGGACCTCGGCGCTGAGGTCGAGCGGTACGCGTGCGACTTAAGATCGCTCCTTCCAGTTTGAACCCACCGGTCTCTGTCGAGAGATCGGCTCCCCGATGATCAACAGACCATCCATCGTCCCGGCATTGCTGGTTTTTTGCTGGTTGCCACCCGCCACGGCGCAGGCACAAACGGCGGCCACACCCGTCATCGCGTCCGCCGCCGAAACGCCCGCCGGTCTCGTCAAGCGCAGCGCCGGCACGGTCACGCTGTTGCGCGCTGGCCTATCCCAGACTGCGCAGGCGGGCGTTGCCGTACGGACGGGCGACACCCTGCGCACCGGGCCTGACGGCGCAGTCGGCATCACCCTGTCCGACGACACGTTGCTGACGGCCGGCCCCAACAGCGAGCTGGTGATCACGGCCTATGCCTACAACCCCACCACCCAGGAAGGCAACCTGCTGGCCTCGTTGTGGCGGGGCACCTTGAGCATGGTCACCGGGCTGATCGGCAAGAAGGCGCCTGAGCAGGTGAAGGTGCGGACACGCACCGTGGTGCTGGGCGTGCGCGGCACCGAGTTCATCGTCGATGCCGGCGAGGGCACGAAATGAGCGCGCACGCATCGGCGTTGAACGGCCGGCCCGTCGCCTGGCCTGCGGCCCTGTCGACCGCCATGGTCACCCTGGCCCTGCTGGCCGGCTGCGCCACGCCGCCCGCCCCCATCGTCACCCGCGACCGGGTGATCCTGCTGCCGCAGGCCGATGACTCGCCCAGCGCGGTGGAGGTGATCGCCGGCGGGCAGCGCCTGCTGCTGGACCGCCCGTTCGCCAGCGCCGAGCTGCGCAACGGCAGCCTCGCCGCAACCCAGTCCGATGCCGAGACGGTGCGCAAGACCTATGGCACCTTGCTGGCCCAGCAGCCGGCGCGGCCGCGCAGCTTCATGGTGCAGTTCGAGGCCAACGGCAGCCGGCTGGCGCCCAGCGCCGCGCCGGTGATCACGGCGATGCGCGACGCGCTGGCGGCGTTGCCCGCCGCCGAGGTGGTGATCACCGGCCACACCGACCGGGTGGGTTCGATCGAGGCCAATGACCGGCTGTCGCTGGTGCGCGCCGAGACCGTGCGCGAGATCCTGGTGGCGGCCGGCCTGGCACGCGCGGGCATCACCGTGGTGGGCCGCGGCGAGCGCGAACCGGTGGTGCCCACGGCCGACGAGGTGGCCGAGGCACGCAACCGCCGTGTCGAGATCAAGATCCGCTGATCGCCTGAGTCCTTGGCGGCTGCGGCTGCGCGCGTTTCGGCCCAGGCTGAGCGGGATGCGCGGCACCCAGCTCGCGCTGTGGCTGCTGGCGCTGTCGGCCATTGGCCAGGCGTGGCTGCCACCGGCGTGGTCGCCGTTGCGGCCGTTCGAGCACAGCTTGTACGACCAGCGCCTGCGCTGGCTGGCACCGGTGCAGGCCGACCCGCAGGTGGTGATCATCGACATCGACGAGCGCGCGCTGGCGCAGCATGGCCGATGGCCCTGGCCGCGGGGGCTGCTGGCCGAACTGATCGATACCGCCGTGGCGCGTGAAGGCGCCAGTCTGGTGGGGCTGGACCTGGTGCTGGCCGAACCCGACCGCAGCTCGGGGCTGAAGGCGCTGGAGGATCTGGCGCGTGGGCCGCTGCGCGACGACTCGGGTTTCCGGGACGCGCTGCAGGCCCTGCGGCCGCGCCTGGACGACGACGGCCGCCTGGCCGAGGTGCTGCGCCGCCACCCCGTGGTGCTGGGCTTTCACCTGTCCAACGAGCCGGGTGCGGCACGCGTCGGCGCCCTGCCGCCGGCGCTGATGCCGGTCGCCCTGCTGGGCAGCACGGGCGCCGGCCTGCTGGCCTGGACGGGCCACGGCGGCAACCTGCCGCCCTTGCAGCAGGCCGCGGCCTTGGGCGGCGGGCACCTGAACGCGGTGATCGACGACGACGGCAGCGTGCGCCGCCTGCCGCTGCTGGTGCAGCATCAACAAGGCGTGCAGCCCACGCTGGCCTGGGCGATGGCGCGCGCCGTGCTGGGTGGCCCGCCGCAGGCGGATGGCAGCCGATCGCTGGCCACCATGCGCCTGGAGCCTGCGTCCGCGCCGCTGCGCGCCTTGCATCTGCAGGGGCCGGGGGGTGCGCTGAGCGCGCCAGTGGATGCCCGTGCCGTGGCGCTGGTGCCGTTCGCCGCGCCGGGCGTGTCGTTCAACCGCCACTCGGCCGCCGATCTGCTGGCCGACCGGTTGCCCCGCGACGCGCTGCGTGGCCGGCTGGTGCTGGTGGGCGTCAGCGCGCCCGGGCTGATCGACCAGCGCCGCACGCCGGTCGACGAGGTGATGCTGGGCACCCTGGTGCACGCCCACATGCTCTCGGGCCTGCTGCAGGGGCGGGTGCTGGCGGTGCCCGCCGAGGCGCCGCTGATCGAGGCGGCCCTGCTGCTGCTGGTGGGCAGCTTGCTGGCCTGGGCGCTGCCGCGGCTGGCGCTGGGGCCGGGCACGCTGCTCACCGCCGCGCTGATGGGGCTGCTGGTGGCGATCAACCTGCTGGCCTGGCGTCCAGGGGCCACGGTGCTGCCGCTGGCCACCAGCCTGTTGCTGCCACCGCTGATGCTGGCGCTGCACCTGCTGTTGGCCTTCCGCCGTGCCACCGGTGCCCGGCAGGAACTGGCACGCCTGTTCGGCCAGTACGTGCCCCCCGAGCTGGTCGACGAGATGAGCCGCGAGCCCGAGCGCTACAGCATGGGCAGCCGCAGCGCCGAGCTGACCGTGCTGTTTGCCGATGTCTCGGGCTTCTCGGCCGTGGCCGAGCGGCTGCCGCCCGACGAACTGGGGGCGATGATGAACCTGCTGTTCTCGCACCTGACCGACGTGGTGCGTGCGCACCGCGGCACGCTCGACAAGTACATCGGCGATTCGGTGATGGCCTTCTGGGGCGCGCCGCTCGACGATGCCGAGCATGCCCGCCACGCGGTGCTGGCCGCGCTGGCCATGCAGCAACGGCTGCCGTTGATCCACGCCGAGCTGGCCGCCCAGGGCTGGCCCGCGCTGCAGCTGAACATCGGCATCAACACCGGCAGCATGGTGGTGGGCGACATGGGCTCGCGCCACCGGCGCGCCTACACGGTGATGGGCGACGCGGTGAACCTGGCGGCCCGGCTGCAGGCCTTCAGCAGCCGGCACGGGCTGGGGCTGGTGGTGGGCGAGGCCACGCGCGCCGCAATGGGATCGCAGCTGTGCCTGGCGCTGGGCCGTGTCAGCGTGCGCGGCCGCCACGGCGACCTGCAGGCCTGGTTGCCGCTGTCCTGGCAGGCTGGCGAACACCCGGGCGCCGATCGCCTTGCCGCCGACTGGCAGCGCATGCGCGACGCGGTGGACGCGGGCCGCGCCGCCGAGGCCGAGGCACTGCTGGCCGCGCTGGCCGCGGTGCATGGCGACGACGTTGCGCTGGCCGCGCCGTTGTGCCACTGGCAGCGTGCGCAATGGGTGGTGGCAGCGGCAGCGCCGGGGATGGCGCGCCCGTCGGCAGATTGAGGCGGCGGTCGCGCAGCGCGCCCCACGCCAGGACAGGCGCGGGCCGGCCGGGCCACGCCTCAGCCGCGGGGATGGTGCTTGGCGTGCAGGGCGCGCAACCGCTCGCGTGCCACATGGGTGTAGATGGTGGTGGTGGCGATGTCGGCATGGCCCAGCAGCAGCTGCACCGCGCGCAGGTCGGCGCCGTGGTTCAGCAGGTGGGTGGCAAAGGCGTGGCGCAGCGTGTGCGGCGACAGCGGCGCGGTGATGCCGGCGGTGGCGGCATGGCGCTTGACCAGGATCCAGAACATCTGCCGCGTCATCGCGCCACCGCGCGCGGTGACGAACAGCGCGTCGCTGCGCTGCCCGCCCAGGATGGCCGGGCGCGCCTCGGCCAGGTAGCGCTCGATCCAGTCCTGCGCCTCGCCGCCGAAGGGCACCAGCCGCTCCTTGCTGCCCTTGCCCACCACCCGCAGCACGCCCTCGTTGAGGCCCACGCGCACGGTGGCGATGCCCACCAGCTCGCTCACCCGCAGGCCGCTGGCGTAGAGCAGTTCGAGCATCGCGCGGTCGCGCAGGCCCAGCGGCGTGGCCACGTCGGGCGCAGCCAGCAAGGCCTCGACCTGCGCTTCGCTCAGCACCTTGGGCACGCGCATCGGCTGGCGCGCGCTGCCCAGACGCAGCGTGGCGTCTTCGCTGACCAGGTGCTCACGCAGGGCCCAGCGGAAGAAGCGCTTGAACACCGTCAGCCGCCGGTTGGCGGTGGTGGCGCGGGTGCCGGCGTGGCGGTGGGCGATGTAGCCCAGCAGATCCGGCTCGGTGCTGCTGTCGATGGCGCGGCCGGTGCTGTCGGCCAGCCAGTGCGCGTAGAGCGTCAAGTCACGCCGGTAGGCCTCCAGCGTGAGCCGGGCCAGCCCGTCCTCGATCCACAGCGCATCGGCAAAGCGCTTGATCAGCGCCCGGCTGGTGGCCGGCAGGGCGGGGCTGGCGTCGTCGTGTGGCATGGGCCGCCAGTATCAACCAGCGCCGCAGCGGCGCGCCGACCGATGGCCCGCGCGCGCTTCAGGCCCGTTGCCCCAGCAAGCCGGCCTTGAGCTTGTCGTCCACCGGGTGATCGCCCAGGAAGATGCGCAGCAGCGCGGCATAGAAGTCGTCACCCGGGATCGCGCCACCAAGCTGCCGGCCATTCAGCCAGAACAGCAGGCCTTGCCCCGGCACCAGATCGAGGTTGACCAGATCACCCTTGCGCACCTTGCCCAGCGGGCGCAGCAGGGCATCAAAAGTGGCCATGCGCTCGGCCAGCCCGGCGTGCAACGCAGGCGGCGTGTTGCGCGCCACGCCCTTGTGGAAGGCCTTGGCGAACTCGCCGATCGGCACATCCACCAGCAACCGCATCTGCAGCCGCTTGGCACCTGCCTGCGCCAGCGCGTCGTCGGCGGTGGCAGCCGGCTGGGCCAGGTACAGCCCGGCGGCATAACCCTTGAACCAGGCCACCGCCCGCAGGCCGGTGCCGTTGAGCCGCAGCGCCTGGCCGGCCAGTTGCACCCGGGGCTCGAAGCGCACGCCGGCAATCGGGTTCTCGGGCGCGCCGGCGTGCGCCGCAGAGGTGCCGACCAACGCCGTCGACAGCAGCCCGGCCATCGCCAGGCAGAGCACCCGGCGCTGCATCGACAGCCCGGCGGGAGAAGCGGTGTGGGTGTTGTTCTTCATCTGCATCGGTGTTCAACGCACCAGCCCGGGCTTCGGCTGACCGGCCGGGCCACGAACCACGGCGGCGGCGCTGCAACACGCCCCGGCACGGCTGCCGCCGCCCGGCTGGCAAACTGCCTGCATGCCCGACATCCTGCTGCTGCTGCCCGACTTTGCGCTGATCGTGCTGGGCTACCTGGTCTGCCGCCACACCGCGCTGGACCGCCCTGTGTGGGACGGCGCCGAGCGGCTGGTGTATTACCTGCTGTTTCCCTGCCTGCTGTTCATCTCCATCGTGCGCAACCCGATCCGGGTCGACGACATGGTGTCACTGGGTGGCGTGGGGCTGGCGGTGGTGGGCACCGGCGTGCTGCTGGCGTATGCCCTGGCCAAAGCGCCGGGGGTCGACCCGATGCTGCATGCCAGCGGCGCGCAGACGGCCTTCCGCTTCAACAGCTATGTGGCGCTGGCGCTGGCCGAGCGGCTGGCCGGCGCGCCGGGCGTGGCCTGGCAGGCGCTGCTGATGTCGATGTGCGTGCCGGTGTGCAACGTCGCCGCCGTCTGGCCGCTGGCGCGCCAGGGTGGGCACGGTTACTTGAAGGAGCTGGTCAAGAACCCGCTGATCCTGGCCACCCTGTCGGGGCTGGCGGCCAACCTGGCCGGGCTGCAACTGCCCGAGCTGGCTTCGGTGACGCTGTCGCGCATCGGCGCCGCCGCGCTGCCGCTGGGCCTGATGGCGGTGGGCGCCGGCCTGCGCTTCGGCGCGCTGCGCGAGGGGCCCTGGCTGGCCACCGGCCTGATGAGCATCCGCCACCTGGCCCTGCCCGCGGTGGGCATCACCCTGGTGCTGTGGCTGCGGCTGCCGCCGGCGCAGCAGGCGGTGATCGTGGCCTTTGCCGCCATGCCCACCGCCAGCAGCGCCTACGTGCTGGCCACCCGCATGGGCGGCAACGGCGGCTACGTGGCCGGGCTGGTCACCGTGTCGACCCTGCTGGCGATGGTGGGCCTGCCGGCGGCGCTGGGGGTGCTGGCGCTGTTGCGCTGACGGCCGTGCGCGCCCGCGCCACGGCCCCGGCCAGGTCGGCCCACGGTGGCTGCTGCGGCGCAAAGCGCTGGCGCATCCAGGTCGCCAGCTCGACCAGCTGCCGGTCGTCCAGCGCATGGCCGAAGGCAGGCATATGGCCGATCAGCGGAAAGGCCGGGCGCTGGATGCCGTCGACGATGGTGCGCAGCAGGTTGTCGGGACGCTCACTGTGCAGGTTGGGGTTCAGCGCCAGCGGCTGGTTCAGGCCCAGCACCTGAGGGCCGCCGCCGTCGTGGTGGCAGGCGCCGCAGGCACCCTCGAACAGCCGTTGCGCCGGTCCCGGTAGCAGCGCGGGTTGCTGCGCGGCCTGCGCCACCAGCGCGGCGGCATCCACCGCCGGTGCGGGCGGCTGCAGCGACACCAGGTAGTGCGCCATCGCGCGCAGGTCGGCCTCGCTCGCCTGGGCCAGCGCCTGCACCACCGGCGCCATCGGCCCGCCGGCAATGCCGTGCTCCGCATGGTGGCCTTGGCGCAGGTACTGCAGCATCGCGGGCTCGGTCCACGGCACCGGGCTGCGGCTCAGCGCAGCCAGCGGCGGCGCCTCCCAGCCGTCGACCAGCGCGCCGCCGAGGTAGGCGCTGCGTGCCCGCTCGCCACCGCGGGCATCGCGTGGCGTGTGGCAGGCGCTGCAGTGGCCCAGGCCATTGACGAGGGTGGCGCCACGGTTCCATTCGGCGCTGCGCGCCGGCTGCGCCGCCACCGGGCCGGGCTGCAGGTACAGCGCATTCCACAGGCCCATCAGCGGGCGCAGGTTGAAGGGGAAGCGCAGCGCCGTCTCGGGCACCACGCTGGCCACCGCCGGCTGCGCCATCAGGTGGGCATACAGCGCCTGCAGGTCGTCGTCGGTGGCCTGGGTGAAGGCGGTGTACGGGAAGGCCGGGTACAGGTGATGGCCGTCGCGCGAGATGCCCTCACGCATCGCCCGCTGGAACGCCGAGAACGACCAGGCGCCGATGCCGGTGGCCGCATCGGGCGTCAGGTTGGTGCTGTAGACCGTGCCGAAGGGCGTGTGCAGCGGCCGACCGCCGGCGTTGGCCGTGCCGCCCTCGGCGGTGTGGCAGCCCAAGCAGTTGCCCAGCGCGGCGAGCTGCCGGCCACGCGCCAGCACCTCGGCGCTGTACAGGCCGGCAGTGCTGACCTGCACCGGCGCGATGGCGGCACGCGCGCCGAGCAGCGCCGCGCCCAGGCCGATCAAACCAGTGGTCAAGCCGGCCGCCATTGCCCACAACGGCTTGCGCTGCCGCTGCGGATTGGCCACGCGCGGCGGCACGGGCCTGGCCATCGGCGGCGCAGCGGGTGCCGGCGCCGGCAGCGGGTTGAGCGCCGCACGCACCACCTCGGGCGTGAACGGCGGCTGACGAAAGCGCACGCCGGTGGCGTCGAAGATCGCGTTGGCGATGGCCGCCGTGCCCGGCACCGAGGCCGATTCGCCCACGCCCAGCGGCGCTTCGCCGGGGCGCGGCATCAGCATCACCTCGACCACCGGCACCTCGCGGAAGCTGAGGATCGGGTAGCCACCCCACTCGCGGCTGGCCGCCGTGCGCGTGGCCGGGTCGATGCGCAGCTGCTCCTTCAGCGCCCGGCTGGTGGTCTGCAGCACGTTGCCGTGCACCTGCTGCTCGACGCCCTTGGGGTTGACCATCAGCCCGGCGTCGTGGCCCACCACCACCCGGCTGACATGCACCTCGCCGGTGAGCTTGTTGACCTGCACGTCGGCCACCCAGGCCGCCCAGGCCGCGCCGAAACCGGGGAACTTGCTGTGGATGTAGCGCGCGTACGCAAAACCCTGGCCGGGCAGCCAGTCGCCTTGTGCGCCCTGCTGCTGCGGCACGGTGTGCGGTCGCCAGCCGGCTTTGTCGGCGGTGGCACGCACCAGCTCGGCGGCGCGCGGGTCGCTCAGGTAACGCAAACGGTAAGCGACCGGATCGACCCCTGCTGCGGTGGCCAGCTCGTCGATGTAGCTCTCGTGAGCAAAGCTGTTGGGCAGCGCCGACACGCCGCGCAGCCAGCTGGCACGCAGGATAGGCGCCATGTCGTTGACGGTGATGCGCTGATCCGCATAGGCATACGGCGGCACCGCCGTGCGGTCGCCCATCTCAAAGGCCTGGTGCAGCGCCGGCACCACGCCGGTCAGCAGCAGCGCCAGCGTGGGCGCGCCGTTGCTGGGGTAGCTGGTGGCAAAGTCGTAACCGGCCGGCGCGCCGTCGGCCAACAGCCCGCCACGGATGCGCATCAGCTGCGCCGCGCCCTTGGGCTCCCAGGCATGCTCCTGCTCACGCGTCAGCTGCACCCGCACCGGCGCACCCACCGCACGCGCCAGCAGCAGGGCGTCGGCGGCCACGTCGTCGGCACCATTGCGGCCGTAGCAGCCCGAAGCCTCGAGGCGGATCACCTCGATCGCGGTATCGGCCAGGCCGGTCAATCGGGCCAGATCGGCACGCAGCACATGCGGGTTCTGGCTGCCGGTCCACACGGTGGCGTGCTCGCCTTGCCCGTCGTTCAGCCATTCGGCCACCGCGCAGCTGGGGCCGATCGACGCATGCAGCTGGTAGGGCCAGAGGTACTCGCGGTCCAGACGCTGCGCGGCGCCGGCCAGCGCGGCATCCACGTCGCCCTGGTCAGCCACCACCCGCGGTGTGCTGGGGTTGGCGCTGATGGCCTGGGCCAGGTCGTCCAACCCGGTGTCCGGCAGGTGGGGCATGTGCGGCGCCCACTGCACCCGCAGCGCATGCATCGCCGCGTCGGCCTGCTCCTCGCGCTGCGCCACGATGCCGATGAAGTCGCCGATGACGACCACCTTCACGATGCCCGGCAGGTGGGCGATCGACGCCTCGTCCACGCCCAGCAGCGAGGTGCCGACAAAAGGCCCGGCATCCAGCCCGGCATACGGCGGGCGCACCACCCGGCCGTGCCGCATGCCGGGTCGGCGCACATCGTGCACGTACACCGCCTCGCCGGTGGCCTTGGCCGTGAGGTCGATGCGGGGCACCGAGGTGCCCACCACGGTGTAGTCGGCCTCTGGCTTGGTGGGCATGGCCGGATCGAGCATCAACTCGGCATGGCCATCGGCCAACAAATCGGCATAGCCGATGCGCCGGCCATCGCCGATGATCACCTCGCCGGCCGCGGTGTGCAGGCTGGCCATGTCCACCGCCCAACGCGCCGCTGCAGCGGCCAGCAACCAGCCGCGCGCCTGCGCCGCGGCCAGCCGCAGCGGCTGCGCATGCAGCTGGATCGAGGTGCTGGCGATGGTCGGGCCCTGGTTGGGCGCGCGGGCGGTATCGCCCAGCACCACCCGCACCTGGGCCACCGACAGATCGAGCTCTTCGGCCACGATCTGCGCATACGCGGTGGCAATGCCGGTACC
Organism: Burkholderiales bacterium RIFCSPHIGHO2_12_FULL_69_20; assembly: GCA_001770815.1. Classification (GTDB taxonomy): domain Bacteria; phylum Pseudomonadota; class Gammaproteobacteria; order Burkholderiales; family Burkholderiaceae_C; genus Pseudaquabacterium. Next base: position 25,363 of record MESD01000067.1, read on the forward strand.
CAGGTCGACATGGCCGGCCAGCACGGTGGCACTGACGGCGCCCTGCCCTTCATCGACCAGCGCCAGCAGCAGCTCGGGCCCCTCGGCCGGGTTGCCCGGCACCGTCGGCGGCTGGCCCTTGGCCGCGGGCAGGGGCGGCGGCGGATCACGCAGCACCAGCAGCACACCGCGGGCCTGGCGGAAATCGGCGCGGCAACGCCAGCCAGCCGCGCGTTGGGTCATGCGGTGCCAGCTCCGGTGGGCGCACCATCCACCGGCTGGGCCAGCAGCTGCGCCGCGCGCTGCACCGCGGCCAGGATCTCCAGGTGCGTGCCGCAGCGGCAGAGGTGGTGCGACAGCGCGGCGCGCGCCTGCGCCTCGCCGGGCTGCGGTGTGCGCTTGAGCAGCGCCACGGTGGCCATGATCATGCCGTTGAGGCAGTAGCCGCACTGCGCGGCCTGGGTGTCGATGAAAGCCTGCTGCACCGGATGCAGCACCCCGCCGCTGGCCAGGCCTTCGAGCGTGGTGACCTCGCGCCCGGCCACGCCACCCACCGGCAGCGCGCACGAGCGTGCGGCCGCACCGTCGATCAACACGGTGCAGGCGCCGCACTCACCCAGGCCGCAGCCGTACTTGGGGCCGTTGAGCCCCAGGTCGTTGCGCAGCACGTTGAGCAGCGGCGCGGCACCGTCGACCGCCAGCGTCTCGACCCGGGCGTTGACGCGCAGCGTGATCAGCGTGGCAGGCAACGCAGTGACCGGCAGGCTTGGCGACACCGGCGCGCCCACCTCACATCGACAGGTACGCGCGGCGCACCTCGTCATTGGCGGCCAGCTCGGCCATGCTGGACTGGTGGCGGATCTGGCCCTTCTCCAGCACGTAGGCGCGGTCGCTCACCAGCTCGGCGAAGTGCATGTTCTGCTCGCACAGCAGGATGCTGACGCCCTGCGTCTTCAGCGCGATGATCATCTGCGCCATCTGCTCGACGATCAGCGGCGCCACGCCCTCGCTGGGCTCGTCGAGCAGCACCAGGAAGGGGTTGCCCATCAGCGTGCGCGCGACGGTCAGCATCTGCTGCTCGCCGCCGCTCATGCGCCCGCCCGGTCGGTGCGGCATCTCGCCCAGGTTGGGAAACAGCTGGAACAGCGCCTCGGGCGTCCAGGTGGGCGCGGCGCTGCCATCGGGCCAATGCCGTGCCGGCTGGCGGCCGACATCGAGGTTCTCCATCACCGTCAGGTCGCTGAAGATGCGCCGGTCCTCGGGCACGAAGCCCAGCCCGGCGCGGGCGATGGCGTGCGGCTCGGCGCGGGCGATGTCGCGGCCCATGAAGTGCACCTGCCCGCGACAGCGCGCCAGCATGCCCATGATGGCCTTCAGCGTGGTGCTCTTGCCCGCGCCGTTGCGGCCCATCAGCGCCACCACCTCGCCGCGATGGACCTGCAGGTCGACGTCGAACAGGATCTGCGCGGCGCCGTACCAGGCGTTCAGGCCGGCGGCTTTCAGCAGGGGTTCGCTCACGCTGCAGCCGCTTTCTTTTCAAACGTCTTGCCGCTGCCGAAGTACACCGCCTGCACCTCGGGGTGATCGCGGATCTCGGCGGGTTGGCCTTCGGCGATCAGCCGGCCACGCGCCAGCACGATCAGCCGGTCGGCGTAGGCGAAGACCACGTCCATGCTGTGCTCGGTGAACAGCACCGCCAGCCCGCGCTCGACCACCAGGCGCTTGGTCAGCGCCATCAGCTCGTTGCGCTCTTTCGGCGCCATGCCGGCGGTGGGCTCGTCCATCAGCAGCAGCTTCGGGCGGTTGGCCAGCGCGATGGCCAGCTCCACCCGCTTGACGTCGCCATAGGCCAGCACGCTGCAGGGCCGGTCGGCCTGTGCGGCCATGCCCACCTGGCGCAGCAGGTCCAGCGCCTCGGCCTGCTTGTGCGCAGCGGCGCGCCGCCACATCGAGAACAGCCGGCCGTCGGCCGAGATCAGCGCCATCTGCACGTTCTCGAGCACGGTCAGCGAGGCAAAGGTCTCGGCGATCTGGAAGGTGCGGCCCACGCCCAACTTCCAGATGTCGCGCGGCTTGCGGCCCAGCAGCTCCTGCCCATCCAGCGTGATCGAGCCACTGTCGGCCGGCAGCTGGCCGTTGACCATGTTGAAGGTGGTCGACTTGCCGGCGCCGTTGGGGCCGATCAGCGCCAGCAGCTCGCCCTTGGCCACGCTGAAGCCGATGCCGTCGACGGCGCGGTTGCCGCCGAAGCTCTTGCCCAGGCCGGAGACGGTGAGCAGGCTCATGACAATTTTCGCTTCTCGAACAGCTGGCCGATGAAACCCGCGATGCCCTGCGGGAAGGCCAGCACCAGCAGCAGCACGATGCCGCCCAGCAGCGCGCGCCAGTAGTCGGTGCTGCGCGCCACGGTGTCCTGCAGCCAGGTGAAGGTGACCGCGCCGACCACCGGGCCGGCGAGTGTCTGCACGCCGCCCAGCAGCACCATCACCAGGCCGTCGACGCTCTTGCCCACCGCCAGGCTGTCGGGCGAGATGCTGCCCTTGCTGAAGGCGTAGAGCGCGCCCGCGCCGCCCGCGGCCACCGCCGCCACCACGAAGGCCGCCCACTGGATGTTCTTCACGTCGATGCCGATGGCGTCGGCGCGCAGCGGTGAGTCGCGCCCGGCGCGCATCGCCAGACCGAAAGGCGAGAACAGCACGCGGCGCAGCGCCAGCACGCCGGCGACCACGGCCACCAGCGTGAGCAAGTAATACGCCGTCTTGTCGGCCAGCCACTCGGCCGGCCACACGCCGGTCAGCCCATTGCTGCCGCCGGTGAAGTCGTCCCACTGGAAGGTGATCGACCAGACGATCTGCGCAAACGCCAGCGTCAGCATGGCCAGGTACACGCCCGACAGGCGCACGCAGAACCAGCCGAACACCACCGCGCCGAGGCCGGCCACCAGGGGCGCCGCCAACAGCGCGCCTTCCATCGGCCAGCCGGCGCGCTGCATCAGCAGGGCCGCCGCATACGCCCCCAGGCCGAAATACGCGGCATGGCCGAACGAGTGCATGCCGGCCGGGCCCATGATGAAGTGCAGACTGGCGGCAAACAGCGCGGCGGTCAGCAGGTCGATCGCCAGCACGGTGACATACGGGCTGTCGGTGGTGGCCATCGGCAGCACCAGCAGCGCCGCCAGCAGCAACGCCGTGCCGATCAGCAGCAGCCGGCCCGCCGGCCGCAGCGGCGGCTCGACCGCAGCGGTGTTGCGCGTGGCCGCCTGCGGCTTGCCCATCAAGCCCCAGGGCCGCCACACCAGCACCACCGCCATCACCAGGAACTCGGCCACCAGCGTGAGCTTGGAGAAGTTGAAGTCGACGCCGAACCAGTGCACCGTGCCGATGCCCACGCACAGCGCCTTGATCTCGGCGATCAGCAGCGCGGCCACGTAGGCGCCGGGGATCGAGCCCATGCCGCCCACCACCACCACGACGAAGGCGTCGCCGATGGTCAGCAGATCGAGGTTGAGCGAGGCCGGCTCGCGCGGCAGCTGCAGCGCACCGCCCAGGCCGGCCAGCATCGCCCCCAGCGCGAACACGCTGGTGAACAACCAGGCCTGGTTGACGCCCAGCGCGCCCACCATCTCGCGGTCTTGCGTGGCGGCACGCACCAGCGTGCCCCAGCGGGTGCGGGTGAGCAGCAACCACAGCGCGCCCAGCACCAGCGGGCCGACCACGATCAGCAGCAGGTCGTAGGTGGGAAAGCGCCGGCCCAGGATGTCGACCGCGCCCGACAGCCCCGGCGCCCGCGGGCCCAGCAGGTCTTCGGCGCCCCACAGCCACAGCGCGGCGTCCTTGATCACCAGCACCAGCGCAAAGGTGGCCAGCAACTGGAACAGCTCGGGCGCCCGGTAGATGCGGCGCAGCAGCAGCACTTCCACCACGGCGCCGAAGGCACCCACCGCCACTGCCGACAGCAGCAACGCCGGCCAGAAGCCCAGCCCGCCGCCCAGCTGCTCGACCAGCGTGTAGGCGACGTACACGCCCAGCATGAAGAACGAGCCGTGCGCGAAGTTGACGATGCGGGTAACGCCGAAGATCAGCGACAAACCCGCCGCCACCAGGAACAGCGACGACGCGCCGGCCAGGCCGTTCAGCAGTTGAACCAGGAAGCCCGACAGCGTCATCAGTCAGCCGGGCGCAGTTTCTTCACTTCTGCATCGCTGGGCTGGTACTTCGTGCCGTCGA
>MESD01000068.1:0-4043 GCA_001770815.1 Burkholderiales bacterium RIFCSPHIGHO2_12_FULL_69_20
CGCGCGCCAAGCCCTGAACGGCTCCACGGCCTCGGCCTGGCCGCCACTGCGCTGGAACGGCGGCTTTCAAGCAGTCCAGCAAGGTCAGCTGAGAGCCGACAGCCGGCACTCGCCGCCTCAAACCCAAGCGCGGTGCCACGGCAATCCGGCTCGCCCTTGGTGGTTAGGTGCCAACGCCGTTGAGCTTCCAGTCGTAGTCGAGAAAAACCACCTCGGCCTTCTGCGCCCGGATCAGCGCGCGGTCGGCCGGTGCGTCGGCCAGCTGGTCGGCATAACGCGCGAGGAACGCGGTCAACGAGCCGATGCCGCGGTGGCCCAGTCGGAAGTCTTCGCCGAACCAGTCGAAGATCTTCGACACCCCGAGTTTGCCGCGGCCGGCGTCGTAGCGGTTGCGGCTGCGGTCGCTCATGAAGCGTTGCGCCTGCTCGTCGAGCTGGGCCTCCAGCCGGTCGGCGGTGAAGGCCTCTTCGCGCAGTGCCGGGCAGCCGATGCTGGCGCAGTTGACGGCAAAGTGCACCCGCGGGTCGTCGTAGCGGCCGCGCTTGCGCAACGTCTCATGCTCGATGTCGTCGAGCGACACCTTGCCGCCCAGCAGCGGCACCCACTTCGGTTTCCACGGGCTCTGCAGAAAGCTGCCGATGTCCTTGATCGAGACCAGCTTGGGCCAGCGGGTGAGGATCAGCTCGACCGTGAAGGCGTTGTAGGCGTTGATCAGAAAGGCCATCTGCTGCGGCTTGCTGAAGCCGTTGAAGGCGGCCTCGCTGACGCCCGACAGGCTGTCGAGGTAGGCCTTGAGCAGCGCGCGGTCGTTGGCAAAGCCGGCGTAGCGCACCTGCGAGGCCTGGCCGCCGCGCAGCGGCAGCACATGCTTCTTCAACAGCGCGGTCCAGGCGGCATGGCCGTGGTCGAAGGTCGGCTGCGCCAGCGCCGGCACGGCGGCCAGGGCCAGTGCCATGCCCGCCAGCAGGCAGTGGCGACGGTGAAGCGTTTGCAGCGGTTGGATGCGGTTCATGAACGTTCCCAGGCGTGATAACGGCCTACCCAGGCCAGCAGCTTCTGCGGCGCATGCGCGCGCTTCCACTCGCCTGCGGCGTACTTGTTGGCCTCGGCCAGCGTGGGGTAGGTGTGGATGGTGCCCAGGATCTTGTTCAGTCCCAGGCCATGCTTCATCGCCAGCACGTACTCGGCCAGCAGGTCGCCGGCATGCGCGCCGACGATGGTCACGCCCAGGATCTTGTCCTTGCCGGGCACGGTGAGCACCTTGACGAAGCCGTGCGCGGTGCCGTCAGCGATGGCGCGGTCGAGGTCGTCGATGCCATAACGCGTGACTTCGACGGTTATGCCTTGCGCCTTGGCCTCGGCCTCCGACAGGCCCACCCGCGCCACCTCGGGGTCGGTGAAGGTGGCCCAGGGGATCACCGAGTAATCGGCCTTGAAGCGCTTGAAGCGACCGAACAGCGCGTTCACCGCCGCATACCAGGCCTGGTGCGCCGCGACATGGGTGAACTGGAACGGCCCGGCCACGTCGCCCACCGCGTAGATGTTGGGGTACAGCGTTTCGAGGTAGGCGTTGGTCTGGATGGTCTTGCGCGGCGTCAGCGGAATGCCCAGTTCCTCCAGCCCGTAACCTTCCACCCGCGGGCTGCGGCCCACGGCGCACAGCAGCTGGTCGAACTCGATCGCCAGCTCCTGGTCGCCGTGTTTGACGATCAGCCGCTTGCTGCCGCCAACCTGCTCGCAGCGCACCGCCTGGTGGCCGGTGAGCAGGTTCACGCCGTCGTCGCGCAGGGCCTGCGCCACCAACGCCGAGACCTCGGCGTCCTCGCGGCCCATCACCTGCGGCGCCATTTCCACCTGCGTCACCTGGGCGCCCAGCCGGGCAAAGCTCTGCGCCAGTTCGCAGCCGATCGGCCCGCCCCCCAGCACCACCAGGCGTTTGGGCAGATCCTTCATCTCCCACAGGCTGTCGCTGGTCAGAAAGCCCACCTCGGCCAGGCCGGGGATGGGCGGCACGAAGGGCCGCGCACCGGCGGCGATGACGATGCTGCGGGTGCTCAGCAACTGCTTGCGGCCATCGGCCGTGGTCACCTCGACCTGCCAGGGCGAGGTGATGCGGGCATGGCCTTGCAGCACCTCCACCCCCAGGCTGGTGTAGCGCTCGACCGAATCGTGCGGCGCGATGGTGCGGATGACGTTCTGCACCCGGGCCATGACGGCGGCGAAATTCACCTCGCCGCTGGCGTTGTGGATGCCCAACGAGGCCGCTTGCTTCAGCTGATGGGCCAGCTTGGCCGAGCGGATCAGCGCCTTGCTGGGCACGCAGCCGAAGTTCAGGCAATCGCCGCCCATCTGGTGGCTTTCAACCAGCGTGACCTTGGCCTTCACCACCGCGGCGATGTAGGCCGACACCAGCCCACCGGCGCCCGCGCCGATCACCACCAGGTTGCGGTCGAAGCGCGACGGCCGCGGCCAGCGCGCATACAGCTTGCGCCGCTGCACCCAGCCCACCACCGCCTTGGCCAGCAGCGGAAAAATCCCCAGCAGCACGAAGCTGCCCCACAACGCGGGCGACAGCACATCGCCGGGCGACTGGATCGCGGCCAGCTGGGTGCCCGCGTTCACGAACACCAGCGTGCCCGGCAGCATGCCCAGCTGGCTGACGGCGTAGAAGCGGCCCGCGGTGATGGGCGTCAGCGCCGTCAGCAGGTTGACCAGGAAGAACGGAAACACCGGCACCAGCCGCAGCGTGAGCAGGTAGAACACGCCGTCGCGCTGCATGCCGTCGTTGATCGGCGCCAGCGTCTTGGCAAAGCGCGCTTGCACCGCATCACGCAGCAGGTAACGCGCCACCAGAAACGCCAGCAGCGCGCCCAGGCTGGAGGCAAACGACACCACCAGCAGCCCCAGCCCCAGGCCGAACATCGCGCCGGCGGCCAGCGTCAGCACTGCCGCGCCCGGAAACGACAGCGCGGTGGCGGTGACGTAGACCGCGAAGTAGGCCGCCAGGATCATCAGTGGCTGCGCCTGGTAGGCGCCCACCAGCGCGTCGCGGCTGGCCTTCAGCTGGTCGAGCGTGAGCCACTTGCCCAGCTCGTAGTGCCGGTAGGCCAGCACCGCCGCCACGGCCGCCAGCGCCACGGCGATCCACAGGACGCGCCTGGACGGGGCGGCCATCAGGCGATCCTCGGGGCGGTGGCGGTGCAAGCGACAGGGGTGGGGTGCATGGACGAACCAAGGGAGCGGCGATGCTGGGTTATACGCAATTGGCCGGCGCCCGGTTACACCGAGGCTTGAAAGTGCGGAGGGCGGTGGACGGCACAATCGCCGCTTCGCGCCGCCTGGCGCCATCGATGTCCGCGGGCGATCCCACCGCTGTAACCAAACCTCCCCGCCCAACGACATGGCTGACAACGCCAACCCGAACGACTTCGAAGCCGGCCTGAAGCCGCTCTGGTTGCGTGCGCAGGCGGGCGACGACCATGCCTACCGCCAGGCGCTGGAACGCATCGCCACCCGGCTGCGCGCCTACCTGCGCCGCCGCATGCAAAGCTTGCCCGACGATCTGGAGGACCTGGTGCAGGAAACCCTGCTGGCGCTGCACCTGCAGCGTGGCACCTACGACCCCGCGCTGCCGGTCAGCGCCTGGGTGCTGGCCATCGCCCGCCACAAACTGGTGGACCTGTGGCGTCGGCGTGGCCGGCATGAGGCGCTGCACGATGCCATCGACGACGTCGACGAAAGCGCGCTGGTGGCCGCCGGCTGCGGCGAGAGCGAGGCCAGGCGCGACCTCGGCAAGCTGCTCGACGATCTGCCCGAGGCGCAGCGCCAGGCCATCCTGCTGACCAAGGTGCAGGGCCTGTCGGTGGCCGAGGCGTCGCAGCGCACCGGCGCATCCGAGTCGGCCATCAAGGTGCAGGTGCACCGCGGGCTCAAGCGCCTGGCGGCCCTGGTGAAAGGGTAAGACGATGAAGACCGACACCTTGATCACCCTGCTGGCGCGCAACGCCGGGCCAGCCCCGCGTGCGGTGGCGGCCCGGCGGCTG
>MESD01000068.1:4055-9676 GCA_001770815.1 Burkholderiales bacterium RIFCSPHIGHO2_12_FULL_69_20
GGCGGCGATGTTCCACACGCCGGCGCCGTGGATCAAGCTGGTCTACGCCGCGCTGCTGGCCGGTGCGGCCGGCTGGTTGACCGCGCGGCTGGCGCGCCCGGTGGCGCGGCTGGCCGGGCCTGAGCGTGCGGTGCTGGCCGTGCTGCTGGCGATGGGCGCGCTGGGCGGGCTGGCCTGGTGGGCGGCACCGGCCGATCTGCGCATGGGCGATCTGATGGGCCACTCGTGGCGCACCTGTCCGTTCAGCGTGCTGGGCCTGTCGCTGCCGGCGCTGGCCGGTGGCTTGTGGGCCGTGCGCGGCCTGGCGCCCACCCGGCCGCGCGCAGCGGGCTTTGCCGCCGGCCTGCTGGCCGGTGCGGTCGGCGCCTTCGGTTATGCCTTTGCCTGCGTCGAGGCCTCGCCGGCGTTCGTCGCGGCCTGGTACACGCTGGGCATCCTGATGGCCGGCGCGCTGGGCGCGCTGCTGGGCCCCCGCGTGCTGCGCTGGTGATCGCCGTGGCGGCCGATGCCGGCTTGCAACCGGTCTGGCAGCACACCGGCCCGCACTGGACCTTGACCCTGCCCGCGGCCGGGCCGGGCCAGCGCGGCGAGCCCACCCCGTTGCCGCGCGATCTGGCAGCCGGCGCGCGCGTGGTGGTCGACGGCGCGCCACTGCAGGCCTGGGACGCAGCCTTGGCGGCGTGGCTTTTCGAGCTGGCCGAAGCCCTGCGCCAGCGCGGCGCGGCGTTGCAGACCGAGACCCTGCCGGCCGGCCTGCAGGCGGTGCTGGCGCTGGCGCAGCCGACCGCGCTGGCCGACAACCCGGCGCCCGACGCGCTGCGCGCCGCAGCGCTGCCGGCGCTGCCGCGCGGACGGGCCCCATCGCAGGCTGCGATCACCGTGGCCTTCTTCGGCGAGGTGCTGCTGGCGCTGGGCCGCTGGCTGCGCGGCCGCTCGGCGATGCGAGGCGCCGACGTGCTGCAGCAGCTCGACCTGACCGGCCCACGCTCGCTGCCCATCGTGCTGCTCAGCTGCGCGCTGATCGGCCTGATGCTGGCCTACATGGGCGGTGCGCAGCTGGGCCGCATCGGCGCGCAGAACTTCCTGGCCGACGTGGTGACGGTGGGCATGGTGCGCGAGCTGGCCGGCATGATGACCGGCATCATCCTGGCCGGCCGGGTGGGCTCGGCCTTTGCCGCGCAGCTGGCCACGATGAAGGCCGGCGAGGAGATCGACGCGCTGCGCGTGCTGGGGGTCGATCCGATCAGCCACCTGGTGCTGCCGCGCCTGCTGGCGCTGATGGGGGTGGCGCCGGTGCTGATCACCTTCGGCGCGGTGGCCGGTGTGCTGGCGGGCTGGCCGGCGGCGGTGGGGGCTTATGGCGTGACCACGGCCGAATACTTCAACCAATGCCTGCGCGCGCTGAGCTTCACCCACCTGTGGATCGGCCTGTTCAAGGGCATGCTCTACGTGGCGCTGGTGGCGCTGGCCGGCTGCCGCGAAGGCCTGCAGGCCGGCCGCAGCGCCCAGGCGGTGGGGGCGGCCACCACCGCGGCGGTGGTCAAGGGCCTGCTGTGGATCGTGGCGGCGGCCTGCGGCACCACGGTGATCTTCACCAGCCTGGGCTACTGATGGCGACCACGGCATTGCTGCAGGTGCAGGGGCTGGCGGTGCAGGCCGGCGGCGTGCGGGTGCAGCAGGGGCTGGATTTCGAGGTGCAGCGCGGCGAGGTGCTGGTGGTGGTGGGCCCCAGCGGCTGCGGCAAGAGCACGCTGTTGCGCCACCTGGTGGGGCTGGAGCGGCCGGCCGCCGGCCGCGTGCTGCTGGACGGCCACGACCTGCACCACGGCGACGAGGCCGCGCTGGCCGCGCTGCGCCGGCGCTTCGGCGTGATGTTCCAGGCCGGCGCGCTGTGGAGCTCGATGACGCTGGGCCAGAACCTGATGCTGCCGATGCGCCTGTTCACCGCGCTGCCGGCGGCCGAGTGTGCCCGCCGTGCGCGCTTCAAGCTGGCGCTGGTGGGGCTGCAGGGCGGTTTCGAGCTGATGCCCGCGCAGCTGTCGGGCGGCATGCGCAAGCGCGCCGCGCTGGCCCGCGCGTTGGCGCTCGACCCCGAGCTGCTGTTCCTCGACGAACCTGGCTCGGGGCTCGATCCGCCCAACGCCGCGCGGCTGGACGAGCTGGTGCTCCATCTGAGGCACTATCTGGGCACCACGGTGGTGATGGTCACGCACGAGATCACCAGCGTATTTGCGGTGGCCGACCGCGCCCTCTACCTGGATGAACACGCAAAGACGATGACGGCCCTGGGCACCCCCGATGAGCTGCTGCGGCACGGTCCGCTGGCGGTTCGGCAGTTTTTGCAGCGTGGCGCGGCACCCGCGCCCGCAGGGCCTGACAGGCATCCCAGGGGCTCGGCATGAGGCCGGCGGCTTGGCGGGTGGGCTTCTTTGCGCTGGCCGGCCTGGCGCTGGTGGCGCTGGCCGTGGTGCTGCTGGGCGGCAACTGGTTTGCGGCCAGCGAGCGCGGTGTGATGCGCTTCGACCGCTCGGTCTACGGCCTGCAGGTGGGTGCGCCGGTGGTGCTGCGTGGTGTGCGCGTGGGCCAGGTCGTCACGGTGGCGCTGGCGCCGGCCGGGCCCGATGGCCTGGCGATGCCGGTGACCGCTGAATTCGACCGCGCGCTGCTGCACGGCGTCCTGGGCCACCCACTGTCCACCGCCGGTGCGGCGCTGCCGGCGCTGGTGGCGCGCGGCCTGGTGGCGCGGCTGGCCACGCAGAGCCTGCTGACCGGCCTGCTGTACATCGACCTGGACATCGACCCGGCGCGTGCCGTGGCCAGCACCGGCACACCGGCTGCCGGTGCAGCGGGCACGCTGCCGGTGATCCCCACCCAGGCGACGCGGTTGCAGACGCTGCAATCGCAGCTGGAGGGGCTGGACCTGGCGCAGATCGGCCGCGACCTGTCGGCGGTGGCGGCGTCCACCCGCCAGTTGCTGGGCGGCCCCGAGGCGGCGCAGCTGCTGGCCCGCAGCGCTGCGGCGGCGTCGTCGGTGCAGCAACTGGCCCAGACCATGCAGCGCGAAGTGGGGCCGCTGGCCCGCAGCGCCGAGGCCACGCTGGCCGAATCACGCCGCGCGGTGCAGCAGATCGCACCGGCGGCCCAGCAGCTGGCGATGGCGGCCGCGCAGATGGGCGCCGCCGCCTCGCAGACCCAGGCGCTGGCAGCGGCCGGCCTGCCGATGGTGGCCCAGGTGCAGCGCATGAGCGCCGAGCTGGGCCAGGCCGCGGTGGTGTTGCGCGAGGCCGCGGCCGAGGATTCGGCGCTGCGGCTGAATGCCGACCGCGCGCTGCAGGACGTGGCCCGCGCCGCACGCTCGCTGCGCGAGTTGGCTGAACTGCTCGAGCGCCATCCCGATGCGCTGCTGCGCGGCCGCGCGGCGGCGCCCTGACCCACCGTTTTGCCGCTGCTGCCCACCGGACACCGTCATGCGCCACTTTCCCATCCGTTCGACCCCCGCGATCCCGACCTCCTGCGCACCGCGGCGGGCGCGGTCGGCTGGGGCTGGGCTGCCGATGGCTGCCGTGCTGGCCGCGCTGCTGGCCGGTTGTGCCAGCCCGCTGCCGCCCATCACCTGGCTGCGCCTGCCGGCCGAGGCGCCGGGCGCCGAGGTGCCGCCCGCGGCGCCGGTCAGCCACGAGGTGTGGCAGCTGATGGCGCCGGTGGGGCTGCCCGGCCACCTCGACCGCGATGCGTTGCTGGTGGGCAGCGGCGGCGCCAGCCTGCAGCCGCTGGGCGGTGTGCGTTGGGCCGAGCCGCTGCGTGATGTGGTGCCGCGGCTGTTGCGGGCCGATCTGACGCGGGCCTGGGGTGCGCCGGTGTGGACCGCACCGCTGCCACCGGGCGTGCGGCCCACCCGGCAGCTGCGGGTGGAGTTCAGCGCGCTGGACGTGACGGCCGACGGGCGTGGTGTGCAGCTGCAGGCGCGCTGGAGCCTGGCCGATGCGCTGGGCGCTGCGCCGCCGCAGGTGGGCGAGGCCACGTTCGTCACACCCGCCAGCGGCGCCGACGCCGATGCGCTGGCCGCCGCGCACCGGCGCGCGCTGCAGCAACTGGCGCAGCGCATCGTGGCCGCCGCGCGCTGATCGAACAGCGCGCGCAGCGATCAGCGTGTGTGCAGCGTGCGCAGCCGTGCCGCGTCGGCCAGCGTGGCCTGGTAGCCGGCGGCGATGGCGCGCTCGCGGAATTCACGGCTCAAGCTCACCCAGTAGCCGAAGTCGGGGTGCAGCAGCACATCGGCCAGCTGCGCATCGGGCCGGGTGAGGGCGCGCTTGCGCAGATCGCCGTCGCGGTAGCCGCTGGCGCGCTCGGGGGCACGGTCTTCATGCGCCGAGGCATCCACTGCCAGCACCTGCGTGGCGCCCAGTGCGTGGGCCAGCCGCACCGGCAGCGGCATGCGCTGGTCGGCGTCGGCATAACGCTCGCGGCGGATGGTCAGCGGTGCCAGCTGGCCTTCGATGGCCGCCGAGGCCTGCACCGCCAGGCCGGCGTTGCCGCGTGAAAAGCCGATCACCGCGCCGTCGCGCAGCCGCTGGGCGGCGCAGACCATGGTGATCGGCAACGCCTGCAGCGGGCGGCCGTCCAGCCGATCGTTGACCCAGGTGGCCAGGCCGTCGGCGGCCCAGCGCTGGGTGCCACCCGGCTGCCAGCGCAGCAGCTGCCAGGGCTGCAGGTCGAGCGCCAGGCGCTCGATCGCGCCGGCTTCGATGCCGGCCGCGAACAGCGTGCCCACCAGCGCACCGGCCGAGGCGCCGACGATCACGTCGGGCTTGAGTTGCAGCTCGGCCATTGCCTTGAGCACACCCACGTGCACGAAGCCGCGAGGCCCGCCCGAGCCGAACACCCAGGCCACCCGCGGCACGGTGGTCAGCGGTGCGGCCAGCGGGGCATCGGCGCCATCGTGGTCGAGCCCGGCATCGCTGGCGCAGCCCGGCAGCAGCATTGCGGTGCCGACGCCCAGCAGCAGTGCGCGGCGGACCAACTCGCGCGCCGGTGTCGTCTCAGGCTGTGGCATAAACCGGGGCAGCTTCGAGGAGAAACCCATGCTGCGTGCGATCGGTTGCTGGATGGGCGGCCTGCTGGCCCTGTGGTTGCTGGCGGGTTGCGGCACGCCCTATGCCACCGTGCCGTCGGCCGTGGGCCGGCCGGTGATGCTGCTGGGCCACGACCCGGTGGCCTACTTCACCCGCGGCCAGCCGACGCGCGGCGACCCGGCGCTGCGGGTCGATCTGCCCGACCGCAGCTACCTGTTCGCCAGCCCCGAGCACCAACGCCTGTTCGAGGCCGACCCGGCGCGCTACGAGCCGCAGTACGGCGGCTTCTGCGCCAGCGGCGCGGCCTACGGCATCAAGCTGGGCAGCGACCCCACCGCCTGGGCGGTGCGCGACGGACGCCTGTTCATCTTCGGCGACGTGCTGGGCCAGACGGCCTGGTCGCTGGACCCGGCCTGGAACATCGATCATGCCGACCGCCTGTGGCCGGGGCTGCGCGAGCGCGGCTGGCGCGGCGCGTCGCTGGCAGCCTACCTGCACCGCGTGCCGCACTACCGGTCGGGCGCGCAGATCCGCGCCCAGTGGCTGGCC
>MESD01000068.1:9716-38522 GCA_001770815.1 Burkholderiales bacterium RIFCSPHIGHO2_12_FULL_69_20
GCCAGGCCTATCCCGACTACGACCCGGGCAGCCTGGCGCAGAACCTGCTGGCCAAGCCGCCGGGCTGGCGTGCAGCCGAGGGCGTGGGCCAGCCGGCGCTGGGCTACCCGCGCTGAGCACCGCATCACCCGGCCCGCTTCGGCCTCAGGGCTTGCGCGCCTTGGCATCGGCCACCAGCTGGGCCAGCTCGCCGCCGCTCTTGTAGTGCGGCACGCGCAGCACCATGCGCTTGCTGCGCTGCCAGAAGCTGTTGCTGCCGGCCACCTCTTCGGTCCAGTACTTCTGCGCCAGCTTCAGGTTGCCCGGGGTGTCGAGCTCGAAGGCATCACGCGAGCCGGCACCGCCGAAGATGTAGAGCTTGCCGTCGACGATGCGCCAGGTGTCGGCATCACCGCCCCAGGGGATGCCGTAGGCGATGCCGTTGGCACAAAAGCCGCCGAACTGCGGCAGGTACTTGGCAGGTGCTGCGTCGAACAAGGCCTTGTGCGCGGCGCTGGCGAAGTAGAAGGTCACGCCCTGGTAGGCGCTCTTGATCTGCGGCTGGCCCATCACATGGCGGCCCTGCGTGAAGTAGGCCACCACGTCGTGGCCGTCGAGCATCACGTGCGCGTCGCTGCCCATCGCGATGGCGCGCACCGGCTTCAGCGGCGAATCGGGGTTCTGCGCACGCATCGCCGAGCAGCCGCCCAGTGCCAGGGCCAGCACGGCAAACAGTGCCAGTGTGAGGCGGCGCCACAGGGCGCCGGGGTGGGTTGGCAAATGGGTCATGAGCTGGCTCCGGGGATGAGTTGGTGAACGGTGGTGGCCGCGGCATTGGCGGGGATTGTGTGGGCGGCCGGGCTGCTGCTGGAGGCCGCGCTGCTGGGCTTGTGGTCCAGGCCGTCGGCATAGGGCGGTGTCCAGCCGATCAGCGCACTGGCGGCTTCAACACGCTGGCGCAGGTGGGCGGCGTCGCGGCCGTGCAGGTGCAGGATGCCGTAGCGGTGGCTGCCCAGCCACTTGAAGTCGCGCGCCAGCGCGTGGCCACTCTTGGGGTAGGTGAACAGCAGCGCGTCCGGAAACTGCCGCGCCAGTGCGGCACGCTGCGCTGCACCGGGCATGGCCGGCGCGCGCTCGGTGCTGAAGGCGCGGTAGACCAGGCTGGCCGCGGCGCCGCCCACCGGCGCGCTGCGAGGCAGTTGGGCCGGATCGTCGCCCAGCGCCAGCGCCAGCGACATCGCGTGCGGGTCGATGCCGTGCACCCGCTGGTACAGGTCGGAGAACTGCGAGGCCAGCCGCGGGTTGACCTCGATCACGCTCAACCGGTCGGTGGCCGGATCGTGGAAGAACTCGATGTTGAACATGCCGTGGCTGAAGCCCACCGCGGCCAGAAAGCGCTGCGCCACGTCGAGCGCACGGGCCTGCACGTCGGCGCTCAGCCGGCTGGGGTGCTCCCAGCGCATGAAGGCCTGGGTGCCGGGGTACATCACCGCATCGACCACACCCAGCGCATGCGCGCGGCCGTTGTAGACCCAGCCGTCGAGGTTGAACTGCGCGGCGGTCACCGGCTCTTCGAGCATCATGCGGTGGGCCGTGCCGGCCTGCGGCAGGCGCTGGCGTGCCACGCGCTCGAAGGGCTCGACCAGCCGACGGATGACCCACAGCTCGCGCCGGCCGAAACGGGTGTGGCGGTGCAGCTCGGCGCGGCTGTCCACCCGCCGCGCCAGCACCGAGAACGCGGCCTTCACCGGCTTGACGTAGACCGGGTAGGTGATGTCGGCGGGCACGTCGCCGCCGTAGTGCGCATCCAGGTCGGCAAAGCGCAGGTTGGCCTCGGGGCACACCTGCTGCATCACCCGGCGTGCATGCAGCTTGTGCTGGCAGGCCAGGATGGCGTTGACCGGCGTGCCGGGCAGGCCCAGCTGCTCGGCCACCAGCGCGGCGGCCAGCGCGCCGAACTGCTCGTGGTGCGACACCACACCGGCCCAGCCGTGCCGCTTGCCGTGCTGGGCCTGGCGCGTGGCAAAGCGCATGAGGTCGAAACCGACCAGCCGCGCATTGCTGGGAAAACAGAACAGGTCGAAGCCCGCCTGGTCGAAATCGAAACGCGGTGCCAGCTGGCCAAAGCCCAGTGTGTCCCAGTCGTAGCTGAACAGCAGGCCGATGCGGGGCTTGGCGGCGGGCCGGGTGTCGGGCACGGTGGCGCGTTCGGTGGAAGGCATGGGCGGGTCAGTTTTCATCGCATATGGCCATGGGCGATGTAGCCCATGCCGGCCTGGGTGGATTGCCGCTCGAAGCGATCGCAGCGGGCCTGCACCAGATCCCACGGGTGCCACAAGTCGGCGGCGTGGGCGTTGTAGGGGCGGTTCTTCAGCCAGGCCAGCAGGTTCAGCGGCCCGGTCCACCAGGGAAAGTACTTCATGCCGGCCATCGCCACCCGCGCGCCGGGCCTGGCTTGGCGCAGCAGGTTGGCCACCGCTTGCGGGCTGCGGGTGATGTCGTGCACGTAGTTGAACAGCAGTGCATCCACCGGCTCGGGCAACTGCACCGCCTCGGCCGCGGCGCGGCAGTGCCATACCCGCTGCCAGCCGTGTTGCTGCACGCGCTGTTCGGCCTTGGAGAACATCTCGGGGCTTTGCTCGAACGCCAGCACCCGGCCTTGCGGGCCCACGGCCTGGAGCAGCGGCGCGTAGCTCTGGCCGGTGCCGGCACCGATGTCCAGCACCACGTCGCCCGGCCGCAGGCGCAGCAGCGCGATGGTGCGCAGGCGCAGCGCCATCGTGCGCCGGGCCGAGGCGTCGTAGCCTGCGGCGTGGCGGCGGTAGCGCTCGATCGATTGCTGGTTGGGCGAGGGGCCGGACATGGGGGGCTCAGGCCGCCTCGCGCGAGGCCAGGTGCATGCCCATCACGCCCATCACGATCAGGCCGGTGCTGGCCATTTTCAGCGCGGTGGCCGGCTCCTTGAAGTAAAGGCAGCCGATCAGCGTGGTGGCCAGCGTGCCCACGCCGCACCACACCGCGTAGGTGACGCTCAGGCCCAGCACCCGGATGACCAGCACGTTGAGCCCGAACGAGGCCGCGTAGAAGACGAAGATCAGCACCGAGGGCGTGAGCCGGCTGAAGCCCTCGCTGAGCCGCATGCAGGTGGTGCCACCCACCTCCAGCAGGATGGCCAGGGACAGCACCCACCAGGCCTGGACGGGATTGAGCTGGGGCAGCAGTGCTTGCATGGAGGTGGGCCTCAGGTGGCGGCAGGGTGGGCCGGCGCGCCTGCCCGCCCGCCCGAGTGGTCGTTGGTCGGGCGCAAAAGGTTACGGCCTGGGGGTCTTCCCCCAGGCCCGGCGGCATGCAGGTGGCCGTGGCTCATCGCGTCAAACCACGACGGGTGGCGTAGCTGAGCGCATCCACCAGCGCCACCAGCCCCAGCATCGCGCCCAGGATGGTGGCGGTCTTGCCCATCTGGAACAGGCCCATGTGGAAGGCCAGCAACTGGCCCAGCCCGCCGGCGCCCACCACGCCCAGCACGGCGGCGGCGCGGATGTTGTTCTCCCAGCGGTACAGCGTGTAGCTCATCAGCTGCGGCAGCACCTGCGGCAGCGTGGCGTACAGGAAGATCCGCACGTTGCCCACGCCTTGTGCGCGCAGCGCGGCGCCGGGGCCGGGGGGTGCGTTTTCCACCGCCTCGGCAAACAGCCGGCCCAGCACGCCGGTGGTGTGCGCGGCCAGCGCCAGCGTGCCAGCAAACGGCCCCAGCCCGGCGGCGATCAGCAGCAGCCCGGCCCACACCAGCTCGGGGATGGCGCGCAGCGCGTTCAGCAGCAGCCGGGTGGGGCGGCGGCCCCAGGCGGCGTCGCCCTCGTGCAGGCGGCTGGCCGGCAACGCCAGCAGCACGCCGGCCGCAGCGGCCAGCGCGGTGCCGAAGGCCGACATCGCCAGCGTCTCGGCCGTGCCGATGGCCACCTTGCGCAGGAACTCGGGCGAGGTGTCGGGCGGAAAGAACTCGGCGATGAAGCGGCCCATGCTGCGCGCGGCGTCCAGCGACAGGAACTGCGCCCACTGCAGGTCCAGCGTCCAGAAGCTGGCGGCGATCAGCAACAGCACCGCGGTGGTGAACCAGCAGGCGCGGCAGCGCGCGCTGAACAGCGGCGGCGGCAGCCGGTAGGGTTGGTTGGCAGCAGGCCGGGTGTCCATCGGCCATCAGCCCAGCGCGCGGCGCAGGCCGGCGCTCACCCGGTCGGCCATCGCCACCAGCGCGACGAACACCACCAGCATCGTGAACACCTCGCCGCCGTTGAACATCTTCATCGAGTTGTCCAACTGCTGGCCCAGGCCGCCGCCGCCAACGAAGCCCAGCACCACCGAGCTGCGGATCGCGCATTCCCAGCGGTAGACGGTGTAGCTGGTCAGCTCGGCCGCGTTCTGCGGCAGCAGGCCGAAGCTGAAGGCCTGCAGCCGCGAGCTGCCGTTGCGCAGCAGCGTCTCGGTGGTGTGCGGCTCGCCGCTCTCCAGGATCTCGGCGTACACCTTGCCGAGCATGCCGCCGTAGGTCAGCGCGATGGCCAGCACCCCGGCGGTGGGCCCCAGGCCCACCACCCGCACGAACACCAGCGCCCAGACCAGCTCGGGCACGCTGCGCAGCACGATCAGCAACCAGCGCACCAACTGGCGCAGCACCGCTGGCCCACGCGCCATGCGGCCCGACAGCGCCGAGATCGACAGCACCCGCACCGACAGCAGCGTGAGCGGCACCGCCACCACCAGCGCCAGCGTCAGGCCGGCGGTGGCGATGGCCACGGTGCGCCAGGTTTCACGCGCCACCAGCGCCAGGAAGTCGGCCGAATGCGCCGGCGGCACAAAGCTGCCGAGGAACTGCGCGGTGACTTCGAGGTTCTTGGGTTCGAACAGGATCCAGGGCCGGAACTCGGTGGCCACGACCATCGGCCACAGCAGCACCAGCGCGGCGCCCAGCCAGAACAGGCGCGACAGCCAGGCCGGGTCGTGCGCGGGTGCGGGCCGCGGCGGGCGGCGCGGTGGGGGCTGCAGGGCGGTGGTGCTCATCACGGCGTGGCGGCGTGGCGGTGTGTCAGCGGCAGTGCATCACCGCCGGCACCGGGGCGGCGGGCACCGGCTCATCGGTTGGCAGCGGCGCGTCGCCATGCAGCTCGTTCTCGTGCTGGGCATACAGGCGCTGCAGGCGCGCGCGGCTGACCTCGGCTGCGGGCAGATCGAAGTTGAGCTCGCCGTCGCGCAGGCCGACGATGCGCGGAAAGTGCGCCAGTGCCATCTCCACCTGGTGCAGGGTGGACACCAGCGTGATGCCGCGCGCGGCGGCTTGCTGCACCAGGGTGCGCATGGCCTGATCGGCGCGCGTGGGGTCGAGTGCCGACAGCGGCTCGTCGACCAGCCACAGCCGGGCCGGCGACAGCAGTGCCCGCGCCAGGCCCACACGCTGGCGCTCGCCGCCCGACAGGCGGTCGACCCGCTCGAACAGCTTGTCGGCCAGGTCGAAGCGGTCGAGCGCTTCATGGGCGGCAGGGATGTCGCTGGGGTAGAACAGCGAGCGCAGGCTGGCGGCCAGGCTCATTGCCGGCAGCCGCCCGGCCAGCACCGAGGTGACCACGCGCTGGCGCGGTGGCAGCGGCGGCACCTGCGGCGCCAGGAACAGCCGCCCGCGCAGCCGCTGCAGATCACGCCGCGGCAGCGTCCACGGGTCTTGGCCGTCGACCTGCAGCACGCCCGCCGAGGGCGGCAGCGCGCAGGCCATCAGCTGCAGCAGCGTGGTCTTGCCGGCGCCCGAGGGGCCGATGATGGCCACCTGCTCACCCGACCTGACCTGCAGGTTGAGCGAGCGCAGCGCGGCTGCCGCGCCGTTGCGCGCGGCTGGGTGGCGGGCGGCCACCGCCAGCAGATCGAGCTTCACGGACGCACCGGCCTCACAACAGGCCGGCGCTGCGCGCCGCGGTCTCGATGCCCTTGTAGTTGTCGGCCTTGCTGGGCACGAAACGCGTGGCACGCTGCAACTCGAGGATCGCTTTGCCTTCAGCGGTGTCGCGGCTCAGTGTCAGAAAGGCCTGGCTGATCTTCTCGCGCAGCGCGGCGGGCATGTCGGCATGCACCGTCCAGTTGTAGTCGAAGTAGGGCGGGGTGGTGTAGAAGGCGCGCACCTTGGCCGGGTCGACCTTCTTGTCGGCGACGAACTTCTCCCACACCGAGATGTTCAGCGCGCCGGCCTGCACCTTGCCCGAGGCCACGGCGGCGATGGTGGCGTCGTGCGCGCCGCTGAAGGCGACGCGGCGGAAATCCTTGTCGGGGTTGACCCCGGCCTGCAACAGGTAGCTGCGCGGCATCAAATGGCCCGAGGTGCTGCTCTGCGAGCCGAAACTGACGTCCTTGCCCTTCAGGTCGGCCAGGCCTTGCACGGCCGCATCGCTGGTGATGAACACCGAGCGGAATTTCTCGTCCTCTTCACGCTGCACCAGCGGGATCATCCTGCCACCCGAGCGCACGTTGGCCTGCACGAAGGTGAAGCCGCCGAACCAGGCCATGTCGATCTTCTTGTTGACCAGCGCCTCCACCGAGGCGGCGTAGTCGGTCACCGGCGTGAACTCGACCTTCATCGCCAGCTTGCCTGCGAGGTACTTCACCAGCGGCGCGGCCTTGCGTGCCAGCTCGGTGGGCGATTCGTCGGGGATCGCGGTCATGCGAAACACCTGCTGCGCATGCGTCACGCTGCCAAAGGCGATGAGTGCGCAGGTCATCAGCGCCTTGAGGGTGCGCGACGGGGACAAGCTGATCATGGGGGCATCTCCGGGTGGGGTGAACGAACGCAGGCCATGACTCTATCCGGGACGGGCTGCTAGAGTGGTTGACGGGTCTTGCGCGCCATGATTCCTGTCGCCGACCCGCCCACCCGTCTACGATGAACACACCGATTTTCTTCCAGCTGCATCAGATCGACGACCAGGCGCTGGCCGCCGAAGCAGCGGCCGGTCTGCAAGCCACGCCGGCACACGCATCGCCCAAGTTCTTCTACGACCCCTTGGGCTCGCGGTTGTTCGACACCATCACCGAGCTCGACGAGTACTACCCCACCCGCACCGAGGCGGCCATTGTCGCGGCCCACGCACCGGCCATCGCCCAGGCGGTGCAGGCGCTGACCGGCCCGCATCCGGTGATGGTCGACCTGGGTGCGGGCAACTGCGCCAAGGCGGCGCGGTTGTTTGCGGTGCTGCAGCCGCGGCGTTATGTGGCGGTGGACATTTCGGCGTCGTTCCTGCAGCAGGCGCTGCAAGGCCTGCAGCGCGAGCACCCGGCGATGGACCTGGCCGGCGTGGGGCTCGATTTCTCCAGCCGCTTGCAGCTGCCGGCCGATCTGGTGGACGGCCCGGCCCTGGTGTTCTACCCGGGCTCGAGCATCGGCAACTTTGCGCCCGACGACGCGCTGCGCCTGCTGCGCGACGCACGCGACCTGGCGCGCGGCGGTGGGCTGCTGATCGGCGTCGATCTGGTCAAGCCGATCGCACTGCTGGAGGCCGCTTACGACGATGCGCTGGGCGTCACCGCGGCCTTCAACCTGAACCTGCTGAAGCACCTGAACCGCCTGCTGGGTGCCGACTTCGACCCGCGCGGCTGGCGCCATGTGGCGTTGTTCAACACCGGGGCCTCGCGCATCGAGATGCACCTGGAAGCGCGTGCGGCCACCACCGTGCGCTGGCCAGGCGGCGAGCGCCACTTTGCCGCCGGCGAGCGGCTGCACACCGAAAACTCATACAAATGGACCCCCGACGGCTTTGCCGCGCTGCTGCGCGACGCCGGCTTCACCCGGGTGCAGCGCTGGACCGATGCGCAAGGCTGGTTCGGCGTGTTCCTGGCCGGCGGCTGAGGGCCCTGGGGCAGGCCAATGCCAGCCGCTGCCCGGTCGCCATTCGAGCGGCCTACACGGCGCAGCTGCGAAACCCGGCCGGCACGTCGTTGCGCTCGGGCAGGAAGTAGTTGCGGTAGCGCGGGTGGCGCAAGCGCGGTTGGGTCATGAACGAGGCGCCGCGCAGCACCGGCCGGCCGTCGAACCAGGGCGCCGAGTAGTCCCGATAAGGGTGGGGCGTGAAGCCGGGGTAGGGCGCAAAGCCGCTGGCCGTCCATTCCCACACGTCGCCCCAGCGAAAGGACCCCGGGTGGCCGATCGCCGCGCGTTCCCACTCGGCCTCGCCGGGCAGGCGGCGGCCGGCCCATCGGCACCAGGCCTCGGCCTCGTGGTGGGTCAGGTGGCAGGCGGCCTGGCGCGGGTCCAGCGCCTGCCACTGGCCGTGGCGCCACTGCTGCCAGGCGCTGCCGGTGCGGCCAGTGCTGCGCAGGTAGCGCGGCGCGGCGGGCGACGATTGCGCCAGCCAACGGCGGCCGGCGTCGCTCCACCACTGCGGGTCGGCGTAACCCCGCGCCTCGACGAAGGGCAGGTACTCGGCCCAACGTACGGCTTGAGCGTCCATGCGCGTGGCCGGCACGGCCACCGTGTGGGCGCCCAGCTCGTTGTCGAAGGCGAAGCCAGCTTCCACGTTGCTGCCCAGGCGCCAGCGGCCGGCTTCGAGCGCCAGCGCCGCAGGGGGCTCGGGCAACGCCGCGCCCTGCCAGCGCGCATCGGTGATCGCCACGCCCAGGCCCTGGGCCATGTACAGCGCGGCTTCGTGGTGCATGTCTTCATGCAGCAACGCCAGGCGGAAGAAGTACAGCGCATCGTGGCGCTGCGGGCCACCATCGTCCACCTCGGCCAGCAGCGCCAGCGTGGCCTGCAGCTGGCCGGCCAGTTCGGCGCAGGTGGCCTCGGCGTCGGGCAGCGGCAGCGACCAACGGCTGGCGTGCGGCACCCGGCTGGAGTTGTACAGCGCATCGGCGTCGGGCCGCGCGGCGGGCATGCGCGGCGCATCGGGGTCGGCGCGGTGGCCTTGCATGCGGCCCGCATGGCGCTGCAGCCACCAGGCCTGGAACCAGCCGATGTGGCCCAGCTCCCACAGCGGCGGGTTCAGTTCAGCGCGGTGCGGCACCTGCAGGTCGGGCAGGGCCTGCCGGAAAACCTCGAAGGTGGCCAGCGTGTCGCGGCGGCTGTCGGTGAGTGCGGCGGCCAGGTCGGCCGCGCTGCCTTGCCGCGCCCGATTGGCGGCAGCGGTTACGCTTGCGTCGTGCATTCAGATTCCATCGTCATCGTCACGCCGGCGTTGGCCGACGCCAACAACGGCAATTGGCAGACCGCCCGTCGCTGGGCCGGCATGCTGGGCGCAGCTTACCGTGTGCAGCTCACGGCGCGCTGGCAGCCGGGTGCTGCGGGTGCAGCGGACGATCCGGCGCTGATGATCGCGCTGCACGCCCGCCGCTCGGCGCCGGCCATCGCCGCCTGGCGCGCCGCCCATCCGCAACGCCCGCTGCTGGTGGTGCTGACCGGCACCGACCTGTACCGCGACATCGACGGCGACGCCGACGCGCAGCGCTCGCTGGCGCTGGCCGATGCGCTGGTGGTGCTCAACGCATTGGGAGCCCAGCGCCTGCCGCTCGCGCTGCGGGCCAAGTGCCATGTGCTGCTGCAGTCCTGCAGCCAGCGCCAGACGCTGCCCAAGACCGGCCGGCACCTGCGCGCGCTGATGGTGGGCCATCTGCGCGACGAAAAAGACCCGCGCACCTACTTTGCCGCCGCGCGCCGGCTGGCCGGGCGTGCCGACATCCTGCTCGATCACATCGGCGCCCCGCTCGACCCGGCGCTGGGTGCCGAGGCGGCGGCGCTGGCGGTGGCGCAACCGAACTACCGCTGGCTGGGGGCGCTGCCGCACGGCCAGGTGCGCGCACGCATCCAGGCCGCGCATGTGCTGGTGCACCCCAGCCGCATGGAAGGCGGCGCGCATGTGGTGATCGAGGCACTGCGCAGCGGCACGCCGGTGATCGCCTCGCAGATCGACGGTAACCTCGGGCTGCTGGGCAGCGACTACACCGGGACGTTTGCGCCCGGCGACGACGCGGCGCTGGCAGCCCTGCTGCAGCGCGCCCGCGACGATGCCGATATGCTGGCGGCCCTGCAACGGCAATGTGCTGCCCGCGCGGCGCTGTTTGCCCCTGAAGCGGAAGCTGCCACGCTGCGCCACCTGGTGGCCCAGCTGCTTCGATCCCATCCCCCTGGAGCCCGATGATGAATGCCCCCGACAAGATCGCCGAACCCCGATTGACCTCGCTCTCGCACGGCGGCGGCTGCGGCTGCAAGATCGCGCCCGGCGTGCTGTCCGAGATCCTCAAGGGCACGGCGGCGATGCCGATCCCGAAGGAGCTGCTGGTGGGCATCGAAACCGCCGACGACGCCGCCGTCTACCAGCTCAACGACGAGCAGGCGCTGATCGCCACCACCGATTTCTTCATGCCCATCGTCGACGATCCGTTCGACTTCGGCCGCATCGCCGCCACCAACGCCATCAGCGACGTCTACGCGATGGGCGGGCGGCCGATCCTGGCGCTGGCGCTGGTGGGCATGCCGATCAACGTGCTGTCCACCGCCACCATCGGCAAGGTGCTCGAAGGCGGCGCGTCGGTCTGCCGCACCGCGGGCATCCCGATCGCGGGCGGCCACACCATCGATTCGGTCGAGGCCATCTACGGCCTGGTGGCGCTGGGCCTGATCCATCCCAAGCGCGTGAAGCGCAACGCCGATGCCCGCCCGGGTGACGTACTGGTGCTGGGCAAGCCGCTGGGCGTGGGCGTGATGAGCGCGGCGCTGAAGAAGGGCGAGCTGGGCGACGCGGGCTACGCCCAGATGATCGCCAACACCACCCAGCTCAACACCCCCGGGCCCGACCTGGCCGAGCTGCCCGGTGTGCACGCGATCACCGACGTCACCGGCTTCGGCCTGGCCGGCCATGCGCTGGAGATGGCGCGCGGCGCACGCTGCGAGGTGCAGCTCGACTGGGCCTCGGTGCCGCTGCTGTCGGGCGTGCGCGCGCTGGCCGAGCAGGGCCACATCACCGGCGCGTCGGGCCGCAACTGGGCCGGTTATGGCGCCGACGTGGTGGTGGCCGACAGCCTGGCCGAGGTCGACCGCGCGCTGATGACCGATCCGCAGACCAGCGGCGGCCTGCTGGTGGCCTGTGAGCCGCAGGCCCTCGACCAGGTGCTGGCGATCTTCCGCCGCCACGGCTTCGAGCAGGCGGCGGTGGTGGGCCGGGTGCAGGCGGCGGCGGGCCAGCCCTGCTTGCGCGTGGCCTGATCCGGGCAGCGCAGTCGGACCCTGCATTTCGGCTCATTCCCATGGCGATTCGCGAGATCCTGAAGATGGGCGATGCGCGCCTGCTGCGCGTGGCGCAGCCGGTGCAGCAGTTCGGCACGCCCGAGCTGGCGGCGCTGGTGGCCGACATGCGCGACACCATGGTGGCCGCCAACGGCGCCGGGCTGGCGGCGCCGCAGATCGGCGTCGACCTGCAACTGGTGATCTTCGGCTTCGAGCGCAATGAACGCTACCCCGAGGCCCCGCCGGTGCCGCTGACGGTGCTGCTGAACCCGCAGATCACGCCGCTGGGCGTCGACGAGGTGGACGGCTGGGAAGGCTGCCTGTCGGTGCCGGGACTGCGTGGTTGGGTGCCCCGCTGGCAGCGCATCCGCTACACCGGGGTCGACCAGTTCGGCCAGGCCGTCGACCGCGAGGTCGACGGCTTCCATGCCCGGGTGGTGCAGCACGAGTGCGATCACCTGATCGGCCGGCTCTACCCCACCCGCATGCGCGACCTGACGCGGCTGGGTTTCACCAGCGTGCTGTTCCCCGAACTGGGTGACCACCCCAGCGGCGATTGAGGCCGCGCAACACGGCTTTACAAGGCGGTAACACCCTCGCGTCAGCCGCACCCGGGCGGTGCGCGTTGTAAAGGCAGCTGCCCCGTTGGCGGGCGGTGGAGAACCGCGATGCGCGTGTCCCGTCTCACCTTGAAGTCACACCCGGCCGGTTGGCTCTGGGCCGGCCTGGCCCTGCTGCTGCTGACCACGCTGGCCGTGCTGCCCCGATCAGCGAACGCCGGCGCGCTGCCCGGCGAACTGCCGACCCTGGTCGGGCGCCTGAGTGCGCTGGCGGGCGACGTGCGCTGGTACGACCGCGACAGCGGCCGCTGGGTGGCCTCCACCGAGCAGCAGCCGCTGCGCAACTGGCCGCTTGCCGCCGGCGACCGCCTGAGCACCGGCCCGGGCGGCCGCGCCGAACTGCGCGTGGGCAGCACCACGCTGCGGCTGGGCGCCGACGCCGAGTTGTGGCTGCCACAACTCGACGAGCAAAGCGTGCTGCTGCACCTGCAGGCGGGCAGCCTGGCGGTGCGGCTGGCGGCGGTCGACCAGGACGGCTTCGGCGCGGTGAGCATGCTCACCCGCGAAGGTCGCTGGCTGCCGCAACGCCCCGGCCATTACCGGCTGGACCGCGACCGTGACGCCACCCAGGCCACCGCCTGGCGCGGAGAGTTGCGCTTCGAAAGCCACGACAGCGCGCTGACCATCGCCGCCGGCCGCCGCGCCGACCTGTGGCAAGACCCACCCGGCACCACGCGCTACGCCTGGGCCGCCGTGGAGCGCGACAACTTCGCCGACTGGGTGGCGCGCGACGAGCGCCAGGACGACGCCCCGCAGAGCGCCCGCCATGTGCCCCCGGGCATGACCGGATGGCAGGACCTGGACCGCCATGGCGACTGGCTCGACGACCCCGAGTACGGCAGTGTCTGGCAGCCGCGCATCGTCGCCTCGGGCTGGGCGCCGTTTCACGTCGGCCGCTGGGCCTGGGTGCAGCCCTGGGGCTGGACCTGGATCGACGCCGCGCCCTGGGGCTTTGCGCCGTTCCACTACGGTGTCTGGGTGACGGTGGGGGGCCGCTGGAGCTGGTCGCCCGGGCCGCGCCACCAGCCGCCGCGTTATGCACCGGCGCACCGTGGCTGGGTCAGCGGCGCCAACTGGGGCGTCAACATCCGCATCGGCGGCCATCGGCCGCCACCGCCGCGGGTGGTGGTGCCGGTGGTGCGGCCGCGCTTCGATGGCCGCCCGCCCGTGGTGGTGGGTCCGCCGCGGCCGATCCGCCCCGAGCCGGCGCGGCCGCCATTCAGCGCACCGCGCGAGCCTGATCGGCGGGATGCCGACCGCCGCGACAACAACCGTCGAGACAACGACCGGCGTGACAACGACCGCCGCGACTTTGACCGCCGTGATCCAGGCCCGCGCGCACCCGTGACCGGTAGTGCCGTCGACCCACGAACCCTATGGCGCGACGGGCGGCGCGACGGGCGGCCGCAGATGCGGCCGGAGGTGCGGCCAGACGGGCGGCCAGACGGGCGGCCAGGGCGCAGCGACAACCGGTCTGAGCGCGGTGAGGTGCTCGGCGCAGCCCCTGCGGTGATGGTCGGCCCGATGCCCCCGGTGCGGCAGGCCCCGCCAGCGGCGCCAGCCGCCGAGCCGCCGCGCCGCACGTTGCCCGCACCGGTGGTGCGCCCGCCGCGCGACGATGCCGATCCCCGGGAGGGGCGTGGCGGCAAGCCCGGACGCGACGAATCGCGGGGGCCCGACGGGCGCCGCGGCGATCGCGAAGAGCGGGCCAACAGCCGCTGACACGCCGCTCCGGCGCGGCGGTCAGCCGCCGTGCGCCTGCGGCTGCAGGGCGCACCAGCGCTGGCCGCTCACTTCAGCAGCCAGGGTTTCATCACCGCCCACACATTGGCCAGCATCCGCGGATGCGCGGCGGCCAGCGGGTGGATGCGGTCGGGCTGGAACAGCTTGTCGGCCTGTGGCCCATCCGCCACGCCGGTCAGCAGGAAGGGCACCAGCGCCGCGCCCTCGGCACTGGCCACGCTGGCGAACAGCGCCGTGAAGTCCTGCCCATAGCGGGCACCGTAGTTGGGTGGCACCTGCATGCCCACCACCATCACCTTGGCACCGTTGGCCTTGGCCGTGCGCACCATCGCCAGCAGGTTGTCGCGTGTCATGTCCAGCGGCAGGCCCCGCAGCGCGTCGTTGCCACCCAGCTCGATCACCACGTGGCTGGGCTTGTTTTGCTGCAGCAGCGCCGGCAGGCGTGAGCGGCCGCCCGAGGTGGTGTCGCCGCTGATGCTGGCGTTCACCACCCGGGCGCTGATCTTCTCGCGGGCCAGGCGCTGCTCGAGCAGTGCCACCCAGCCGGTGCCACGCGCCAGGCCGTATTCGGCCGACAGGCTGTCGCCCAGCACCAGCACCGTCTTGCCGGCCGGCCCCGCCGCCACGGCATTGCCCAGACCCGCGCCCAGCGCGGCGGCCAGCAGCAGGCTACAGTGCAGCAGCACCACTAGTCGCGACCGGCGTCGCGTGCCCCAACATTCCATGAGCGATCCCATCATTGCGGTTGAACATGTCACCCGCGCGGTCACCGATTCCACCGGCACGTTGACGATTCTCCATGACATCGACTTCACCCTGCAGCGAAGGCAGTCGACGGCCATCGTCGGCGCCTCGGGCTCGGGCAAGAGCACGCTGCTGGCGCTGATTGCCGGGCTCGACCATCCCACCACCGGCACGGTGCGGCTCGACGGCGAGGACATCTTCGCGCTGGACGAGGACCAGCGCGCCGGCCTGCGTGCGCGCAAGCTGGGCTTCGTGTTCCAGAGCTTCCAGTTGCTGGGCCACCTGAGTGCGCTCGAGAACGTGATGCTGCCGCTCGAACTGCTGGGCCGCCGCGATGCGCGCGCGCGCGCCACCGAGATGCTGCAGCGCGTGGGGCTGGGCGAACGGCTCAGCCACTATCCGCGCACCCTGTCGGGCGGCGAGCAGCAGCGTGTGGCGCTGGCACGTGCCTTCGTCGTCGAGCCCGAGGTGCTGCTGGCCGATGAGCCCACCGGCAGCCTGGACCACGCCACCGGCGAGAAGGTGATGGCGCTGATGTTCGACATGAACCGCGAGACCGGCACCACGCTGGTGCTGGTCACCCACGACCGCAGCATCGCCGCACGCTGCGATCGGCAACTGCTGATCGAAGGCGGGCGCCTGCTGGAGCCGGCCGGCGCCGAGGTGCCGGTGTGATTTTGGCGCTGCGCCGGGCGATGCCTGAGGCGCTGCTGCTGGCGGTGGCGCTGTGCACCGCCGGTGCGGCTGGCGCCCAGGCCCTGCCGCTGGCCCGACCGACCCCCGGCGGCGTGGCGCTGGTGCCACTGGGCGCCGCGCCAGAGGCGCCGCAAGCGTCACTGGCCGGCGTGCCGGTGCTGGTGATCGGCAGCCCGGCGGGCTGGACCGCGGTGGTCGGTGTGGCGCTGGGTGCCCAGCCGGGCATCGCGCAGTTGCAGGTGCAGCACGGTGCGGCGCCGGCGGCCGTGCAGGCCTTCAGCATCCAGCCCTTCCGCTATGCCGAGCAGCGCCTGAAGGTGGCGCCGCGCCACGTCGACCTGTCGCCGGAAAACCTGGCGCGTCACCAGCGTGAGCGTGCGCACCAGGCCACGCTGATCGCCCGCTTCAGCACACCGTTGCCGGCCACGCTGCGCATGCAGCCGCCGGTGGCCGGGCCGCGGTCGGGCTCGTTCGGCCTGCGCCGGGTGTTCAACGGCCAGCCACGCAGCCCGCACAGCGGCATGGATATCGCCGCTGGCACGGGCGTGCCGGTGACCGCACCGCTGGCCGGGCGGGTGGTGGACATCGGCGACTACTTCTTCAACGGCAATACGGTGTGGCTGGACCACGGCGCCGGGCTGCTGTCGATGTTGTGCCACCTCAGCGCCATCGGCGTGCAACCGGGCGACGAACTGAAGGCGGGTGACGTGCTGGGTGCGGTGGGCGCCACCGGCCGCGTGACCGGCCCGCACCTGCACTGGTCGGTCAGCCTGAACCGGGTGATGGTCGACCCGGCTTTGTTCCTGGCCACCGATTGAGGTCATGAAAAAAGGGCGCCGAAGCGCCCCTTGATCGGGTTCGGGTGGCTTACTGCCCGGCGAACTTGTAGTCGGTCTTGGCGGCCTTGCGCATGTCGTCCTGGAACTTCTGCAGCTTGACCTGGGCGAGGCGCTGCTGGATCTGCGCCTTCACGCCGTCGAAGTCGGGAAACTGCGCATCGCGCGTGTCGTCGAGCCGGATGATGTGGAAGCCGAACTGCGTCTTCACCGGCGCCTCGGTCATCTCGCCCTTCTTCAGCTTGGACATGGCCTGGCCGAACTCGGGCACGTAGGACTCGGGTTTGGCGAAGTCGAGGTCGCCGCCGTTGGCGCCGGACCCCGGGTCCTTGCTCTTGGCCTTGGCCAGGTCCTCGAACTTGGCGCCGCCCTTGATCTGGGCGATCAGCGACTTGGCCTCGTCTTCACCTTCGACCAGGATGTGGCTGGCGCGGTACTCGGTGCCGGTGGCCTGGGCCTTGAACTTGTCGTATTCGGCCTTGGCCTCGGCGTCGCTGACCGGGTTCTTGCGCTTGAAGTCCTCGAACAGTTCGCGGATCAGGATGCTCTCGCGCGCCAGTTCCATCTGGGCCTTGTAGTCGGCCTGGGCCGCGATGCCGCGCTTGACCGCCTCTTGCGAAAAGATCTCGCGGCGCACCACCTCGTCCTTGGCCATGCCCTGCATCTCGGGCGAGATTTGCTGGCCGGCGCGCTGGGCCTGCTGCAGCAGGGTGTCGACACGCACCTTGGGCACGGCCTTGCCGTTGACGATGGCGATGTTCTGGGCGGTGGCCGCCAGCGGCAGCAGCAGGGCGGCGGCCAGGGCGGTGGCCGAGGCACGGGCGACGAAGGACTTGCGAATCATGGGCAGGGCTTTCAGGGGGGGCTTGGGTCGCGCACCCGAGGGGGTGGCGTGAGAGGAAGGGCCAACAGCGCCGGATCAGGCTTCGGCGGGGCAACGCGCCTCGATCGCCAGGGCATGGACGCCCTGGGGTATCACTTCGCGCAAAGCATCATACACAAGGCGATGACGGGCCACGCGGCTCAGGCCGGTGAGCTGTTCGCTGACCAGTTTCACCCTGAAGTGCGAGCCTTCGCCGGCACCGGCATGGCCGGCGTGCAGGTGGCTTTCGTTGATGACCTGCAGGCTTTGCATCGGCGCCAGCGTGGCGCGCAGCGTGGCGGCTATCAGTTCTTCGGTCACGCCGTTCATGAGGGGTCCTTGGCGGGTGCGGCGTCTTCTTCAGGCAAGTGCCGGCTGATGTAGAGGCCTTGGCCCAGGGTGAACAGCAGCATCAGGCCGATGCCGCCGAACAGTTTGAAGTTGACCCAGGTGGCCGTGGCGAAGTTGAAGGCCACCCACAGGTTGAGCACGCCCATCACCGCGAAGAAGGCCACCCAGGCCAGGCTCAGCCGCGTCCAAACGCCCTCGGGCAGTTGCAGTTGCTCGCCCAGCATCAGCTTGAGCAGGTTGCGGCCGAACACGAACTGGCTGATCAGGAACGACAACCCCATCGCCCAGTACAGGCCGGTGGGCTTCCACTTGATGAAGGTCTCGCTGTGCAGCCACACCGTCAGCCCGCCCAGCACCACCACCAGCGCCAGGCTGATCCACAGCATCAGGTCGACCTTCTTGCCGCGCAGCTTGAGCCAGGCCACCTGCACCAGCGAGGCGATGATCACCACCACCGTGGCCAGCATCACCGGCGCCTCGGCGGTGCCCACCTGGCCACCGGCCACCATGAAGCCCAGGTGCTGGGTGGCAAACGCCGCGGCCCATTCCTTGTGGGATTCGGTGTACTTGAAGGTGCCGAAAAACAGCAGGATCGGCAGAAAGTCGAACAGTAGTTTCATGCGCGGGCAGTGTATCGATCGGCTGGACGCCGACCGGCGCGTTTTTCACACCGGCGGGCTTTGCAAGTGCGCATGCTCAGGCCTTGGGCACGAAGTCGATGGCGGCCGAGTTGATGCAGTAGCGCTCGCCGGTGGGCTCGGGGCCGTCGTCGAAGACATGGCCCAGGTGGGTGCCGCAGTTCGCGCAGCGCACTTCCACCCGCACCATGCCGTGGCTGGTGTCGGTGATGCGCTCGACGCGGCCGGGTTCGATGTCCTTGCTCCAGCTGGGCCAGCCGCAGCCGGCGTCGAACTTGGCGTCGCTTTGAAACAGCACCTGCCCGCAGCCCACGCAGCGGTAGGCGCCGTCCTGCCAGTGGTCCCAGTAGCGGCCGGTGAAGGGACGCTCGGTGGCGGCCTTGCGCGCCACCTCGTACTGCATCGGGTCGAGCTGGGCGCGCCACTCGGCCTCGCTCTTGCGCACCGGGTAGCGCGGGTCGTCGTGCGGATGGGGTTCGGGGTGCTTCTTGCTGAAGGGGTTCATGACGAGCAGGACACTTCGAGGTGGGTGGACCAGTCGGGCGGCAGGGCGGCATAGGCCGCTGGCGCCTGCGGGTGTTCGTCGAAGGGCGATTGCAGCACCTGCAGCAACCGCTGCACCTCGCTGAAATCGCCCGCACGGGCTTGTTGGATCGCGGTTTCGGCCAGATGGTTTCGCAGCACGAACTTCGGGTTGATGCGATCCATGCGCGCCCGGCGGTCGGCGTCGACGCTGCCCTCGGCCTGCAAGCGGGCGGCGTAGCGCGCGCCCCAGGCATCGAAGGCAGCGCGGTCGACAAACCAATCGCGCACGGCGGCGTTGTCGGCACCGGCGGCCGTGCTGAAACGCCCCAGCGCCCGCAGCGTGATCGTGTAGTCGCAGCGGTCCTGCGCCATCAGCCGCAGCAGGTCGTCGATCAGGTCGGTGTCGCTGTCTTGCGCCGTGGCCAGCCCCAGCTTGGCGCGCAGCCGCGCCTGCATCGCCTCGGCGAACATCGCCTTGTAGGGCGCCATCGCGGCCTTCAGTGCCTCGGCAGGGTCGCCGTCGGCCGGGTCCAGCAGCGGCATCAGCCCGTGGGCCAGCGCATGCAGGTTCCAGAAGGCCACGCTGGGCTGGCGCGCAAAGGCGTAGCGGCCCTGGTTGTCGGTGTGGTTGCAGATGTGGCCGGGGTCGAAGGCATCGAGAAAGCCGAACGGGCCGTAGTCGATGGTCAGGCCCAGGATCGACATGTTGTCGGTGTTCATCACGCCGTGGCAGAAGCCCACCGCCTGCCAGTCAGCCATCAGCGTGGCGGTGCGGCGGCTCACGGCTTCCAGCAGCGCCAGCACGGGTTGCGGTGCATCGCGGCAGGCGGGGTAGAAGTGGTCGATCACCGCATCGGTCAGCGCGCGCAGCGCGGTGGTGTCGCTGGCGGTGTGCGCAAAGTGCTCGAAGTGGCCGAAGCGGATGAAGCTGGGCGCCAGCCGGGTGACGACCGCGGCGGTCTCGACCGTCTCGCGCCGCACCGGCGCGGGCGAGCCGACGATGGCCAGCGCCCGCGTCGTGGGGATGCCCAGCGCGTGCATCGCCTCCGAGCAGAGGAACTCGCGGATCGACGAGCGCAGCACCGCCCGGCCGTCGCCCATGCGCGAGTAGGGCGTCAGCCCGGCACCCTTGAGCTGCACCTCCAGCGCGCCGGCGGGGCTGTCGATCTCGCCCAGCAACAGTGCGCGGCCATCGCCCAGCTGGCCGGCCCAGCTGCCGAACTGGTGGCCGCTGTAGACGCTGGCCATTGTGGTGATCGGCGCGCTGCCCGTGGGCTGCACGTTGCCGGCCAGCAGGGCCAGTGCGTCGTTGCTGTGCAGCCAGTCGGTCAGCCCCAATTCGACCGCCAGCGCCTCGCTGCGCGCCACCCAATGCACGCCGGGCAGCGGCGTGGGCGGCAGTCGGGTGCCGAACGCCGGCCCCAGCCGGTGCAACAGCGGCAGGTCACGCCAGCGGGGCGCGCGGGTGGCCAAGGGCTCGGGGGCATTCATGCGCCGGATTGTCGGGCCAGGCCGGGCCCGGCCCTGACGCCGGCCGGGAATCACCCCAGGCCAGGCGGGGCGTCGAAACGCGATACTGGCAGGCTCGGCAGCGCCGCCTGGCTCCGTGCCTGCGCCTGCCCTCGATCCACCTACGTCAAGCCCCAAGAGGACGCCCATGCTCGGCCAGATGCAAGACCATCCCCTGTTGATCTCCACCCTGATCGACTTTGCCGCCCGCCACCACCACGAGGCCCAGATCGTCTCGCGCCGGGTCGAGGGCGACCTGCACCGCTACACCTATGCCGACGCCGCCAAGCGCTCACGCCGGGTGGCGAACGCGCTGGATCGCCTGGGTGTGGCCTTTGGCGACCGCGTGGCCACGCTGGCCTGGAACGGCTACCGCCACCTCGAGCTGTACTTCGGCATCACCGGCAGCGGCCGCGTGGTGCACACCATCAACCCGCGGCTGTTGCCTGAGCAGATCGCCTGGATCGCCAACCATGCCGAAGACCAGGTGGTCTGCTTCGACATGACCTTCCTGCCCATCGTCAAGGGCATCTGGTCGCACTGCAAGACGGTCAAGCACTGGGTGGCGCTGTGCGACGCCGACAAGCTGCCCGCCGACACCGGCATCGCCAACCTGGTGAGCTACGAGGCGCTGCTGGCCGCCGAGGCCGAGACCTACGACTGGCCGCAGTTCGACGAGCGCAGCGCCGCTGCGCTGTGCTACACCAGCGGCACCACCGGCAACCCCAAGGGCGCGCTCTACAGCCACCGCTCGACCATGCTGCATGCCTTTGCCGGCGCGCTGCCCGATTCACTGGGCGTCTCGGCGCGCGACAGCATCCTGCCGGTGGTGCCGATGTTCCACGTCAACGCCTGGGGCATCCCGTACGGCGCGGCGATGACCGGCGCCAAGCTGGTGTTCCCGGGCGCGGCGCTCGATGGCAAGTCGGTCTACGAGCTGATGGAATCCGAGCAGGTGACCATGGCAGCCGGTGTGCCCACGGTGTGGCTGGGGCTGCTCAACCACATGGCCCAGCACGGCCTGAAATTCAGCACGATGAAGCGCACGGTGATCGGCGGCTCGGCCTGCCCGCCGGCGATGATCAAGACCTTCCACGACGACTTCGGCGTCACCGTGGTGCACGCCTGGGGCA
The DNA here is from genome assembly GCA_001770815.1 of Burkholderiales bacterium RIFCSPHIGHO2_12_FULL_69_20. Lineage (GTDB taxonomy): Bacteria > Pseudomonadota > Gammaproteobacteria > Burkholderiales > Burkholderiaceae_C > Pseudaquabacterium. The sequence goes on from MESD01000068.1 coordinate 30,604, forward strand.
TGACCGAGATGTCGCCGCTGGGCACGGTCAACACGCTCAAGCAGCACCAGCTGGCACTGCCGGTCGAGCAGCAGCTGGACATCATGGCCAAGCAAGGGCGGGCGGTGTTCGGCGTCGAGATGAAGATCGTCGACCCCGATGGCAACGAACTGCCCTGGGACGGCCAGCACAGCGGTGATCTGCTGGTCAAGGGCCCGTGGATCATCAGCAGCTACTTCAAGGGCGAGGGCGGCGATCCGCTGGTGGACGGCTGGTTCCCCACCGGCGACGTGGCGGCCATCGACGCCGACGGCTTCCTGCAGATCACCGACCGCAGCAAGGACGTGATCAAGTCGGGCGGCGAATGGATCAGCTCGATCGACGTCGAGAACATCGCGATGGCGCACCCGGCGGTGGCCATGGCCGCCTGCATCGCCGTGCCGCACCCCAAGTGGGACGAGCGTCCGCTGCTGGTGGTGATGAAGAAGCCCGGCGCGCAGGCCACCGCGGCCGACATCCTGGCCCATTTCGAAGGCCGCATCGCCAAGTGGCAGATCCCCGACGACGTGGCCTTCGTCGACGCCATCCCGCTGGGCGCCACCGGCAAGATGCAGAAGAACAAGCTGCGCGAGCAGTTCAAGGGCCACGCGCTGCCCGGCGCCTGAGCCACCGGCGCGCTGCCCGGGTGGTGGATTCGCTGTCGCCTGCGTGACCCGGCGGTCACCGCGGCGACAGCCCGGCGCGGGAAGTCCCTGAACCGGGTTTGAGTCAGGTCCGCTATGGTCTCCAAGTCGATTCACAACGCTTCAGGAGACCGCATGAAACCCGTCCTCAGTGCTACCCGTTGGGCCCTCGTCGCTGCGTTGGCCATGGCCTCCTGGGGCGTGCAGGCCCAGGTCAAGATCGCCTACATCGACCCGCTGTCGGGTGGCGGCGCCTCGGTCGGCGAGCATGGCTGGAAGCACCTGCAGTACCTGGTCGAGGGCATCAACGCCAAGGGCGGGGTGCTGGGTGGCCAGAAGCTCGAGGCCGTGCCCTTCGACAACAAGGGCAGTCCGCAGGAAAGCCTGGTGCAGGCGCAGAAGGCCATCGACGCCGGCGTGCGCTTCCTGACCCAGGGCAACGGCTCGGGCGCGGCGATCGCCATTTCCGAATTCGTCGCCAAGTACAACCAGCGCAATCCCGGCAAGGAGGTGCTGTACTTCAACTATGCGGCGGTCGATCCGGTGCTGACCAACGACAAGTGCAGCTACTGGCACTTCCGCTGGGACGCCAATGCCGACATCAAGATGGCCGCGCTGACCAACTTCATGAAGGACCAGAAGGCCATCAAGAAGGTCTACATCATCGGCCAGGACTATTCCTTCGGCCAGTCGGTGCGCACCGCCGCGCAGGCGATGCTCAAGGCCAAGCGCCCCGACGTGCAGATCGTCGGCGACGAGTTGCACCCGCTGCTCAAGATCAACGACTTCTCGCCCTACATCGCCAAGATCAAGGCCTCGGGCGCCGACTCGGTGATCACCGGGAACTGGGGCAACGACATGTCGCTGCTGCTGAAGGCCGCGGCCGACGCCGGCCTGCAGGTGAACTGGTACACCTACTACGCCGGTGGCGCGGGTGGCCCCACCGCCATCAAGCAGACCGGGCTCGACCACCGGGTCTACCAGATCACCGAGTGGCACACCAACGTGCCGGCGCCCGAGATGGAGGCCTTTGCCGATGCCTTCCTGAAGAAGCACGGGGGTGCCAGCCAGCAGGGCTGGTGGTACCTGCGCATGAAGAACCAGATGGACATGTTCGCGCTGGCGCTGAACACCGCCAAGTCGGCCGAACCCAAGAAGGTGGCCGCCGTGCTCAAGGACATGAAGTTCAAGAACTCGCTGGGCACCGAGGTCTTCATGCGCGCCAGCGACCATTCGCTGTTCCAGGACATGTACCTCTCATCCTTCGGCTCGGGCACCAAGCACGACGAAGAGAAGACCGGCTGGGGCTGGAAGACGATTGCGCTGATCAAGGCGCAGGACACCGTCATCCCGACCACCTGCAAGATGGTCGAGCCGAGCTGATCCATCTCCTGAGCCGACCGACGCCATGCAGGCCGCCACCAGGCGGCCTGCTGCGGAGCGCCCATGCTTGAACTGATCCTCTTCTCGTCGCTCAACGGGCTGCTCTATGGCCTGCTGTTGTTCCTGCTGGCCAGCGGCCTGACGCTGATCTTCAGCATGATGGGCGTGCTGAACTTCGCCCATGCCAGCTTCTACATGCTGGGCGCCTACTTCGGCTACCAGATCAGCCTGCATGTCGGCTACTGGCCGGGCCTGGTGCTGGCGCCATTGCTGGTGGGTGGCATCGGTGCGCTGGTCGAGCGCTACGGCCTGCGCACGGTGCACAAGTTCGGCCACGTTGCCGAGCTGCTGTTCACCTTCGGCCTGGCCTTCATCATCGAAGAGCTGGTGCAGATGGTCTGGGGCAAGATCCCGGTCGACTACCGCGTGCCCGAGCTGCTGAACTTCTCTGCCTTCACGCTGTTCTCGACCACCTACCCGGCGTTCCGCATGTTCATGCTGTGCATGTCGGTGGTGGTGTTCATCGCGCTGTTGCTGCTGCTCACGCGCACCCGGGTCGGGCTGATCATCCGTGCCGCGTTGAGTCACCCCAACATGGTGGGCGCGCTGGGCCACAACGTGCCGATGGTGTTCATGCTGGTGTTCGGTGTGGGCTGCGGCCTGGCCGCGCTGGCCGGGGTGATCGCCGGCCCGGCGCTGGTCACGCAGCCGGCAATGGCGGCGTCGCTGGGGCCCATCCTGTTCGTGGTGGTGGTGGTCGGCGGGCTGGGCTCGCTGCCGGGCGCGTTCATCGCGTCGCTGGCGATCGGGCTGATCCAGACCTTTGCCGTGGCGGTCAACGTCTCCGTGGCCGACGTGCTGGGCCATGTCGGCATCACGCTCACCCGCGACTCCATCGGCGGCGACCTCTGGATGGCCACCGTGGCCCAGGTGGCGCCGATCATCCCGTACATGCTGCTGGTGCTGGTGCTGATCTTCCGGCCCAAGGGCCTGATGGGCGACCGCGACACATGAGCCACACGCATGAGCCGACACGCATGAGCCGACATTCATGAACCGCCACTCCTACCTGTTGCCCTGGTTCGTCGCCGCGGCGGTGGTGCTGGTGCTGCCGTACGTCTTCACCAGCGGCGCCGCCCTCACGATGATGAGCCTGATGGGCTTTGCCATCATCTTTGCGCTGTCCTTCAACATGCTGCTGGGCCAGACCGGCATGCTGTCGTTCGGCCACGCGGTGTACTACGGCCTGGGCGGTTTCATGACCGCGCATGCGCTCAACGTCATCGCCGCGGGCAAGTGGCCGATCCCGCTGCCGGTGCTGCCGTTGGTGGGCGGACTCACGGGCTTGAGCTTCGCGATCCTGTTCGGCTGGGTCTCGACCAAGCGCGCCGGCACTGCGTTCTCGATGATCTCGCTGGGGATCGGCGAACTGGTGGCGGCCTGCTCGCTGATCCTGCGTGGTTTCTTCGGTGGCGAAGGCGGTGTGTCCACCAGCCGCACCGAGACGCTGCGCCTGTTCGGCATCAGCTTCGGCCCGCAGATCCAGGTGTACTACCTGATCGCGGCCTGGTGCCTGCTGTGCATGGTGGCGATGTACGCCTTCACCCGCACGCCATTGGGCCGCATGTGCAACGCCGTGCGAGACAACCCCGAGCGTGCTGAGTTCGTCGGTTATTCCACCCAGATGGTGCGCTTCATCGCCTTCTGCGTGGCGGGCTTCTTTGCCGGCGTGGCCGGTGGGCTGGCCGCCATCCACTACGAGATCGTCACCGCCAGCGTGGTTGGCGCGGTGCCTTCGGGCTACGTGCTGCTGATGGCCTACATCGGCGGTGTGGCCTTCTTCATCGGCCCTATCATCGGCGCGGTGCTGATGACGCTGCTGCAGATCTCGCTGTCGGACTACACCGGCGCCTGGCAGCTGTACGTCGGCGTGATGTTCGTGCTGGTGGTGATGTACGCGCCCTGGGGCCTGGGTGGCCTGGTGCTGATGCACGGGCCGCTGCTGTCGGCGGGCACCTTCCGGCGTGTGCTGCCGGCGTATGCGCTGGTGGCGCTGCCGTCGGCGATGCTGTTCGTCGGTGGGGTGCTGCTGGTCGAGACCAGCCACCACCTGCTGGTCAAGGCCACTGAGGGACCGGCGATGCAGTTGCTGGGTGTCGATTACGCAGCCAACTCGCCGCTGGTGTGGATTGCCATCGTCGTGCTGCTGGTCGTGGGCGGCGTGCTGCTCAAGCGGCTGGCACCGCGGGTGTCGGAGGCCTTCCATGCCGCCCGGCAGGATGCATTGAGCAAGCGGATCGCAGCATGAGCCACCCCAACGGCCCCTCGGCCCTGCAACTGATCGACGTGCACAAGCGCTTCGGCGTCACGCCCATCATCCGTGGCCTCAATCTCGACGTGAAGCAGGGCGAGCGCCACGCCATCATCGGCCCCAACGGCGCCGGCAAGTCGACCACCTTTCACCTGGTCAGCGGGCGCTTTCCGGTCACGTCGGGTCAGGTGCTGCTCAAGGGCGAATCGATCAACGGCCTGCCGCCCTACCTGATCAACCGCCGCGGCATGTCGCGCAGCTTTCAGGTGACCAACATCTTTCCGCGCCTCTCGGTGTTCGAGAACATCCGCTGCGGCGTGCTGTGGTCGCTGGGCTACAAGTACTCGTTCTGGCACCTGATCGAGCGCTCACGCGATGCGCGCGAACGCAGCGAGGCCATCCTCGAGCAGATCAACCTGACGGCGCGCCGCGACGTGCCGGCGGGCGTGCTGTCGTATGCCGAGCAGCGCGCGCTGGAGATCGGCATCACCATCGCCGGTGGCGCCGACGTGATCATGCTCGACGAGCCCACCGCCGGCATGAGCCGCTCCGAGACCGAGCATGCCGTGGGGCTGATCCGCAAGGTCAGCGAGGGCAAGACGCTGGTGATCGTCGAGCACGACATGAGCGTGGTGTTCGACCTGGCCGACCGCATCTCGGTGCTGGTCTACGGCCAGGTGATCGCCACCGACACGCCGCAGCGCATCCGCGCCAACGCGGCGGTGCAGGAGGCCTACCTGGGCACGCCGGCGGCGGAGGCAGACCATGCTTGAGGTCAAGAACCTGCATGCCTTCTACGGCAAGAGCCACATCCTGCAAGGGGTGGACTTCCATGTCGACGAGGGCGAGATCGTCTCGCTGCTGGGGCGCAACGGCGTGGGCCGCTCCACCACCATCAAGGCCATCATGGGCGAGGTGGACCGCACCGGCTCGGTGGTCTTCAAGGGCCGCGAGACCATCGCGCTGAAGTCGCACCAGGTGGCGCGCTGCGGGCTGGGCTACGTGCCCGAGAACCGCGACATCTTCCCCAACCTGACGGTGCGCGAGAACCTGGTGCTGGGCATGAAGTCCACCAAGGAGGGCGGGCGCTGGCGCATGGAGGACATGTTCGAGCTGTTCCCGCGCCTGCGCGAGCGCGCCGACACGCCCGGTGGCGTGCTGTCGGGTGGCGAGCAGCAGATGCTGACCATCTGCCGCACGCTGATGGGCGACCCCGACCTGATGATGATCGACGAGCCCACCGAGGGCCTGGCGCCGAAGATGGTCGACCTGGTGTCCGACCTGCTGGAGCGCATCGCCGCACGTGGTGTGTCCATCCTGCTGGTCGAGCAGAAGCTGACCATCGCACTGAAGATCTCGAAGCGGCTCTACGTGATGGGCCACGGCCACATCGTCTTCGAGGGCACGGCCGACGATCTGAAGGCCAACGAGGCGATCCGCAAGGAGTGGCTCGAAGTCTGAGCCGGGGGGACGCATACCCCAGGGTTTTCCTTCACTCAAAGACCGCGTGCCGGTCATGTCGCTTTGGCAACATGACCCGGCACGTTTTGCTTTCTAGAATCGAACGATCGTGCTTTTTCCGCGCACGCCCATCCCGCAGCAAGAGGTTTCCATGAGCGCCACCTACCAGGTCATCGACGGCATCGCCGTCGTCACGATGAACAACCCGCCGGTCAACGGCCTGGGTTACGAGACCCGCCGCGGCATCGCCGACGGCTTCGAGAAGGCCAACGCCGACGCCGGCGTCAAGGCCATCGTGCTGACCGGTGGCGGCAAGGCGTTTTCGGGCGGCGCCGACATCCGCGAGTTCGACAGCCCCAAGTCGATGGCCGAGCCCAACCTGCTGACGCTGATCAAGCTGGCCGAGGCCTCGGGCAAGCCCATCGTGGCCGCCATCCACACGGTTTGCATGGGCGGCGGGCTCGAGCTGTCGCTGGGCTGCCAGTACCGCGTGGCCGCGCCCGGCGCGGCCATCGCGCTGCCCGAGGTGAAGATCGGCCTGATCCCCGGTGCCGGCGGCACGCAGCGCCTGCCGCGCGTGCTGGGCATCGAGACGGCGATGAACATGATCGTCACCGGCGAGCCGGTGAAGAGCGAGCTGCTGGCCTCGCTGCCCGGCCAGAAGCTGTTCGACCAGATCATCGAGGGCGACCTGATCGCCGGCGCGGTGAAGTTTGCCCAGGGCATTGCCGCTGAACATGCACAAGGGCGCCCGCTGCCCACGGTGCGTGCCCTGAAGGTGTCGCACGCCAACCCCGACGCCTATGTGCAGTTCGTGCGCAACATGGTCAAGGGTAGAGCCAAGAACTTCCCCGCACCGCTGTGCTGCGTGGAGGCGGTGGCCGCGTCGCTGAAGTTCAAGAACCTCGACGAGGGCCTGGCCGAAGAGCTGCGCATCTTCCGCGCGCTGATGATCACCCCCGAGGCCAAGGCGCTGCGCCACGCCTTCTTCGGCGAGCGTGCCGCCAGCAAGATTCCCGACGTGCCCGAAGGCACGCCGCTGCGCGACATCAAGCAGGTGGGCGTGATCGGTGCCGGCACCATGGGTGGCGGCATCACGATGAACTTCCTGAATGCCGGCATCCCGGTGACCATGCTCGAGATGAAGCAGGAAGCGCTGGACCGTGGCGTGGCCACCATCCGCAAGAACTACGAGGCCCAGGTCAAGAAGGGCAAGTTGAAGCAGGACAAGTACGAGCAGCGTATGGCGCTGCTGAGCACCACGCTGAGCTACGACGACCTGACGAGCGCCGACCTGATCATCGAGGCGGTGTTCGAGGAGATCGGCGTCAAGGAGGCGGTGTTCAAGCAGCTGGATGCGGTGGCCAAGCCCGGCGCGATCCTGGCCTCGAACACGTCCACGCTCGACGTCAACAAGATCGCCCACTTCACCAAGCGCCCGCAGGATGTGGTGGGCATGCACTTCTTCAGCCCGGCCAACGTGATGCGGCTGCTGGAGGTGGTGCGCGGCGCGGCCACCGCCAAGGACGTGCTGGCCACGGTGATGGCCATCGCCAAGAAGATCAAGAAGACAGCCGTGGTCTCGGGTGTGTGCGACGGCTTCATCGGCAACCGCATGATCGAGCAGTACAGCCGCCAGGCCGGCTTTCTGCTCGACGAGGGCTGCACGCCGGCGCAGGTGGACCGTGCGATCGAGAAGTTCGGCTTCGCGATGGGCCCGTTCCGCATGGGTGACCTGGCCGGCAACGACATCGGCTGGGCCATCCGCAAGCGCCGCGCGGTGGAGCACGCCAACATGAAGTACAGCAAGACGGCCGACCTGCTGTGCGAGATGGGCCGCTACGGCCAGAAGACTGGCGCCGGCTGGTATGACTACAAGCCGGGCCAGCGCAACGCCATCCCCAGCGCCGTGGTCGATCAGATGGTGGCCGACCACCGCAAGGAGCTCGGCATCACGCCGCGCAAGATCAGCGACGACGAGATCGTGCAGCGCCTGGTCTTCAGCCTGGTCAACGAGGCGGCGCACATCCTCGAAGAGGGCATCGCCAACAAGGCCAGCGACATCGACATGATCTACCTCACCGGCTACGGCTTCCCGCTGT
>MESD01000069.1:0-23687 GCA_001770815.1 Burkholderiales bacterium RIFCSPHIGHO2_12_FULL_69_20
CCGTGCCATCGGCCAGCACCAGGCGCATGCCGGCCAAGGTGTTGTAGCTGTTCTGTGCCGTGCCGCAGCACATGCCGCTGGCGTTGTTGGCGGCGATGCCGCCGATCATCGCCGCGTCGATCGAAGCCGGATCGGGCCCGATCTTGCGCCCGCGCGGTGCCAGCGCGCCATTCGCCGCCGCGCCGATCACGCCGGGCTGCAGGCGGATGGTGGTGGCATCGTCGCTGACGGCGATGCCGCGCCAGCCGTCGCCCAGCAGCACCAGCACCGAATCGCTGACCGCCTGGCCCGACAGGCTGGTGCCGGCGGCGCGGAAGGTGACCGGCGTGCCCAGCGCGGCGCAGCACTGCAGCACCTGGCGCACCTCGGATTCGTTCTCGACCACCACCACGATCTGCGGCATCAGCCGGTAGAAGCTGGCGTCGGTGCCCCAGGCCAGCAGGCGCAGTGGGTCAGTCACCAGCCGGGTGGCGGGGATGAAGCCGGCCAGTGCGCGTTGCAGGCGGTCGTAGGGGGGCTTGAGCATCGCGGTTCTCCAGGGCGGCTGCGCCGGTGGCCGGTGGGGCAGGTCAGGGCAGGGCCACGCCCCGCAGCGGATCGGTCACCTTGAACAGGTGCATCGTCACCATCGTCAGCACGCCGGCCAGCACCACGTAGTACAGCGTGGGGATCACCGTGCGTCGCAGCGTCAGGCCCTCGCGGCCCATCACGCCGACCGTGGCCGATGCCGCCACCACGTTGTGGATGGCGATCATGTTGCCGGCGGCTGCGCCCACCGATTGCGCGGCCACCATCGTGGCGCCGCTGACGCCCAGCGCCTGCGCCACGCTGTACTGGTACTGGCTGAGCATCAGGTTGGAGACGGTGTTCGAGCCGGCCAGGAAGGCGCCCAGCGCCCCCACCGTGGGCGCAAAGAACGGGTAGACGTCGCCCACCGAGGCGGCCACCCAGCGCGCCATCAGGATGGGCATGCTGGCCAGCTCATTCGCATTGACGCCCGACTGGATCATGATGCGCACCATCGGCACGGTGAACACCAGCACGAAGCCGGCCGACAGCAGCGTGCCGCCGGATTCCTTGATCGCCAGCCCGAAATCGGTGATGCGCATGCGGTGCAGCAGCACCGTGACCAGGCACACCGCCACCAGCACGCCGCCCGGCAGGTACAGCGGCTGGAAGCTGCCGCTGATGCCGGTCTCGCCCAGGATGTTCTTCGCGCCGATGCTCACCGACAGCAGCATCTGCTTGAACGGCGCCACCGTGCGGCTGAGCACCAGCACCGCCGCCAGCAGGATGTAGGGCAGCCAGGCCAGCAGCGGCGCGATCTGGCGGCTGCCCACGGCGTCGAGCTTCATCTCCAGCGTGCCCATCCACTCGGTGGGCCAGTCCTGGGCTGGCGCAAAATCCCAGATCTTCCTGGGCACCAGGAAGCCCGCGCGTGCTGCCAAGGACACCAGCCCCAGCCCGAACAACGCGCCCAGCAATGACGGGAACTCAGGCCCCAGGAACACGCCGGCCAGCGCATAGGGCACGGTGAAGGCGAAGGCGGCGAACAGTGCAAACGGCGCGGCGGCCAGGCCTTCGGTCCACGAGCGGTTCTTGCCGAAGAAGCGCGTCATGAACATCACCAGCAGCAGCGGGATCAGCGTGCCGCAGATCGCATGGCCGATGGCCACCTGCGAGACCACCAGGTTGAAGAAATCGGGCCAGCCCTGGCCCTGGGCCTGCAGCACGGCGGTCATGGACTCGCGCTGCAGCCCGCCCTGCACCCCCACCAGCATGGGCGTGCCCACCGCGCCGAACGACACCGGCGTGGACTGGATCATCATGCCGAACATCACCGCCGCCAGCGCCGGAAAACCCACCGCCACCAGCAGCGGCGCGGCCACCGCGGCCGGTGTGCCGAAACCCGAGGCGCCCTCGATGAACGAGCCGAACAGCCAGGCGATCAGGATCACCTGCACCCGCCGGTCGGGGCTGATGCGGGCAAAGCCGCTGCGGATGCTGGCGATGCCACCCGAGTGCTTGAGCGTGTTGAGCAGCAGCAGCGCGCCGAAGATGATCCACAGCACCTGCACCGTGATGATCAGCCCCTCCAGCGTGGCGGCGGCGACGCGGTTCGCGCTGACGCCCCAGACCCCCAGCGCGATGGCTGCGGTAACGGCGTAGACGAGCGGCATGGCGCGCTTGGCCGGCCAGCCCAGGCCCACCAGCAAGAGGCCCGAGAGGCCGATCGGTGTGAAGGCGAGCAATGCCTGCATGCCCAGTGTCATGGTTTGTCTCCGCGGATCTTGTGGTGGTCGAGCCCGGCCGTGATCGCTGGCGGTGCGGGCCTGTGCGTCAGGCTGCGGGCGATTGCCGCGCTGCAGATCGAACTCTAGTCAGGGGCGTCGATCACCGGGTTGAAGTTTCTTCGCGCCGGGCTTGCAGAAAATTCATCCAGCCCGACCCACCGGCTGGACGGGCCGGCTCAGGCCAGCGCGCTTTCCAGCCAGTCGGCAAAGGCCGCGCACTCCCAGCGCTCCAGGGCGCCCTTCTTCCAGCAGATGTAGTGCCGGTGCGGCGACGGCGCGGTCAGCGTCGACAGCCGCACCAGCCGGCCGCTCTGCAGCCAGGCAGCGCCCAGCCGGGGGCGCACCAGCGCCACGCCGAAGCCGCTGGCCGCGGCGTCGTAGACCAGGCCCATGTCATTGAACTGCGCACCCACCTGCGGCTCGCTGCGCGACAGCCCGCAGTGGTTGAACCAGCTGCCCCAGGGCTCGAGCGGGCTGAGGATCAGGTGCGCGCGGTCGATTTCGGCGGCGGAGCCGAAACCGTCGAACGGGCCGGCGTCGTGGATGAAGCTGGGGCTGCAGCAGGGGGTCACGCCCTCGGCCAGGATCAACCGGTGCTCGCGGTCGGTGTAGCCGCCGGTGCCGAAGCGCACTTCCAGGTCGGCCTGCTCGGCGGTGACGTCGAGCAGCGGGATCGACACCTGCAGGATCAGCTCGACCTCGGGGAAGGCGTTGCGGAACAGCTCCAGCCGCGGCATCACGAAGACGCGGCAGAAGGTGGGCGTGATGGCCACCCGCAGCCGCGTGCGGCCCTTGGTGGCCATGCGCGAGGGCGTTTGCTGCAGCGCTGACAGCCCGGTGCGCACGGCGGGCAGGTAGGCCGCGCCGTCGGCGGTGAGGGTGAAGTCGGCGCGGCCGAACAGCTTGAAGCCGAGGTGCGATTCGAGCTGCCGGATGCGGTGGCTGATCGCGCTGGGCGTGACACACAGCTCGTCGGCCGCCTTGCCGGCGCTGCGCAGCCGCGCCACGGCCTCGAAGGTCAGCAGGCACTGGATCGGCGGGATGTGCTGCGCTGCCATGGCCGGTGGGTGCGGGCGGTCAGTCGGTGATCAACAGGATGTGCAGCCGGCGCGGCCCGTGCGCGCCCAACTGGATGGTCTGCTCGATGTCGGCCGTGCGCGACGGCCCGGAGATGATGTTCACCGTGCGCGGCATCGGCCGGCCACTGGCGCGCAGGCGTGCCCACAGGTCTTCGAAGTGCGGCAGCACCTGCGAGGCCCGCACCACGACGAGGTGGTTGTCGGGCACGAAGTTCAGCGTGCTGGGGGTGTCGGGCCCCGACAGCGTGACGATGCCACCCGACTCGGCCACCGCGGCAAAGCAGGGCGTGACGCTGGTGTGGTCTTCGCGCCGGGCGGCGCCGTGCAGCACCTGCAACCCGGGCGGCCAATCGATGCCGGCCAAGGCGCCGGACACCCGCACCCGTGGCGGCGCGGGCACCGCGGCGATGAAGCGCGCCACCGCGGCACCCACCTCGGCCAGCGAGCCCAGCCGCTCCAGCGTGGCGGATTTCTCCAGCATCTTGGCGACGAAACGCTCGACCACGTCGCCCTCGAATCCGGGGCAGGGGCCGCTGCCGGGCAGCGGCGTGATGGGCGCCGGCGCCGGCCCGCTGCGGCCCAGCGACTGGCGGATCTGCGCCAGCACCTGCGCGCGTCCATCCGTGCGAGGGGTGGTCATCGCTGCGCTCCTTGCCGGGCCTTCCAGGCCTGTTGGAAGGTGCCGCCCTGCGGCGCCGGCAGGTCACGGGTGTCGGTCCAGCCCGCGGCCATCGGCAGCCAGCTCAAGTGTCCGCGCCGCCGCCCCAGCCGGTGCAGCAGCGGGATGCCGAGGCGCATCAACGCGTGGTAGATCGGTGCGCGCTGGGCCACCCAGGCCCAGACCTGCAGCGCCAGGCGGGTGACCCCCGGCGTCAGCCCGGTTGAAAATTGCTGGCGGCGGATCTCGCGCAGCAGGCCGGGCAGCGGGATCTTCACCGGGCACACGCTCTGGCAGCGGCCGTTCAGCGTGCAGGCGTTGGGCAGGTCGTAGGCTTGGTCGATGCCGTTGATCAGCGGCGTCAGCACCGAGCCCATCGGCCCCGGATAGACCCAGCCGTAGGCATGGCCGCCGATCGACGTGTAGACCGGGCAGTGGTTCAGGCAGGCGCCACAGCGGATGCAGCGCAGCATCTCGCGGAACGGCCCGCCCAGCATCTTCGAGCGGCCGTTGTCGACCAGCACCACGTGGTACTCCTGCGGGCCGTCCAGGTCATCGGTGCGGCGTGGGCCGGTGCTCACCGTGGTGTAGGTCTCGGTCTCCTGGCCGGTGGCGCTGCGCGCCAGCAGGCGCAGAAAGGTCAGCGCGTCGTCCAGCGTGGGCACCACGCGCTCGATGCCGCTGGTGACGATGTGCACCCGCGCCAGCGTCTGCGTCAGGTCGCCGTTGCCCTCGTTGGTGACGATGATGCTCGACCCGGTCTCGGCGATCAGGAAGTTGCCGCCGGTGATGCCGACATCGGCCTTGAAGTAGTGCTCGCGCAGCACCTCGCGGGCCTCGTTGACCATCTCGCCCACCTCGGTGAGGTGCCGGGTATAGCCCAGCGGGCGGTGGTGTTCGTCGAACAGGTCGCCCACCTGCGCCTTGGTCTTGTGCACCGCCGGCACGATGATGTGGCTGGGCGGCTCCTTGGCCAGCTGGATGATGTATTCGCCCAGGTCGGTCTCGACCACCCGGTAGCCCTCGGCCTCCAGCACCGCGTTCAGGCCGATCTCTTCGCTGACCATCGACTTGCCCTTGGTGATGGTCTTGGCGTTGGCCTGGCGGCAGATGCCCAGGATGATCTGCTGCGCCTGCTCGGCATCGGCGGCCCAGTGCACCTGGCCGCCCTGGCGGATCACCTCGGCTTCGTAGCGTTCGAGGTAGCCGTCCAGATGGGCCAGCACATGCTCCTTGACGGCACGCGCCCGCTCGCGCAGCGCCTCGAACTCGGGCAAAGCGGCCACCTGTGCGGCGCGCTTGTGCACGAAGCCGCCGCTGGCGTGGTTCAGCGCGGCTTGCAGCCGCTGGTCATGGATGGCGATGGCCACCCGCTGCGGGAACGTGCCGGTGGGTGCGTGCATCAGCCTTGCTCCGGTTCACCGATGGCCGGCTGTTGCCCGAAGCCGGCCAGCACCTCGGCGGTGTGCAGCACGCGCACCGGCAGGCCGCGACGTTTCAGGCGCCCGGCGATGTTGAGCAGGCAACCCAGGTCACCACCCAGCACGGTGGTGGCGCCGCTGGCCTGGATGTGGGCGATCTTGTCGTCGACCATCTTGGTCGAGATCTCGGGGTACTTGACGCAGAAGGTGCCACCAAAGCCGCAGCACTCGTCGGTGCCGGCCATCTCGACCAGATCGAGTCCCTGCACGCTGGCCAGCAGCTGGCGCGGCTGCGCCTTCACGCCCATCTCGCGCAAGCCCGCGCAGCTGTCGTGGTAGGTCACGCGGCCGTCGTAGTGCGCCGCCACGGTCTGGTGCTTCAGCACGTCGACCAGAAAGCTCATCAATTCATGGCTGCGCCTTGACAGATCCTCGGCGCGTGCGCGCCAGACCGGATCGTCGGCGAACAGGGCGGGGTAGTCGTGCCGCAAGGTACCCATGCACGAGCCCGAGGGGCCGACCACGGCGTCGAAGCCTTCGAAGGCCACGATCACCTGGCGGGCGATGGCCCGGGCATCGGTGCTGTCGCCACTGTTGAGCGCGGGCTGGCCGCAGCAGGTCTGGCCCGGCGGCACGATCACCTCGCAGCCGGCGTCCTGCAGCAGCTTGACCGCGGCAAAGGCCACGCTGGGGCGCATCAGGTCGGCCAGGCAGGTGACGAACAGTCCGACGCGCAAATCGCCAGATGCTGGCATGGGGTCTCCTCGGTGCTCGGGGGGTGGCACCGTGCGCTGGATGGGCATGCATCGGCAACGGGGGACCACCGGCAAGCCCGGCTGCGACGCACTCTAAGGGTGCGCTTGCCTGTCTCCTTGATGTAGATCAGTTGCGGCCGCATGATGGTGGCAGCTTGCTGCTGTTCCCCCGTGGTCTTGCGAAAAGGCAAGGTGGGAAATATCAGGGTTACTACTATGAACTTGGCTGGCAGCCTTTCTGCCTGTAGTCCCTGGAAAACGAGCAAGAAAATGGACCAACGAGTCTTCAAGGCGCTGCATCTGCCGCACGGCGCGGTGGTGTGCTCGGGTTGCCACTTGCGGGACATCTGCCTGCCGGTGGGTCTGAACAAGGCCGAGTTGGATCAGGTCGACCAGCGCTTGGTGACGGTGCGCCACAAGGTGCCGCGCGGCGAGAAGCTGTTCCAGGCCGGCGACCGCTTCGAGGCGATCTATGCAGTGTGGACCGGCTACTTCAAGACCTGTGTCTCGTCGAAGGACGGCCGCGAGCAGGTCACCGGTTTCCAGATGGGTGGTGAACTGATCGGCCTGGACGGCATCGGCACGCGCCGGCACGAGGTGGATGCCGTGGCGTTGGAAGACTCGCAGGTCTGCGTCATCCCCTACACCGAGTTCGAAGCCTTGTCGCACGAGATCAACTCGCTGCAACAGCAGTTTCACCGCATGATGAGCCGCGAGATCGTGCGCAACCACGGTGTGATGCTGCTGCTGGGCAGCATGCATGCCGAAGAGCGCCTGGCCGCCTTCCTGCTGAACCTGACGAAGCGGCTGCAGACGCGCGGTTTCTCGCCGTCGGCCATCGTGCTGCGCATGAGCCGCGAGGAGATCGGCAGCTACCTCGGGCTCAAGCTCGAGACGGTGAGCCGCACCTTCTCGCGCTTTCAGGCCAACGGCCTGCTGTTCGTGCGCCATCGCCAGATCCAGGTCACCGACCCGGTGGGCCTGCAGCACCTGCTGGACGGCGAGACGGTGTAGCGTGCGGCGCGCGCCAGCCGCTCGCAACGTCGCCCGGCTCTGGCGTCAGGCCGCAGGCTGCTTGCGGTTGGGGCAGGTTTCGCAGGACAGCTTCTTGCCATCCGCGCCCAGCACCGCGGGCCCGCCGCAAGAGCCCCGCAGGCAAGGCCGCTTGAACATCACGCCCACGGCCATGGCGGCCACGCTGATGCCGATGGCGCCCAGCGCCAGCAAAAACACCAGACCCAGCAGTTCGAGGTTCATGCGCCGTCTCCGCGTGCGGCTTCAGGCGGCCGCAAATCCGCCCAGCGCGGCAAAGGCCGGCGTGGCGGTTTCGCTGAAGCCACCACCGGGCTGACGCCGCACGAAGTAGGCCGCCAACCCGAGGCGCCTGGCGGTGTCGGGCCCACGCTGCGGGCCCAGCACGAACAAGGCGGTCGACCAGGCATCGGCCAACGTGCAGTCGGCCGCCACCACGCTGACCGAGGCCAGTGCATGCGCCACCGGGGCGGCGCTGGCCGGGTCGATCTCGTGCGAGAAGCGCCGTCCGTCGTGCATGAAGAAGTTGCGGTAGTCGCCCGAGGTGGCCAGCGCCTGGCCCGACAGCGGCACGATGTGCAGCGCGCGCTGGGGCATGGCATCGGGCCGCTCGATCGCCAGCTGCCAGGGCCGGCCCTGGGCATTCATGCCGCTGGTGCGGATCTCGCCGCCCACCTCGATCATGAAATCGGCGATGCCCAGCGCCTGCAGCGCCAGCGCCGCCTGATCCACGCCATACCCCTTGGCGATGCCCGACAGGTTGGCCCACACCGGCGATTGCCGGGTGACCGTGCCCGTCGCGCGGTCGAGCTGCAAGGCGCCGGCCCGTTGCGCCTGCCGCAGCGCGGCCAGGGTGTCCTCGCTCAGCGGGCGCCGCAGAGCCTCAGACGGGCCGAAGCCCCATTCATCGACGGTGCGGCCGATGGCCACGTCGAAGGCGCCGCCCGAGGCCACGCGCACCGCCTGCGCGGCCTCGAACACACGCCAGGTCGGCTCGGACAGCGCCAGCGCCTGGCCCAGTGGCTGGCGGTTCAGGCGCGACAGCTCGGACGACGGGTCGTAGTGCGACATGCGCTGCACCACGTCGCCCAGCGCGGCCGTCACCGCCTGCTGGGCCGCCGCCAGGGCGGTGTCGGTCAGGCGCGGGGTGGCGATCTTGACGGTGTAGCTCGAGCCCATCGTCAGGCCGCTGAAGGTGGCCGCGCTGCCGCCCGGCAGGCCCAGCAGCGTTTCGCGCCGGCCGCAGCCGGTGGCCAGCAGGGCAAAGGCGCCCAGCCCGGCGGCCAGCGCCGTGCGGCGGGTGAGGGGGTTCGCAGTGTTCATGGGGAGTGTCCTGGGGCTGTCACGCGGCGCTGGTACCCGCGTCGTCGTGCACGGCCCGGTTGAATTGGTCCTGGCCCAAGCGCACCACCTGGTAGACCAGGTCACGCATCGACACCAGGCCGTGCACCTGCGGCCCGTCGATGACCAGCAGGTGGCGGTGACGGCGCAGGTGCATCAGCGCCATTGCGGCCTCGACCGTGGTGCCGGGGGTCACGAAGCGCACGTCACGCGTCATCACCATCGAGATCGGCGTGGTCTTGACGTCGAGGCCGGCGCGCACCACGCGCATCATCAGGTCGCGCTCGGTGAAGATGCCGGCCACCAGCTGTTCTTCGCTCATCACCAGCACCGCGCCAATCTCGCGCTGGGCCATCAACTCGACCGCCTCGGCCACGCTGGCCGAGGCCGGCACCGAGTACATGTCGTCGGCGCCACGGTCTTGCACCACTTCCTGGATCAGCATTGCGCTCATGTCGGGGTTCCTTGGTGGTTCAGCCGAAGTCGTCCAGCAGGATGTTCTCGCGGTCGACGCCCAGCGACAGCAGCGTGTTGATCACCGCCTTGTTCATCACGCCGGGGCCGCACAGGTAGTACTCGATGTCTTCGGGCGCCGGATGCTGGGCCAGGTACTGGTCGTGCAGCACGTTGTGGATGAAGCCGGTGGCACCGGTCCACTGGTCTTCGGGCAGCGGCTCGGACAGCGCCAGGTGCCATTCGAAGTTCGGGTTGGCGGCGGCCAGTGCATCGAACTCGTCGACGTAGAAGGCTTCCTTCAGGCTGCGTGCGCCGTACCAGAACGTCATCTTGCGCGGGCTGTGCAGGCGCTTGAGCTGGTCGAAGATGTGCGATCGCATCGGCGCCATGCCGGCGCCGCCGCCGATGAAGCACATCTCCTTGCTGGTTTCGCGGGCGAAGAACTCGCCATACGGCCCCGAGACGGTCAGCTCGTCACCCGGCTTCAGGTTGAACACGTACGCGCTCATGATGCCCGGCGGGATCTGAAGCTTGTAGCCGGGCGGAAAGGCGATGCGGATGGTGAACAGCAGTTCGCCTTTTTCCAGCGGGTAGTTGGCCATCGAGTAGGCACGCGTTATCGGCTCGGTCAGCACCGACTTGAAGCGCCAGAGGTCGAACTTGTCCCAGTCCTCGCGGTAGGGCGGCTCGATGTCGAAGCTCTTGAAGTCGATGCTGTGCGGCGGGCATTCCAGCTGCATGTAGCCGCCGGCGCGGAACGGCACCTCGTCGCCCTCGGGCAGCGCCAGCTTCAGCTCCTTGATGAAGGTGGCCACGTTGCGGTTGCTGATCACCTTGCAACGCCACTTGCGCACGCTGAAGACCTCGGGCGCGATCTCGATGGACATGTCGCGCTTGACCTTCACCTGGCAGGCCAGGCGGCAGCCGCGCTGCGCCTCGCCGCGGTTGATGTAGCCGGTCTCGGTGGGCAGCAGCGCGCCGCCGCCGCTCTTGACGATGACCTCGCACACGCCGCAGGCACCCTTGCCGCCGCAGGCCGAGGGGATGAAGATCTTGTGCTCGGACAGGGTGCCCAGCAGGGTGTTGCCGGCCGCCACCTTCAGCGCCTTGGCGGGATCGTCGTTGATGGTGATGGTGACCTCGCCCGACGGCACCAGGCGACGGCGCGCGCCCAGCAGCAGGCCCACCAGGGCCAGCACCACCACGGTGAACATCACGACGCCGGAGACGATCTCGGTCATGGCGGCAGCCTCACAACTGGATGCCCGAGAACATCATGAAGGCGATCGACATCAGCCCGGCCGTCACGAAGGTGATGCCCAGCCCGCGCAGGCCACCCGGCACGTCGGAATAGTTCATCTTCTCGCGGATGGCGGCGATGGCCACGATGGCGATCAAGAAACCCAGGCCCGAGCCGAAGCCGAAGACCACACTCTCGGGGAAGGTGTAGTTGCGCTCCTGCATGAACAGCGAGCCGCCCATGATCACGCAGTTCACCGCGATCAGCGGCAGGAACACGCCCAGCGTGGTGTACAGCCCGGGCAGGAAACGGTCGACCGCCATCTCGACCACCTGCACCGCCGCGGCGATGGTGCCGATGAACAGGATGAAGGCCAGGAAGCTCAGGTCGACCTTGGCCAGCGACGGCGAGATCCAGCCCAGTGCGCCTTCGGACAGCAGGTGCACCAGGATCAGGTTGTTCAGCGGCACCGTCAGCACCTGCACGAACACCACCGCGGCGCCCAGGCCGATGGCGGTTTCCACCTTCTTGCTGCAGGCCAGGAAGGAACACATGCCCAGGAAGAAGGCCAGGGCCATGTTCTCCAGGAAGGCGGCCTTGAGGGCCAGGTTGAGGTAGTGCTCCATTGCGCTAGTCTTTCTCTTGAAGCTCGGGCTTCCAGGTGCGCAGCGCCCAGATGATCAGCGCGATCAGGAACAGGCCCGAAGGCGCCAGCAGCATCAGCCCGTTGGGCTCGTACCAGCCGCCGTTCTTGGTGAGGGTGATCACCTCGTGGCCGAACAGCGTGCCGGCACCGGTGAGCTCGCGCACGAAGCCCACCATCAGCAGGATCAGCATGTAGCCCAGGCCGTTGCCCAGGCCGTCGAGAAAGCTGATCCACGGCGGGTTCTGCATCGCAAAGCCCTCGGCGCGGCCCATCACGATGCAGTTGGTGATGATCAGGCCGACGAAGACCGACAGCTCCAGCGACAGCTCGTAGAAAAACGCCTTGAGCACCTGGTCGACCACGATCACCAGCGAGGCGATGATCGCCAGCTGCACGATGATGCGGATGCTGCCCGGCGTGTGGTTGCGCACCATGCTCACGGCCAGGTTGGCCAGCGCAGCCACCAGCGTGACGCCGATGCCCATCACCAGCGCCTTGTCCATGCGCGTGGTCACGGCCAGCGCCGAGCAGATGCCCAGCACCTGCACGGCGATCGGGTTGACGCTGATCACCGGGCTCAGCAGCGCGGCGCGTTCGGGCTTGCCGAACAGCGTGGTGCTCGTGCTCATGAGGTGGCTCCGGTCTTGTCGCGCTGCAGGGTCTTCAGGAAAGGGGCATAGCCTTGGCCCGACAACCAGAAGCGCACCACGCGGGTGATGCCCTTGCTGGTGATGGTGGCGCCCGACAGCCCGTCGACATGGTGCGGGTCTTGCGCCGGCGGCCCGGCCTGGCCCTTGATGACGGCCAGTTGCGGCACCCCGTTGGCGTCGTAGGCCTTGCGGCCCACCCACAGCGCCTGCCAGGTCGGGTTGGCGATCTCGCCGCCCAGGCCGGGGGTTTCCTTCTGCTCGTAGAAGGTGAGGCCGCGCACCGTGTTGCCGTCGCGGTCGAGCGACAGGAACCCGTAGACCGTGCCCCACATGCCCATGCCTTCGATCGGCAGCACCAGCTGCTCGACCTGGCCTTGCGGCGTGGCCACCTGGTAGACGGTGCCGTACTTGGGCAGGCGGGCCACCTGGGCGTCGTTGGGGGCGGCCGCGTGCGACAGCGCCGGGTCGTTGCGCGCCTTGCGCTGGTCGTAGCCCTTGGCGTCGAACTGGTCTTCGGGCACCAGCTGGCCGGTCTGCAGATCGACCACGCGCACGCGGATGCGTTGGTCGAAGATGGCCAGCACCTCGGCCGAGCTGGCCGACTCACCGGGCTTGAGCAGGCTGGCGGCCAGCAGCACGTTCTTCTGCTTGTAGAGCGCAGCGTTGATCTCCTGCCGCTCGCGCAGGCCCACGGCAGCCGTGGCCACCAGCAGCGCACAGACCACGCTGACCGCCGTGGCGAACAGCACCGTGTAGCGGGTTGAATCAAGTTTGGGCACGGCGACGGCCCCTTCTGCGCAGGTTGGCCTGCACCAGCAAGTAGTCGATGAACGGGGCCATCACGTTCATGAACAGGATGACCAGCATCGCCGACTCGGGGTAGGCCGGGTTGAGCACGCGGATCAGCACGATCAGCGCGCCGATCATCAGGCCGTAGATCCAGCGCCCGGTGTTGGAGAACGGCGAGGTGACCGGGTCGGTGGCCATGAACACCGTGGCAAAGGCCCAGCCACCGGCCGCCATGTGCCACCAGAACGGCACCGCGTAGTACGGGTTGGTGGCCGAGCCCACGCCGTTGAACAGCAGGGCCATGGCGATGGTGCCCAGCGTCACGCCGGCCATCGTGCGCCAGGAGCCGATGCCGGTGGCGATCAGCACCACCGCGCCGATCAGGCAGGCCAGTGCCGAGGTCTCGCCCATCGAGCCCGGCTCCAGGCCGATGAAGGCGTTCCACCACGACAGGTTCAGGCCGTCGAAGGGCGTGGTCATCTGCCGCATCTGCGCCAGCACCGTGGCGCCCGAGTAACCATCGAGCGCGGCCGTGGCGGGCAGGGCGGTCCACACCGCATCACCCGACATGCTGGCCGGGTAGGCAAAGAACAGGAAGGCCCGCGCCGCCAGCGCCGGGTTGATGAAGTTCATGCCGGTGCCGCCGAACACCTCCTTGCCCAGCACCACGCCGAAGCTGATGGCCAGCGCAGCCTGCCACAGCGGCGTGTCGGGCGGGCAGATCAGCGGGAACAGCAGGCCGGTGACGAAGAAGCCCTCGTTGACCTCGAGCTTGCGCACGATGGCGAAGCCCACCTCCCAGCCCAGGCCGACGATCATCGTCAGCGCGTACAGCGGCAGGAAGTACAG
Source organism: Burkholderiales bacterium RIFCSPHIGHO2_12_FULL_69_20 (assembly GCA_001770815.1). Classification (GTDB taxonomy): domain Bacteria; phylum Pseudomonadota; class Gammaproteobacteria; order Burkholderiales; family Burkholderiaceae_C; genus Pseudaquabacterium. The sequence continues at coordinate 13,211 of MESD01000069.1, forward strand.
CGCGCCATGCACCACGTTGGCCAGCAGGCTGCCCGGCGCGTAGCCGGTGCCCAGCAGCGCGATGACGTCGTGGCGCCAGCCGGTGAGCTGCGCCGCCTTGGCCGGATTCAGCGCCAGGTTGGCCTGCAGCCCGGTGTTGAACATCGCCATCAGCACGCAGGGCAGACAGGCGATGACCACCAGGATCATCATGCGCTTGAGGTCGAGCGCGTCGCGCACATGGGCGCCGGTGGTGGTGACCTTGGCCGGCGCGTAGAAGAAGGTGTCGGCCGCCTCGTACAGCGGGTAGAAGCGGTCGAGCTTGCCGCCGGGATGGAAAGGCTTGCCGATCCGGTCGAGCAGTCGCCTCAGCATGCGCATCAGACGGCCTCTTTCTCGATGCGCGTCAGCGCGGCACGCAGCATCGGCCCGTACTCGGCCTTGCCGGGGCAGACGAAGGTGCACAGGGCCAGGTCTTCTTCATCGAGCTCCAGCGCACCCAGCACCTCGGCCCGTTCGTCGTTGTTCATCAGCAGCGCGCGCAGCAGAAAGGTGGCCATCAGGTCGAGCGGCATCACGCGCTCGAACGCGCCGATGGGCACCATCGCGCGCGCACCGCCATTGGTGGTGGTGGTCAGCGCCAGCCCGGGGGCCCGGCGCAAGGCGCCCAGCACCACCGGCCAGAGCGAGAACTTGTGGCTGCCCGGCGCGATCCAGCCGAAGAACTCGCGCTCGCCGGCCTCGGCCAGCACCGACAGCTGCTGGTGGTAGCGGCCGAGAAAGCCATGCACCTCGCCCTGCGCGGTGCGGCCGTCGAGCACCGAGCCCGAGACGATGCGCTGCACGCCGCTGGCGATCTGCCCGAGGGTGAGTTGGTCGGTGGCCGCGCCCAGACGGGTGCGCAGCAGGCGCGGCGTCGTGACGCTGGGCCCGGCCAGCGCGATGACACGCTGCACGTCGAGCCGGCCGGTGGCAAACAGCCGGCCGATGGCCAACACGTCCTGGTAGCCGATGTGCCAGACGGTGCGCGCCAGATCGACCGGGGCGAGCAGGTGGATGTGGGTGCCGGGATTGCCCGCCGGATGCGGGCCGTCGAAGGCTTCGAGCCTGACATTGGGCAGCGTCGGTGCGGTGATCTTGCTGCCGGGTGCCACGCAGACGAACACGCTGCCGGCCGTCAGCCTGGCCAGGCAGGCCACGCCGGTGTCGAAGTCGGCCTGGCGATCGGCCAGCACCACGTCGACCGAGGGCGCATGCGGCCGGGTGTCGATGGCGGTGATGAACAGTGCGTAGGGCATGCTGTCGGGTGCTGGCACGCGTGAGAACGGCCGGGTGCGCAGCGCCGTCCACAAGCCCGATTCGACCAGCAGGGCCCGCACCTGCTCGGCCGACCACTGGGCGGGCGCCAGACCTTGGTAGTGGGCAAACGGCACCTGGGCATCGTCGTTGTCGTTGGCATCGACGTCGATCACCAGCGCCTGGAAGACCCGCCGATCGCCCCGGTGCACGGCCGCCACGGTGCCGGCCGCCGGTGCGGTGTGGCGCACGCCAGGCCGCTGTTTGTCGTCGAACAGCAGTTGCCCGCGCTGCACCCGGTCGCCCGGCTGCACGTGCAACGTGGGTTTGAGGCCGGGGTAGTCGTCACCCAGCAGCGCCACCCGCGTGATGGCGGGGCCGGGTTCGATCACCTGTTGGGGCGCGCCCGCCAGGGGCAGGTTCAGGCCGCGCTTGAGTCGATGCAGGTTCATGGCGACGGTGTTCGCGCAACCTCAGATCTCTTCAGGGGCCATCTCGATGGCACCGCAAGGGCATTCGGCCCTGCAGATGCCGCAGCCTTTGCAGTAGTCGTAGTTGAACTGGAAACGTTTGCCGGCGCCCAGCTTGATGACGGCGTTGTCAGGACACACACCGTAGCAGTTGTCGCACTCGAAGCAGTTGCCGCAGCTCAGGCAGCGGCGCGCTTCGAACAAGGCGTTGTCGGCGCTCAGACCACCCTGCACCTCGTCGAAGCTGCTGGTGCGGCGGGCCAGGTCGAGTTGCGGGCGCACGGTCTTGGGGGCGTCGCTGTAGTACCAGGTGTTCAGCCGGTCGAAGCTGGCGATGGCGTGCTTGGGTGTGGCGGGCAACGGCGTGCCGCGCAGCCAGGCGTCGATGTGGCGCGCGGCCTTCTTGCCGTGGCCCACGGCCACCGTCACGTTGCGCTCGGCCGGCACCATGTCGCCGCCGGCAAACAAGCCCGGGTGGCCGGTCATCATCGTGGCCGGATTCACCTGCACCACGCCGTCCTTCAAGCCGAGCCCGGTGACGCCGTCGAGCAGCGACAGGTCGACGTCCTGGCCCAGGGCCAGCACCAGAGAGTCGGCCGCCAGCGTCTCGAACTCGCCGGTGGGCTGCGGGTTGCCCTTGGTGTCGAGCACCATCTTCTCGATCGTCAGCGCACCGCCGTCGCCCGATTGCTTGATGGTGGACAGCCACTTGACCATCACGCCCTCTTGCAGCGCCTCCTCGACCTCGAAATCATGCGCGGGCATCTTCTCGCGCGTGCGGCGGTAGACGATGACGGCCTCGGTGGCACCCAGGCGCTTGGCGGTGCGGGCCACGTCGATGGCGGTGTTGCCGCCGCCGTAGACCACCACGCGGCGGCCCAGCATCGGCGGCGACACCGCCCCCTCGGCGCCCGCCATCGAGCGCAGCACCGCCACCGCGTCGAGGATGCGCGACGAATCCTTGGCCGGGATGAAGGCTCGCTTGGCGATGTGCGCGCCCACGGCCAGGAAGGTGGCGTCGTAACCGCCGTCGACCATCGCCTGCGCGATGTCGTCGATCCGGGTGTTGAGCTGCACCGTGACACCCATGTCGACGATGCGCTGCATCTCGGCGTCCAGCACGTCGCGTGGCAGCCGGTACTTGGGGATGCCGAAGCGCATCATGCCGCCCATCGCCGGGCCGGCGTCGGCCACCGTCACGCCGTGTCCCAGGCGCCGCAGGTGGTAGGCCGCCGACATGCCCGACGGGCCGGCGCCGACGATCAGCACCTGCTTGCCGCTCTCCTGCGTGGGTGGGTCGAAGCGCCAGCCCTGCTTCAGCGCCTCGTCGCCGAGGAAGCGTTCGACCGAGTTGATGCCCACCGCCTCGTCGACCTGGGCGCGGTTGCACGTCGATTCGCACGAGTGGTAGCAGACCCGGCCCATGATGGCGGGGAAGGGGTTGTCGCGGGTGAGGTGGCGCCAGGCCGCCTCGTAGTGGCCGCCTTCGGCGTGGTACAGCCAGCCCTGGATGTCCTCGCCGGCGGGGCACTGCGCATTGCAGGGCGGCAGGCGGTCGACGTAGACCGGCCGCTCGGTGCGCCAGCTGCCGGTCTTGTTGGCCAGCGACGAGCCCGGATCGAGCGTGATCGCGAAGGGTTTTTGCATCGTCATGCCACCACCTCGTCATCGAGCAGCTTGAAGCGGCGGATGTTGCGGTCGGCGTCGGCCTGGATGCGCGCCAGCATCTCGGGGTGACCTTGGCCGCTGAACAGGTGCGCAAAGCGCTTCTGCGGCTTCAGGTACACCTCGACCGGCACGCGGTGGCGGATCTGGGTGACCCGGGTCACCTCGCCGTGCTCGGCCTCGAACACCGGGAAGATGCCGGTCTCACGCGCCAGCCGGGCCAGCTTGATGGTGTCGTGGCTGGCCGAACCCCAGCCCAGCGGGCAAGGCACCAGGATGTGCAGGTAGCGTGCGCCACGCAGGCTCATCGCGTGCTCTACCTTGGCCTCCAGATCATGCAGGTCGTCGACCGTGGCGGTGGCCACGTAGGGGATCTCGTGCGCCATCGCGATCAGCGGCAGGTTCTTGCCCTTGCCGAACTCGGCGCCGGGCTCGGCGCCGACGGCCATGGTGGTGGCCGTGCGCGCACCCGGCGGCGTGGCACTGCTGCGCTGCACGCCGGTGTTCATGTAGGCCTCATTGTCATAACAGATGTAGAGCACGTCGTCGTTGCGCTCGAACATGCCGCTCAAGCAGCCGAAACCGATGTCGGTGGTGCCGCCGTCGCCGCCCTGGGCGATCACGCGCACCTCGCTCTGCGTCTTGCCGGCCTTCAGTGCCTTGACCTTCATCGCGGCGGCGATGCCGGTGCCCACCGCCGCGGCATTGCCGAACAGCGAATGGATCCACGGCAGCTGCCACGAGGTTTCGGGGTAGGGCGTGGAGAACACCTCCAGGCAGCCGGTGGCGTTGGCAGCGATCAACTGGCCCTGGGTGGCACGCATCGCGGCATCGACCGCGTAGCGTGCGCCCAGCGCCTCGCCGCAACCCTGGCAGGCGCGGTGGCCCGAGTTCAGCGAATTGCTGCGCTCGGCCGAAGCCTGCACGCTGCGCTGTTCGGGCGCCAGCAGGCGGTTGCCGACGGTGAAGGTGCCGGTTTGGTAGAACTTGACGGGGGCATTCATCTCAGGACACCTTCGACGCCACCGGGCCCACGTCGCGCAGCAGGTTTTCGGCGATCGGGCCGCTGCGGCGCGTCTGCGCCTCGCGCTCAAGTTGCCGGTTGACGATGCGCCAGTCCAGGTCCATGAAGGTCAGCGGCTGCAGCTGGTCGGCCATCGCCTCGCGCAGCGTGCGCTGCAGCGAGGCCTTGGTGATGGCGCGCCCGCCCAGGCCGGCCACCACGGTGTAGCCGTGCAGTTGCAGCCCCGACAGCGCCAGCCGCACGTCGGTGGAGACCACGCCGCCCAGCCCGACGGAGAAGCTCTTCTCCAGCACCACCACCCGTTGCGCGCCCTGCAGCGCGGCGCGCACCGCCGCCAGCGGGAAGGGGCGGAACGACTGGATGCCCAGCACGCCGATCTTCGCGCCCAGTTCGCGCAGGTCGTCGATGGTGTCCTTGAGCGTGCCGATCACCGAGCCCAGCGCCACGACGATGGTCTCGGCGTCGTCGGTCTTGTAGCCACGCACCAGCCCGCCCGAGCGGCGGCCGAAGCGCGCCTCGAACTCATCGGCGATGCGCGGGATCACGTCCAGCGCCTGCAACTGCTTGGCATGGGCCAGGTAGCGCACCTCCATGAAGGCCTCGGGCCCGACCATCGCGCCGATCGACACCGGCTCGGCCGGGTCCAGCATCTGACGCGGCTCGTACGCGGGCAGGAAGGCGTCCACCTCGGCTTGTTCGGGGATGTCGACGCGCTCGTAGGCGTGGGTGAGGATGAAGCCGTCCATGCACACCATCACCGGCATCGACAGCTCCTCGGCCAGCTTGAAGGCCTGGATGTGCAGGTCCAGCGCTTCCTGGTTGCTCTCGGCAAACAGCTGGATCCAGCCGCAATCGCGCTGGCTCATGCTGTCGGAATGGTCGTTCCAGATGTTGATCGGCGCGCCGATGGCGCGGTTGGCCACCGTCATCACGATCGGCAGGCCCAGGCCCGAGGCGTTGTAGACCGCCTCGGCCATGAACAGCAGGCCCTGGCTGGCGGTGGCGGTGTAGGTGCGCGCCCCCGCGGCCGACGCGCCGATGGCCACGCTCATCGCGGCGAACTCGCTCTCGACGTTGATGAACTCGCAGGGCTGCAGCGCGCCGTTCTTCACCCGCTCGCCCAGGCCTTCGACGATGTGCGTCTGCGGCGAGATCGGGTAGGCGCAGATCACGTCGGGGCGGCACAGCGCCACGGCCTGTGCCACCGCCTGTGAGCCTTCAACCTGCTTGAGCATGGCTCAGCTCCTCGAGCTCACGTTGCACGAAGGCATAGGCCTCGGCCGCCGCGGCGATGTTGGCCTCGGCCACCTTGCCGCTGAACTTGTGATGGATGGCATGGGCCACTGCGTCCAGCGTGATCAGGCCCGACAGTGCGGCAAAACCGCCCAGCAGCACGGCATTGGGCAAGGGCCGGCCCAGGTGCTTGAGCGCGATCTCGGTGGCCGGCACGGTGGTCAGGCGCTCGCGGCGAAAGCGCTGCTCGATCTCGGCCAGGCCCAGGTCGTGAAAGCTGCGCTTGCTGTTGATCAGCACATAGCCGTCGGGCTGCAAGCCCTGAAACACGTCGACCTGGTGCAGCAGCGTGGGGTCTTGCACGATCAGCACGTCGGGCGCCAGGATGGGCTCGCGCAGGCGGATCTCGTGGTCGCTGATGCGGCAGAAAGCCACCACCGGCGCGCCGGTGCGCTCAGAGCCGAAGCTGGGAAAGGCCTGGGCATGCCGGCCTTGCTCGAAGGCGGCCATCGACAGCAGCTCGGTGGCGGTGACCACCCCTTGTCCGCCTCGGCCATGGATCCGAATCTGCAACACCGCCTGCCTCCTCGGCCCGTCGAGCCGTTGCGGCGATGCTAGAGAGCGGACCTCCGCAGATACTTGAGACAGATCAACCGATGGCCCGCGGCGGCCGGCGGCCAGGTGCGATCAGGGTTTGACCACTTCGCTGATCTCGACGCGCACGCCACGCGCGGTATTGGCCACGGGCGGCGACTGGCCGGTCAGATCGCCGGCGCTGGGCGTGGCCTGGCCCGACTTGCTGACCCGGGCGCTGATCACCACCTGCGGGAAGGCCGACAGGCGCGTGGCGGGCGACATGGCCTGGCTGTCGTCGAGCTTGAAGTCCACCGGCAGATCCTTGACCTGGTAGCGCAGGATGGCCAGCGGCATGCGCGGGCCTTCGGCCGCACGGGCGAAGACGAACACCGTGTCGGTGGGCGCCGCCAGCTTGGCGACGGCGGCCGACAGGCGAACGCTGCCTCGCAGCGATGCCGTGCCGTCGGCAGCCACGGCCGACGCAGCGGGTGGCGCCGCAGCACCAGGCCTCGCCGGCTGGGCCGATCCGATCGGCTGGCCCGGGGGCATGCCGCCCATGGCGCGCGCCTCGGCGATGCCGTCCTGCAGTTGTTGGGCGAAGCCGCTGCCGGGCGGTGCCACCTGGGCCAGCCGCTCCCAGTGGCGCACCGCGCCGGGGTAATCCAGGCGGTTGAAGGCGGCGGTGCCGGCCAGGGCCAGGGCCTTGGCGTTGTCGGGCTCCAGCGCCAGCGCCTGCGCGATCAACTGCGTCGGCCGGCCCTCCAGGCTGCGGTTGTTCTGCACCGCCAGTGTGTCGGCATAGTCGGCCAGCAGGCCGGCGTTGCCGGCCTGCAGCGCCACCGCCTTGTCGAAGGCGGGCAGGGCGTCGGCGTGGCGGCCCAACCGGGCGTAAGAGCGTGCCAGCATGGCCCAGCCTTCGGCGTTGTCGGGCTCGTCCTTCAGGCGCTGGGCCAGCTTCTCCACCATGGCTGCAAACTGGGTTTCGTCGACGGCATTCGGCGCGCCGGCTTGGCCTGCCCCGCCAGCCCCATCAGCGTCCGCAGCCCCGGACCCACCGGCCACCGGGGCGCCGGCGCTGGGTGTGCCCGGCGCGCCGGTGAATCCATAGCCGACGGCGGCCACCACCAGCACCGCCACCGACAGCAGGCCCACCAGCCCGGTGGACGGGCGTGGCGCCGGTGGTGCGACCGGGCTCGGCGCTGGTGCGTCGAGCACCTGGTCGAGCAGCTGGCGCTCGAGCGGCGCCTTGGCCGCCTCGTAGGCCTGGGCGCTGAGCGCGCCGCTGTCTCGCTGGGCCTTGAGTTGCTGCAGCTGCTGGCGCAGCCGGGAGATAGCGTCGTTCATCGAGCGGGGTCTTTGCGCAGGGCGGCTTCGTCGGGTGGAAGGTTGTCGGTGTCGTCGGCGTCGTCGGGCTCGAACTGGTCGGCACCCAGGCGGCTGCGCCGCCGCAGCACCAGCCACAGCGTGACCAGCCCGGCACCCAGCAGCAGCGGCGGGCCGAACCACAGCAGGGCGGTGGTGTTCTTCACCGGCGGGCGGTACAGCACAAAATCACCGTAGCGCGCGGTCATGTAGTCGACGATCTCGCGCTCGCTCTTGCCGGCGCGCAGCATCTCGCGCACCTGGTTGCGCAGGTCGACCGCCAGGCCGGCGTTGGAGTCGGCAATGGTCTGGTTCTGGCAGACCAGGCAGCGCAGTTCGGCGGCCACCGCCAGCGTGCGCTTCTCGAGCGCGGGGTCTTCGGCCACCTGTGGCGCGTCCTTGGCGCTGGCGCCCCAGGCCGCGCAGGCCAGCAGCGCGGCCATCAGCAGCTTAAGCATTCAGTTCCTTGAGCAGCGGCTCGATGCGCTCGTGCAGCACCTGCGGCGTGACCGGGCCGATGTGCTTGAAGCGCACCACGCCCTGTTTGTCGATGATGAAGGTCTCGGGCACGCCGTAGACGCCGAAGTCGATGCCCACCAGGCCCTTGGTGTCGGACAGCGAGGCGGTGTAGGGGTTGCCGAAGCGCGCCAGCCAGGCCAGCGCATCGGCGCGGGTGTCCTTGTAGTTCAGGCCATACAGCGGCACCGTGGCGCGGCGCGAGTAGTCCACCAGCAGCGGGTGCTCCTCGCGGCAGGCCACACACCACGAGGCCCAGACGTTGAGCATCCACACCCTGCCGGCCAGGTCTTTCAGCGCGATGGTCTGCGACGGATCGTCCAGCCGCGGCAGCGCGAAGTCAGGCGCCGGCTTGTTGATCAGCGGCGAGGGCACCTCGCGCGGGTTCAGGTTCAGCCCCACGCCCAGAAAGCCCAGCAGCACCACGAACAGCGCCAGCGGCGCGATGAACTGCCAGCGCTTCATGCCCTGGCTCCCACCGCGCCGGTGGCCACGCCTTGCTCGCGGCGGGCGGTGCGATAACGCCGGTCGGTGGCGGCCACCAGTCCACCCAGGCCCATCAGCACGCAGCCCCCCCAGATCCAGGCGACGAAGGGCTTGTAGTACACGCGCACCACCCAGGCCTGGCCCGCGTCGGGCTGGCCCAGCGAGACATACAGGTCACGCGTGATGCTGGTGTCGATGGCGGCTTCGGTCATGGGGTTCTGCTGCACGCGGTAGATGCGCTTCTCGGGCCGCATCTGCGCCACCTCGCGACCGTTGCGCGTGACCACCACCAGCCCTTGGGCCGCGGTGTAGTTGGGGCCCGGCACGTCACGCACGCCGCGGAAGGTGAAGGTGTAGCCGCCCACCTCGGTGGTGTCGCCCGCGTCCATCTTGACGTCGCGCTCGACCTCGAAGCTCTTGACCATCGTGACGCCGAAGATGAACACCGCCACGCCCAGGTGCGCCAGGGTCATGCCCACCTGGGCGCGCGGCCACTGGCGCAGCCGGTGCATCACCGACGTGCGCAAGCCGCCGGCCGGGCGCAGGTGCTCCCACAGCTCGGTAGCCACCGAGGCGACGATCCACCAGGCCATCAGCAGGCCCAGGCTGGCCAGCCAGGTGATGTCGCCCTGCAGCCATTCGGTCAGCAGCGTGGCCACCACCGCGGCACCGACCGCCCAGCGCAGGCGGCGGGCCAGGTCGGGCAGCGCGGCCTGCTTCCAGCGGGCCAGCGGGCCCACGCCCATCAGCACCACCAGCGGCACCATCAGCGGCACGAACACGGTGTCGAAGTAGGGCGGGCCGACGGAGATCTTGCCCAGGCCCAGCGCGTCGAGCAGCAGCGGGTACAGCGTGCCCAGCAGCACGGCGGCCATGGCCACCAGCAGCAGCACGTTGTTGGCCAGCAGGAAGGTCTCGCGCGAGACCAGCTCAAAGCGCGCGCCCAGGCCCACCTTGGGGGCGCGCCAGGCGTACAGCGCCAGCGAGGCGCCGATCACCACCGCCAGGAAGGCCAGGATGAACAGGCCGCGCCGCGGGTCGGTGGCAAAGGCATGCACCGACGACAGCACGCCCGAGCGCACGAGGAAGGTGCCCAGCAGCGACAGCGAGAAGGCCATGATCGCCAGCAGCACCGTCCACGACTTGAAGGCGCCGCGCTTCTCGGTCACCGCCAGCGAGTGGATCAGCGCCGTGCCCACCAGCCAGGGCATGAAGGACGCGTTTTCGACCGGATCCCAGAACCACCAGCCGCCCCAGCCCAGCTCGTAGTAGGCCCACCAGCTGCCCAGCGCGATGCCCAGCGTGAGGAAGATCCAGGCCGCGGTGGTCCAGGGTCGGGTCCAGCGCGCCCAGGTGGCGTCGAGGTTGCCGCCGATCAGCGCCGCCACCGCGAAGGCGAAGGCCACCGAGAAGCCGACATAGCCCATGTAGAGCATGGGCGGATGGAAGATCATGCCCGGGTCTTGCAGCAGCGGGTTCAGGTCGCGGCCGTCTTCGGGCACCGGAAACAGGCGGTCGAAGGGGTTGGAGGTGAGCAGCGTGAACAGCAGGAAGCCCACCGACAGCCAGCCCATCACCGACAGGATGCGCGCCAGCACCGGCAGCGGCAGGCGCTGGCTGAAGCGCGCCACGGCCAGCGTCCAGCCGCACAGCATCAGCAGCCACAACAGCATCGAGCCTTCATGCCCGCCCCACACCGCGGCGATGCGAAACGGCAGCGGCAAACCGCTGTTGGAGTTGGAGGCCACGTACAGCACCGAGAAATCGTGCTGCACGAAGGCCACCGTGAGGCAGGCGAACGACAGCACCACCAGCACGAACAGCACGGCCGACGCCGGCCGGGCCAGCGCCATCCAGTCGGCGCGGCCGC
>MESD01000069.1:23700-41972 GCA_001770815.1 Burkholderiales bacterium RIFCSPHIGHO2_12_FULL_69_20
CAGCGGCACGACGCCCAGCGTCAGCGCCACGCCCAGCGCCAGCCACAGCAGGAAGTGACCGATCTCGGGGATCACTTGCCGTCTCCTTTGGCCAGCGTCGCGTCGAGCTTGCTGTCGCCCTTCTGCGCGCGCTGCAGCGCCTCGGCGGCCTCGGGCGGCATGTAGTTCTCGTCGTGCTTGGCCAGCACCTCACGGGCGACGAACACGCCGCCCTGCAATTGGCCCTGGGCCACCACGCCTTTGCCCTCCTTGAACAGGTCGGGCAGGATGCCTTCGTACTGCACCGGCACCGTCTGGGCGGTGTCGGTGATGACGAACTTGACGTGGGTGCCATCCACCTTCACTGAACCCGCCTCCACCAGGCCGCCGACGCGGAAGGTGCGTGCGCTGGGCGCTTCCTTCGACGCCACCTGCGTGGGCGAGTAGAAGAACACCAGGTTGCTCTGGAAGGCATTGAGCACCAGCGCCACCACGATGCCCACGGCGCTCAGCACGCCGCCCAGGATCGCAAATCGTTTGTGTCGGGGTTTCATTGGTCGGTCTCGGTGGGATCGGTTTGTGCGGCGGCGTCGCGCAGTGCCTGGCGGTGGCGGTGCTGCGCCAGCAGCGGCTCGAGCAGCATCAGCGCTGCCGCGGCGGCATAAGAGCCCCACACGTAGAGCCCGTAGCCGCCCATCGCGAAGAACTCGGAGGCACTGTTCCAGGTCATGGCTTGATTGTCGTCTTGAGCAGGTCGGCCACCCAGCCGGCATGGGATTCACGCTCGACCGCGATGGCCCGCGCCCGGGTGAACACCACCGCGAAGGCGTAGGCCCAGAACGCCACCGTCAGCAGCAGCATCGCGGTGAGCATGGTGCTGGCCATCTTGGGCGCGGCCGTCATGCTGATGGTGGCGCCCTGGTGCAGGGTGTTCCACCACTTCACCGAGAAGTAGATGATCGGCACGTTGACGCTGCCCACCAGCGCCAGCAGGGCGCCGGCCTGGTCGGCGCGGCGCATATCGTCGATGGCGTTGACCAGCGCGATGTAGCCCAGGTAGAGGAACAGCAGGATCAGCTCGGTGGTCAGGCGCGCGTCCCACACCCACCAGGTGCCCCAGGTGGGCTTGCCCCAGAACGCGCCGGTCCACAGCGCCAGGAAGGTGAACATCGCGCCGGTGGGGGCGATGGCACGCGCCAGCATCGAGGCCATGCGCGCATTGAAGGCCCAGCCCACCCCGGCCCAGAAGGCCATCACGAGGTAGAGCACCATCGACATCCAGGCCGCCGGCACGTGGATGAAGATGATGCGGTAGGCCTCGCCCTGCGTGGCATCGGTGGGCGCCACGAAGAAGCCCATGTAGAGCCCGGCCGCGGTGAAGGCCAGCGTGGCGACCCAGCACACCGGGATCAGCCAGCCTGTCAGTGCATAGAAGCGGGATGGCGCGGCGAAGGTGAACAGGCGCAGCGTGGAAGCATTCACTCGCAGGATCTCCTTGGGGGCGTCATCCGGGGTCTGAGCCTGGGCTCACGATTTGGTTCGCAACGGGTTCATTCGGTCGAGATGCGCAGCGCCGCCGCGGTGGCCAGCGGCGCGCCCAGCGCGGTGACGATCAGCAGCGCACCCAGCAGTGAGAAGTGGCCGGCCGCCGACATCCCGGCCTCGACCGTGCCGACCGCGCCGGCCCCGAAGATCAGCGCCGGCGTGGCCAGCGGCAGCACGATCAGGATCAGCAGCATGCCGCCGCTGCGCAGGCCCAGCGTCAGCGCCGCACCCAGCGCGCCCAGCAGGCTGAGGATGGGCGTGCCCAGCAGCAGGCCGAACACCAGCGCCGCCAGCGCCGGCCCCGACATGCCGAACAGCAGCCCCACCAGCGGTGACGCCACGATCAGCGGCAACCCCGTCAACAGCCAGTGCGCGGTGCATTTGGCGGCGGCCACCGCAATGGCCGGCTGCGGCGCCAGCAGCATCTGCTCGAGCGAGCCGTCGGCATGGTCGCCGGCAAACAGCGAGCCCACCGACAGCATCGACGCCAGCAGCGCACACACCCAGACGATGCCCGGTGCGATGTCGCGCAGCATCTGCGGCTCGGGCCCCACGCCCAGCGGAAACAGGCTCAGCGCCACCAGGAAGAAGGCCAGCGGCAGCAGCGCGTCGATGCGCCGGCGCGAGGCCAGCTTCAGGTCGCGCATCAGCACGCAGACGAACAGGTCGGCCATCGACGTGCCGGCGGTCTCTGGCGCCACGGTCGAGGCCTTCATGCGACGGCATAGGGTTCGAGGTCGAGGATCGCCGGCTCGGGCTGCAGCAGCGACAAGGGCTGGTGGCTGGTCAGCAGCACGCAGCCGCCACCCGCCGCATGTTCGGTGATGACCCCGTTGAGCGCGGCCACGCCGTCAGCATCCAGCGCATCGAAAGGCTCGTCCAGCAGCCACAGCGGCGCGTCCAGCGACAGCACCAGCCGCGCCAGCGCCACCCGGCGCCGCTGCCCCTGGCTGAGCGTGCGCACCGGCGCATGCTGGCGGTTGATCACGCCCATGCGGCGCAGCGCCTGCGCCAGCAGCGCGTCATCGACCGGCACACCGTGCAGCCGCGCCAGGAAGCGCAGCGATTCTGCCGCGCTCAAGTCTTCTTTCAGCGCGTTTTGGTGGCCGATGTAGACCAGCCGGCGGCGCCACTCGGGGCCACCCTGGCGCAGGGTGCGGCCGCACACCAGCACCTCGCCGGCCATCGGCGTGGACAACCCGGCCAGCAGCCGCAGCAGGCTGGTCTTGCCGCGCCCGTTGCGCCCACGCAGCCAGGTCACGCTGCCGGGGGCCAGCCCCAGATCGAGCCGCTCGAACAGCGCCCGGTCGCCGCGCTGGCCGGCCAGGCCGCGGGTCTGCAGCACCCAGGGGGCGGCGCCGGCCAGCGGCGCGCTGGAAACGGAGGACGGGAGGGGCGGCAAGGTGGTGAGGTCTGGAAGCGGATTGGGCGTCTGGGTCAGCGGGCCGACGCCGCGGCGGCAGGGCCGGCCCGATCGCGGCGCAGTGTACGGGCTGGCGGCAGGGGCCAGGCGCTGGCGGCGGTTGCCTGGTGCGGGTGCTGGGCGAGGCTGCCGGCTTCAGCGGACAGGGTGTTCGAGCAGCGTTTGTGGTGTGACAGCCAGGCTGGCACGGTATTCGCTGGCGCGCCGGATTGATTGACGTGCATCAAACGGCGTGGCCGGGCCGACGTTGAAGATGCACCGTCGGCATCGAATGGCAAGCACCCCGCCGGCCCTGGAGACGCCGCGCATGAACAGCAGCCCGCACGCCGCACCGGTCGCCCGGCCGATGCGAAGGCGCAAGAGCCGGTGGCCCGCACGGCTGGACGCGCTTCAAAGCCTCAGCGGGCTGGTGCTGGGCCTCTTCATGTGGGGCCACATGCTGTTCGTCTCGTCCATCCTGCTGGGCAAGGACGCGATGTGGACGGTGACCAAGTTCTTCGAAGGCTACTTCGTCTTCGGCCGCTCGTTGCCGGCGCTGGTGTCGGTGGTGGTGGCCAGCATCTTCGCCATCGTGGTGCTGCACGCACTGCTGGCGATGCGCAAGTTCCCGATCAACCACCACCAGCTGCACAACATCCGCGAACACATCAACCAGTTCAGGCATGGCGACACCACGCTGTGGTGGTGGCAGGCGGTGACCGGTTTCGCGCTGTTCTTCCTGGCCTCGGTGCACCTGTACGTGATGATGACGCGGCCCGAGACCATCGGCCCCTACGGCAGTGCCGACCGCATCTGGACCGACCGCTTCTGGCCGCTGTACCTGGTGCTGCTGTTCGCGGTCGAGTTACACGGCGGCATCGGCCTGTACCGGCTGGCGGTGAAGTGGGGCTGGTTCGCAGGCGCCGACCCCAACGCCGCGCGGCGCCGCCTGAAGACCCTCAAGTGGGCGCTGACCGCCTTCTTCCTGGCACTGGGCCTGGCCACACTGGCGGCCTACGTGAAGATCGGCATCGCGCATGCGCCGCGCGCCGGTGAGGTCTACACACCGGTCTGGGCGCAGCCCGAGGTGCCCGCCCAGACACCCGCCCAGGCACCCGCCCAGGCACCCGCCCAGTCACCCATCCAGAAATAGAACCGGAAGCGGCCGCATGAAGATCATCTACACCGATGTGCTGGTCATCGGCGGCGGGCTGGCCGGCCTGCGCGTGGCCATCGGCGCCAAGCGGCGCGGGCACGATGCCGTCATCCTGTCGCTGGTGCCGCCCAAGCGCTCGCACTCGGCGGCCGCGCAGGGTGGCATGCAGGCTTCGCTGGGCAACGTCATCAAGGGCCAGGGCGACAACGAGGACGTGCACTTCGAGGACACGGTGCGCGGCAGCGACTGGGGCGCCGACCAGCGCGTGGTGCGCCTCTTCGTCGACACGGCGCCCAAGGCCGTGCGTGAACTGGCCGCCTGGGGCGTGCCCTGGAGCCGCGTCAACCGCGGCGACCGGCAGGTCATCATCAACGGCCAGAAGGTCACGCTGACCGAGCGCGACGAGGCCCACGGCCTGGTGGCGCAGCGTGATTTCGGCGGTACCAAGAAGTGGCGCACCTGCTACGTGTCGGACGGCACCGGCCACGCGATGCTGTATGCCGTCAGCGACCGGGCAATCGCCGAAGCCATCCCCGTGCACGAGCGCATGGAGGCCATCGCGCTGATCCACGAGGGTGGGCGTTGTCATGGCGCAGTGGTGCGTTGCATGATCACCGGCGCGCTGAGCGCCTACGTGGCCAAGGCCACCTGCATCGCCACCGGCGGCGCCGGGCGGCTGTACCGGGTGACTACCAACGCGGTGATCTGCGAAGGCATCGGCACCGCCATCGCGCTGGAGACCGGCATCGCCACGCTGGGCAACATGGAGGCGGTGCAGTTCCACCCCACCGGCATCTTTCCGGCCGGCATCCTGGTGACCGAAGGCTGCCGCGGCGACGGCGGGCTGCTGAAGGATGTGGATGGCCACCGCTTCATGCCCGACTACGAGCCCGAGAAGAAAGAGCTGGCCTCGCGCGACGTGGTCTCGCGGCGCATGGAAACGCACATCCGCAGCGGCAAGGGCGCGCAGTCGCGCTTCGGCGAGCACCTGTGGCTGGACATCACCCAGCTGGGCCGCGCGCACATCGAGAAGAACCTGCGTGAGGTCAAGGAGATCTGCGAATCCTTCCTGGGCATCGACCCTGTCGAGCAGATGATCGCCGTGCGGCCGGCGCAGCACTACACCATGGGCGGCGTGCGCACCGACCACACCGGCCAGAGCAGCACGCTGCGCGGCCTGTTCGCCGCCGGAGAAGCTGCTTGCTGGGACCTGCACGGCTTCAACCGGCTGGGCGGCAACTCGGTGGCCGAGACGGTGGTGGCCGGCATGATCGTCGGCGATTTTGTCGCCGACTTCTGCGATGCCGCGGCCAACGACGTGCGCATTCCCACCGGCCTGGTGCGCGACTTCATCACCACCGAGCAGGCCAAGCTGGATGCGCTGGTCTTGGGCAACGGCACCGAAGACGCCTCGGCGCTGCGCAGGGCGATGCAGCAGATCATGACCGCCAAGGTGGGCATCTTCCGCACCGGTGAAGACCTGGCCTCGGCCGTCACCGAGTTGCAGGCGCTGCTGGAACGCAGCCGCCGCATCGGCCTGCGCCACAAGGCGGCCGGTGCCAACCCCGAACTGGCCACCGCCTACCGCACGCAAAAGATGCTGAAGCTGGCGCTGTGCGTGGCCCACGGCGCTGCGCAGCGCACCGAGAGCCGCGGCGCGCACTTCCGCGAAGACTTCCCGAGGCGCGACGACGCGCAGTGGCTCAAGCGCACGCTGGCCACCTGGCCGGGCGCGGCCGACACGCTGCCCACGCTGGCCTACGAGCCGCTGGACGTCAAGGCGATGGAGCTGCCGCCCGGCTGGCGCGGTTATGGCGCCAAGGACTACGTCGACCACCCCGACACGCCTGCGCGCGCCGCCGAGGTGGCCGCGCTGCGCGAACAACTGAAGGACGCGCCGCGGTTCGAGGTGCAGCGCTCGCTGATGCCCTACCAAGACCTCTTGCCCGCCGGGCTGCGCGGGCGCAACCAACGCATCGATGAGCCGCTGTCATGAGGACGATCCCGATTCAACTGCTGCCGCTGGCGGCCGCCCGGCTGCAGGCCGAGGCCCCGGCGGCCCCGCTGGTGCAGCGGCGGCTGAACATCCGCGTGCTGCGCTACAACCCGGCCCAGCCCGAGGTGGCACCGCACTGGCAGACCTACCCACTCGACGACGCGCCCGGCATGACGCTGTTCATCGCGCTCAGCGAGATCCGCGAACAGCTCGACCCGTCGCTGCAGTTCGACTTCGTCTGCCGCGCCGGCATCTGCGGCAGCTGCGCGATGCTGGTCAACGGCAGCCCGGCGCTGGCCTGCCGCACGCTGACGCAGAACCTGGGCGACACCTTCACGCTGGCACCGTTGCCGGTGTTCGAGCTGATCGGCGACCTGTCGGTGAACACCGGCAAATGGATGCGCGGCATGAGCGAGCGGCTGCAGACCTGGGTGCACCAGCAGCAGGCGGCGATCGACCTGACCCGGCTCGAAGCCCGCATGGCGCCCGAGCTGGCCGAAGCCATCTACGAGCTGGATCGCTGCATCGAATGCGGCTGCTGCGTGGCCGCCTGCGGCACGGCGCGCATGCGGGAGGATTTTGTCGGCGCCGTGGGCCTGAACAAGATCGCCCGCTTCCGGCTCGACCCGCGTGACCAGCGCGACGACGAAGATTTCTACGAAGTGGTCGGCGACGACGACGGCGTGTTCGGCTGCATGTCGCTGCTGGGCTGCCACGACGTCTGCCCCAAGCAGTTGCCGCTGCAGACGCAACTGGCCTTCGTGCGCCGCAAGATGGTGGCGATGGGATTCAGGTAAGCCTGAGGCGATTTGCGCAAAACGTCAGCGAGGCTGCCGTTTCGGCAATCTTGCTGCAGTTGTGCGGCGGATTGGGTGCTTCCGGTTGACATCGGCCAAGTCAAGACTCCGGGCATCGAACCCGGAGTTTCTCGCATGGCCCATCAAGACCAACCCACCACCCTCTACATCGGCGCGCCTGACATGGTGCGCTTGGTCCGGCGCAAAGGTCTGTCGGCCTGCATTGCCGGCATTGCCGACCGCATCGAGCGTGACTTTCTGCGCTGGCAGGAGTTCGACAAATCGGCGCGTCTGGCCAGCCATTCGGCCGAGGGCGTGATCGAGCTGATGCCGATCGCCGATGCCGCGCAGTTCAGCTTCAAGTACGTCAACGGTCACCCGTGCAACACCCAGCGCGGGCTGGCGACGGTGATGGCCTTCGGCGTGCTGGCCGACGTCGACACCGGCGCACCGCGCTTGCTGTCGGAACTGACGCTGACCACTGCAATCCGCACCGCCGCCACCTCGGCGCTGGTGGCCCGTCGCCTGGCGCGGCCCGACAGCCGGTGCATGGCGCTGATCGGCAACGGCGCGCAGAGCGAGTTCCAGGCCTTGGCATTCCGCGACCTGGTGGGCATCCGCGAGCTGCGCCTGTTCGACACCGACCCCAGTGCGAGCGCCAAGCTGGCTGGCAACCTGGCCGGGCTGGGCCTGAAGGTGCGGGTCTGCGACAGCATCGCCGAGGCCGTGGGCGATGCCGACATTGTGACCACGGTGACCGCCGACAAGACCCATGCCTCCATCATCACACCCGAGATGATTGAGCCTGGCATGCACCTCAACGCCGTGGGTGGCGATTGCCCGGGCAAGACCGAGATGCACCGTGGTGTGCTTGAGCGTTCCACGGTGTTCGTGGAGTACGAGCCGCAGAGCCGTATCGAGGGCGACGTGCAGCAGATGCCGGCAGACTTTCCGGTGACCGAGTTCTGGCAGGTGCTGGCCGGCCTGCATCCGGGCCGCCGCGCTGCCGCCGAGGTGACGATGTTCGACTCGGTGGGCTTTGCGCTGGAGGACTTCTCGGCGCTGGGCTTCATGCGCGATGCTGCAGAGGAACTGGGGATCGGTGAGTTCATCCAGCTGGTGCCGCAGACGGCCGATCCCAAGAACCTGTTCGGCTTGCTGCGGACGCATTCACTCGAGGTGGCGCGCCAGGCGCTCGTGACCGCCTGACGAGGATGCGCGGCCGCAGGCGATGCGGTGTGCTGCAGCGTTTGCCTGCGGGCGCCAAAACCCGCAAAGTGGGCAGATCCGCACGGGGCGGCCGCCGTCTGTCGGCACTGCCCGCGGCGCCCGACCGACGCAGGCCACCCATCGGGCACGGTCAACGATAGGTCGCCAGCAGGATGCTGGTTTCGGTATTGGCGATGCCCTTGGTCAGGCGAATGCGCTCGAGTATTTGCGACAGCTCGGTCATCGACCCGGCACGCAGATCGGCCAGCAGGTCCCAGCGGCCGTTGGTGTCGTGCAGGCTGGCCACGCCGGGCTCGCCCAGCAGGCTGGCGATCACCGCGCGAGTCTGGTTGCCGTCGACCAGCACCCACATCCAAGCGCGGATCTGGTTGGGCTCGGCATCGGGGCGCAGCCGCACCGTGTAGCCGACGACGATCTGATCATCCTCGAGCTTGCGCAGTCGGTTGGTGACGGTGCCGCGGGACACGCCCAGCTTGGCGGCCAGCGTGGCCACGCTGGTGCGCGCGTCCTTGCGCAGCAGTGAGACCAGTTGTCGGTCGGTGTCGTCCATCGCCCGATGTTAGGGGCGACCGGGCTTCACAGTCACGCGCTCAGCCCGTCCAGCGGATCACCACCGACACCGGCTTGTGGTCGCTGGGGCGGTTCTGGCGCCGGTCGGGATCGGCCGCATCGGTGTGGGCCTGCCATGCGGCGTCTTCGACCCGGCAGCTGTCGGCGCGCAGCCTGAACTGGCCGCGGCCGCTCCAGATGCCGGGCGAGAGCAGCACATGGTCGATCAGCTCCTCGGCCAGCGCACCGCCCTTGAGCGGATCGTGAAAGCGCGTGGTCGCCGCCGTGGCCAGCCGCTGCGGCGTCATCGCATGTTTGAAGTAGGTGTTCGGCGCGACGAAGGAGCCGATCAGTTCATCGAGCAGGTTGCCGATCAGGAACTCGTCTTCCATCACGTCGGCGAACGGCCCGTCGTTGAAGTCGCCCAGCGCCACCACATGGCCGAACTCGGGCCCGGTGGCCAGCACGCGGCCCAGCACGTTGCGCAGCCGCCGCATCTCGGCCGACAGCTTCTGCCGCGTGCCCAGTGCATCCAGCACCGGGGCCGGCTGGGCGTCGCGGGCCAGCCACTGCGCCATCGATTTGAGCTTCGAGAACTTCGACTTGGTGTGCACGCCGCACAGCATCAGGTGCTTGCCCGGCGCCAGTTCGCACTTCAGCAGCAGCGGGTAGCGCGCGCTGGACACCAGGGTGCGCTGCTTCGAGCCGATCGTGCCCCAGGGTTGCACGGGGATGTTGCGCCACAGCCCCGCCGCGGTGGTGCCCGGCGGCAACCAGGGCGCAACCCGGTCGGCCAGCGGCTTGCGCACCAGCGCGTGGATGGCCTGGTCACTGCGGTTGGAGCGGTGCACCACGTAGTCGCCGCCGAGAAAGCGGTCGACGAACAACTGCATCTGCTCGACCAGCGGCGGGCCCTCCTGCACCAGCAGCACATCGGGGTCGACCGCGCGGATGGTGCCGGCGATGCGCTGGCACAGCGCCGGCACGTCGGGGATGGCCTCGAAGCGGATCGTGCCGCGCTTGCCGCCGGCAAAGTGGTCGGGGATGCCCGGGTCGGCCAGCCAGTCGGCATCCTTGCGGGCGCCGAACAGCGCGATCATCCATTCGATGTTGAAGGTGGCGATCTTGATCTGGCCCATGGGCAAGCTCCCTGTGGCGCCGATTCTGCAGCGGATCCGTGCTGCCGCAAATCAGTGCCGCCGCGGGCGGTGCGCCGAAGGGCCGACCCGATGCCGCCTCACCAACTGCGCTGGCGGCCGGTGTCCAGGTGCACGAACTGGTCGCGCGGGTAGAAGCCGACACCGCCGGCGCGCAGCGACAACGCCGCATCGCGCAGATCGGCCAGTGCCACGCCGCGCAGGCGCACGTCGATGGCCTGGCCCTCCATGTGCAGGCTGCGCTGGGCCACGCCGCCGCCGCGCGTATTGCGCAGCCGGTTGTTGGTGGTGGGGCAGCGGTAGCCCGAGATGACCTCGTACTCGGCCGTGCTGCCCAGCACCTGGCGCACGCGGTGCAGCAGGTCGAACAGGCGCGGGTCGATCTGGCCGACATCGCCGGTGTAGTGGTCGCGCAGGAAGTGGTTCAGCGAGCCCAGCGCGCTGGGCAGGTAGCGGTCGTCGTGCGCATAGACCAGGGCGATCTGCTCGCGTGTGTGGGTGTGGGCCAGCGCCAGCCCGCGTGCGCCCGGGGCAACGGCAGCGGGCGCGCGCGCGGCCTGGGCCGACGCACTGGCCAGCCCGCCCAGGGTTGCGGCAGCGGCGGTGGTGGCGGCTGCCCAGCGGGCACCGTGGTGCAGGAAGCGGCGGCGGTCGGTGGGGGGGTGTTGGTGCGTCATGGGGTGCTCAGTCTGGTGCCGGCAGCGACGGCCGCGGCTGGTGCAAGGCCTCGTCGAGCAGGCGGTCCTGACCGTAGAGATCGTTGAAGAAATGAATGCGACCCGCCTTGACCAGCGCGGTTCCGTAGGCGATGAGCACCGGCACCGGCGCGCTGAGCTTCAGCGTGGTCGAGTGGCCCTGGGCCATGGCCTGGCGGATGCGCTCGTCGGGCCAGGTTGCGCCGTCGTTCTGGCCCTGCAGCACGAAGCTGGCCAGCGCCACCGGCTGCTCGACCCGGATGCAGCCGTGGCTGAAGTCGCGCCGATCACGCGCGAACAGCGACACCGCCGGCGTGTGGTGCAGAAAGATGTGCTGCAGGTTCGGAAACACGAACTTGATGTCGCCCAGCGCGTTTTTC
This sequence comes from Burkholderiales bacterium RIFCSPHIGHO2_12_FULL_69_20, assembly GCA_001770815.1. Classification (GTDB taxonomy): domain Bacteria; phylum Pseudomonadota; class Gammaproteobacteria; order Burkholderiales; family Burkholderiaceae_C; genus Pseudaquabacterium. The sequence continues at coordinate 34,587 of MESD01000069.1, forward strand.
GGCCCTGGCCGCTGGCGGATGCGCAACTGGCCCGCCCGCAGTGCATCGATGCGCTCCGGCGTCAGTGAGGTCAGCACCTGGCCGCCGGGCGCGACGAACTCGAAGCCCTCGCGCTCGAAGTAGCCCGGGTCACGCCGCAGCCGCGGCACCGTCTCGCCACGGGCGATCGATGGCGGCACGTTCCAGTAGGGGCTGAACTCGATGGTCTGCATGTCCTCGTCGAACAGCGGCGTGCGCGTGTCCAGCGCCTTGCCGACGATGACCTTCATCTGCTGGCGCACGAGCGGGCGGCCATCCACCACTTCATACGCGCGCAGCACGAACTCGGGGATGTTGATCACCACCATGCGCGGGCCCTGCAGCAGCGGCGTCCAGCGCAGGCGCTCCAGCGCCAGTTCGATCTGCCGAGCGCGGGCAGCGGGCGGCACCTGCAGCGCGGCCCGCGTGGCCGCGCCGATCACCCCATCGTCGGCCAGGCCGTGGCGGCGCTGGAAGGCGCGCAGCGCATCGACCAGCGGGCCGTCGTAGACGGCCGGCACCGGCACGTCGGGCGGCAGATCCCCCAGCGCCTGCAGCCGACTGGCCAGCATGGCCAGCCCGGCATAGGCCTGGGCCGGCGACAGCTTGGGCGGCGCGGCGCGCGCCTTGCTCAACTTGAGCCCGGCAACGACCGGCAGGCTGGGCGCGGTGGGCAGCGGTGGCAGGGGCGACTGCCAGGCGGGGTGGTCGGCCAGCGCGCGGTAGGTGGCCAGCGTCTGTCGCAGCTGCTGGTATTGCGGCACGGTGGGGGCGGCCTGGCGCGCCGCATCGGCCGGCGTGCCGGTCGACAGCGCGGCCTGCAGCAGCGCCGCGGCGTTGAAGGGCTCGCGGCGGGCCGGTGCGAAATCCTGCTGCAGCCGCCGCGGATCGACACGGCCATCGCCCAGGTCGCTCAGGTAACGCTGCATCGACGCGTCCAGCGCCTGCGCCAGCCTGGCATCGGCCGGCGGCGCCAGGCCCAGGCGGGCGGCCTGTTCCAGCGTGGGGCGAAGCGTGCCGGCGGCGTAGTCCTCGGGCCGCAGACCGTGGCTGGCGGCATCCTCCAGCAAGGCCAGCGCCTGCAGGGCAGCAGCCTTGGGTCGGCCGTCGGGATGCAGCCAGGCGCTGGCCTCGGCAGCTGCGGCCGTGCTGCCCAACAGCATCAGCGGCAACAGCGCCAGCGCGGCAGCCCAGCGCCGCAGCCAAGCCCAGGCACGGTGTGGATGGAGGGGGACAGCGCAGTGGCTCATGAGTTGATTTTCAGCGCGCCATGCCGCGGCCGCCTTGCGCTGCATCGACGGGCATCGATGCCCATGCCTTCGACTTGGCCATTTCGCCCCAGGCGGCGGGCGACGGTGGCGGCCCGGATGATGCCCTGCGTTGCCCATCGGCCTTTGATCTCACCGACACGATGCTGACCCTCTTTCATCCCTGCAAGCCGCTCGCCAGCCAACAACGCCCGGGCAAAACCTCGATCGAGACACACCATGCCAGCCGGTGATCAGCTGGGGCGCCAGTTGGGGCGCGGCATCGCACGGCGCCAGTGGCTGGGCGCAGGCCTGGCCTGGACGCTGGCGAGCAACGGCGGGCCGGCGCTGGGCCAGCCGGTGGGACCGGATGCCGAATCCCTGCTGCGTGCCGGTGGTGTGGTGCTGGCGCTGCGCCATGCGCTGGCGCCGGGCACCTTCGATCCGCCCGGGTTCCGACTGGGCGACTGCAGCACGCAGCGCAACCTCAACAACGAAGGCCGGGCGCAGGCGCGCCGTGTGGGCGCGTGGTTCGAGGGCCGGCATCTGAAACCGGTGCGGGTGCGCAGCAGCCCCTGGTGCCGCTGCGTCGATACCGCAACCCTGGCGTTCGGCGCGGCCGAGCGCTGGGCGGCGCTGGGATCGCCGCGTGGCTCGGTGGAAGCGACCAACGCCGAACACCTGCGCGCCCTGCGCCAGGCGTTGCAGGCGGTCTCTGCCCGGCGAGGGCAGTTCGAGGTGTGGGTGACGCACATGTTCGTGCTGTCCGACCTGATGGACGGCGGCGGCGCCGGATCGGGCGAGGGCCTGCTGCTGCGCGCGGGCGCCGATGGCAAGCCGCAGTTGCTGGCCCGCCTGACGCCGGCCTGAGCCGATCGACGGCAACACCACCAGCGCAGGCGCCGATGCCAGCGTGATCAGACGGCTGCGAGCGCCTGTGCCAGTTTCTGGCGCACCTCGTCGGCGAGCGCCCCGATCTCGGGATGCTTGACCAGCGTCAGCACGGCGTTCGGGTCCATCATCTCGACCAGCACCGCGCCGACGGCGTCCTGGCGCACGACCACGTTGCAGGGCAGCAGCGCGCCGATCTGCGGCTCGGCGGCGATCGCCCGGCTGGCGAACTGCGGGCTGCAGGCACCCAGGATGCGGTAGGGCGGCATGTCCTGCCCCAGCTTCTTCTTCATCGTCGCCTGGACGTCGATCTCGGTCAGTACCCCGAATCCGACCTTGGCCAGTTCTTCGGTGATGCGCTGCACGGCGGTGTCGAAGGGCAGGGCGACGGTCTTGCCAAAGGCGTATGAACTCATGAGGCTCTCCAGTGTGGCGATCGAGCGTACATGAGGCCCGTCGTGCCAACTGCAAGAGCCCGCGCGAATCCGGGCGCCTGCACCCGACCGCGTGATGTTGGCCGGGCCGGTCAGGCCGCCCCGGCCGGGTTCAGGACGGCCCCTCGGGTGCCGTCAGCCGCTGATCGTCAGGCCCCTGCCTGACTGTGCAGCAGCGCGCCGCGTCGCCTTGGCGCTGGCACGCCGTGCCACGGCCGCCAGGCCGACCAGCATCAGCGCGACGGTGCCTGGCTCCGGCACGGGCGAGGTCAGGACGAACAGCCGCGAGTTGGCGGTGCCGGAATCCTCGGCCACCAGGTAGATCACGCCCTGCTCGTCGATGGTCAGGCCCTCGATGGCCTGCGTCGTCACGCCCGACAGGTCCAGGCTGCTGAGCAGGTGGCCAGTGCGGTCGACCTCGACCAGCCGGCGTGAGTCCAGGCTCAGGATCAGCAGGTTGTCGGCCGCCGGGGTGCCGATCAGCCGGTCGACCGGGCTGAGCGTCTGCACGTCCGACAGGCTGGCCAGACCGAGCCGCGCGTCGGCGTCGAACAACGGCGCCAGGGTCGAACTGCCACCGCCGGTGGCGAAGTTCAGCGATCCGGCCAGCACCGCCTGCGGGTTGTCCTGCTTGACGCTGACGAAGCTGCCGTCGCGGGGATCGAAGCTGATGCCTTCGGTGCCCACGTTGCCCACGGTGTTGCCGATCGAGGCCCAGGCGGTGGTGGCCAGTGCCACGCTGCCACCGGCCGCGTAACTGAAGCGGTAGGCATCCTGCAGCCGCTCTTCGGTCAGCACCAGCTGCCCGTTGCCCAGGTAGGTGAGGCCTTCGGCGTCGTTGTTGCTGCTGCCGGTGCCGGCCCAGTTGAAGGCCATGCTGCCCACGGTCTGGCCGGTGCGGGTGATCTCGACCACGCCCAGCCCCTCGTCGCCGACGAAGAACAGCGTGCCGCGATCGCGGGCGTAGGTGACTGCCGAGGCTTCCAGGCCCAGTTCGCCCAGCGCATCGAGCGCGTGGTTGCCGGTGACCTGGTAGTGCTGCAACTGGATCGAGGTCTGTGCCGAGGCGCCCAGCGAGGCACCCAGGCAGCACAGGGCGGCCGCCGCCGCGGCGAAAGTGCGTTTGATCATCATGGTTCCTGAATGAGCTGGGGCGATCAAGCCGAGCGGCGACGCGCCGCGCCCGCCACCAGTGCCAGGCCGCCCAGCAGCAGGGCGTAGGTCGACGGCTCGGGCACGGCCAGCGTGAAGGCGCCCGGGTTGCCGATGTCGCCCCCGGTCGAGGCGGTCGAGCCGTAGGCATCGCCCATGCTGGCCAGCACCCAGCCGGCGGTCACCGACTGCGGCACCAGATCGGCCAACGCCGACGGCGTGCCGCTGGCGTTTTGCGTGCGCACCGTGCCTGGGAAGGCGACATCGCCGTAGGTCAGCCGATCGACCAGCGCGGCGCTGGCGTCGTACAGGTTGATCTCGTCGCTGCGGCCCAGGTTGTTGGTATTGCCACCGATCACCTGGATCGTGGGCGCCAGGGCCCATGCGGCGCGGAAGTCGGCAGCGGTGGCTTCCGTCAGGATCACGGAGGCGCCTGCGGCCACGCTGCCGAAGGCCGACAGGTCGGTGGTGCCGGCGGTGCGTGAGCTGTCGTCGAACGACCAGCCGGTGAAGTCGACGGCGCTGGCGCCGAGGTTGGTGAGCTCGACGTATTCGCCGGAGGCGCCGCTGTACATCCACTCGGTGATCTGCACCTGGGCATGCGCGGACAGGGTGCTGGCCGTCAGGCCGGCGGCAAGAAGGCAACGGGAAAGGGGCGTCATCAGCGGTATCTCCAAGCGGGTTTGGCGGCCGCCATCGGCCACACCCGCGGGACGTTATGCAGCTTGTGTGACAGCGCGAAGACGGCCGGCCACGACCACCCCGGATCGAGGGGTGGGCTGCGGCGGCCGCCGGTGCGCCGTTGTGCCCGCTCAGCCTTGCAGGAAGCGCCGACGGTAGGCCGCCGGCAGATCGGCCAGATTCATCATCATCGGCAGGTCGGCGGTGCCGAAATCGGGGTCCCAGGCCGGCGGGCCCAGCACCTTGCCACCGCACTTGAGGTAGCCCTTGATCAGCGCGGGTGGCGACACGTCCAGATCGCTGCGCAGCGCCGCCACCGGCAGTGGCAGCCGGGGCCGTGCCGACAGCGCCTCGGGCGCAGCATCGGTCTGCCGCAGCTGGTGCCACAGACTGGCCGCGGTGTGGCCACCGTCGTGCATGGGGATGCTGGCGCAGCCCACGGTCACGTCCAGGTGGTTGCGCAGCATGAAGTCGGCCAGCGCCGCCCACAGCATCAGGATCACCCCACCGGTGCGGTGCTGCGGGTCGGTGCAGGAGCGGCCCAGCTCGGCGATGCGCGGGCGCAGGGCGTCGAGCCGCGACAGGTCGAACTCGGCATCGCTGTAGAGCCCGCCGGCGCGCCGCGCCGCCACCGGCGTCAACACGCGGTAGGTGCCGACCACGTGCGACGGCGCATCGGCGCCTGCCACGGTCTGCACCAGCAGGTGCTCACAATGCGCGTCGAAGCGGTCGACATCCAGCCCGGGCTCGGTGCCCGGCGGTGGTGACAGGCGGGCGCCCATCTCGTCGGCAAACACACGGTAGCGCAGCCGCTGCGCTTGCTTGACCTGATCGGCATGGCGGGCCCAGACGGCTTCCAGCCGAACGCCGGGTGCGGCCGATGTGGCCACGTTGCCCACGGCGCTGGCGGCTGTCCTGGCAGCGACAAGGCTGCGGTCTTGCGGATGGTGTTGCAGATGTTCCTGGCGCGGGGGTTCGAGCTTGTCCATGGCCCGAATGGTCTGGTGCGGCCGTGACGCGGCTGTGAACGGGTCATGTCGGCACGATGTCAGCCGCGGCCATGCCTCGCACGCTGAGCGCCGGGCGAGATCGGGTCACCCGGTCAGCGGCGGGCGGCGGTGATCGATCAGGGCAGGCGGTCTTCCCAGTCGACCCAGGGCACCGCCTGCAACGCGAGGTAGCGGCTCACCGCCTCGCCGATGGTGGCGAAGAAGCGCTGCTCACCCAGCCGCACGAACAGTCCGAAGCGCTTGAGCTTGTCCTTGACCGGATCTTTCATTTCGGCAAAGCACAGGTCGATGCCGGCGGCATGCAGGGCCTCGTCGAGCTCAGCCAGGATGTCGGCCGCGGTGACGTCCACGCTGGTGACGGGCTCGGCCCCCACCACCAGCCAGCGCACCGGCGTGGGCGACGCGGCCACGGCATCGAGCACCCGATCGCGGAAGAGATCGGCATTGGCGAAGAACAGCGGCGCGTCCCACCGAAACAGCACCAGCCCCGGCACCTGCCGGGCGTGCGGGTAGCGGCTGATGTCGTGGTAGCCCTTGATGCCGTCGACGCGCCCGAGCACGGCCGAATGCGGCCGCCAGCCGTCCCACAAAAACTCGATGACGGCGATGACGATGGCCAGGCCGATGCCCGGGATGGCGCCCAGCACCGCAACGCCCACCAGGCAGGCGATCGACAGCCAGAACTCCCAGCGCTGGATGCGGTAGATGCGGCGCAGGTCGGTGATCTCGATCAAGGACAGCGCGGCGGCGATCACCACTGCGGCCAGCGCGGCCGCGGGCAGGTGGCTGAGCAATCCCGGCGCCAGCACCAGCAGCGCCGCCACGGCCAGCGCGCCGACAACGCCGGCCAACTGCGTGCGGGCGCCCGCGGCCTCGGCCACCGGCGTGCGCGACGCGCTGGCGCTGATGGGGATGCCCTGGAACAGGCCGGCCGCCAGGTTGGCCGCGCCCAGCGCCACCATCTCCTGGTTCGGGTCGTTGAAGGCGCCGCGCCGCGCGGCATAGGTGCGCGACAGCACGCTGGTATCGGCAAACGACACCAGCGCCACGGCCAGCCCACCAAGCAGCACCGGCACGATGTCGCCGCGCTCAAGCCAAGGCCACGACAGCGCGGGCAGGCCCTGCGGCAGCGCGCCCAGCACCGGCACGCCGGCCGCGGTGGACAGATCCAGCAAGGCGACGATCACCGTGGCCGCCACCACCGCCAGCAGCACGCCCGGCAGGCGGCTGCGCTTGAGCAGCAGGATGGTCGCCAGCGTGCCCACGCCCAGCGCCAGGGCAACCCCGTTGGTGCGGCCCGCCAGCACCGCGCCGACAAAGTCGCGGCTGGCACCGAGCAGGCCTTCACCGCCACCCGGCAGGCCGAACAGGGCGGGCAGCTGGCTGACCAGCACGGTCAAGGCGATGCCGTTCATGTAACCGTAGCGGATCGGCTTGGACAGCAGTTCGGTGACGAAGCCCAGGCGCGCGATGCCGGCCAGCACACACAGCGTGCCCGAGACCAGGGCCATCATCCCGGCCAGCGCGATGGCACGCTGCGGATCGCCCCTCGACAGCGGCACCACCACGCCCAGGATCAGCGCCACCAGCGACGAATCGGGGCCCAGCACCAGCAACCGGCTGGGCCCGAACAGGGCATAGGCCAGCAGGCCGAAGATGGTGGCGTAGAGGCCGCTGATGGCCGGCACCCCGGCCGCCACTGCATAGGCGATGCCGACCGGCACCAGCACCGCCGTCAGCACCAGCCCGGCCAGCAGGTCGTGGCGCAGCCAGGCGATGTCGTAATGCCGCAGGGTGTGAATCCCGGGCAACCAGCGCGCCCAGCCGGTGGGGGGCATCGCGCGCAATGGGCGCCCGACAGGGCGGATCGGGGACTCGGGCGATTTCGGGGCGGGGGGCGGCAGGGCGGTCATCGGCCTCCATTGGACTCGAAGCGGATGGGGCTGGGCCGGC
>MESD01000070.1 GCA_001770815.1 Burkholderiales bacterium RIFCSPHIGHO2_12_FULL_69_20
CCGCGGCCTCGGCCCGGCCGCAGCGGAACTCGACGACGATGGTGCTGACCGTCGCAACGTCCGCAACGTCCGCAACGTCCGCAACGTCCGCAACGTCCGCAACGTCCGCAACGATCCGCCAGCGGCCCGCGGATCACTCCCCCGGCCGCGCCAGCAACTCGCGCACCGCGGGCAACTGCCGGCGCGAGACCGCCAGCGCGTCGCCATTGGACAGCCGCACGAACCAGCCTTCGTCGCCCTCGGAAGCGCCCTCACCGGCTGACGCAGGGGCACGCCGCTCCAGCGCCCGCACCGCCGCCAGCGCCACCACCGCATTGCGGTGCACCCGCAGAAAGCCCTCGCCCAGGCGCTGGGCCAGCTCGGCCAGCGGTTCGTCCAGCAGCCAGGTGCCGCGGTGGCTGCACAGCGTCACGTACTTCTGCTCGGCCTTCAGGTAGACCACCTCGGCCTGCGGCACACGCAGCACGCGGCCGCGGTCGCTGACCACCAGCACCGGCGCGGCCGATTGCGCCAGCGGCTCGGTGGCGCGGCGCTGGGCCACGCGCAGCAGCGCCGCCTGCAGGCGCTCACGGCGCACCGGCTTGGTGAGGTAGTCGGCTGCGTCCACCTCGAAGGCGCGCAGCGCATGCTCGGCGTGGGCGGTGACGAACACCAGCATCGGCGCGCCCGGCAGGCTGGTCTGGCGGCGCAGTTCGTCGGCCAGTTTCAGGCCGCTGCCGCCGGGCATCACGATGTCGGCCAGCACCAGATCGCAGGGCGTGGTGGCCAGCCGCTGCAGCGCCTGCGCGCCGTCGCCGGCCTCGCCCACCACCACCGCACGGGGCTCGGCATTGGCCTCGACCAGGCTGCGCAGCCGCAGCCGGGCCAGCGGCTCGTCGTCGACGATCAGCACGCGCAGCGGCGCCGGGCCGGCACTGGCGGTGTCGGCATCGGCGTCGATCGGCAAGGTCACAACGGCACCTCGATGCGCGCGTTGTACAGGCCATGCTCGATGCCGGTGTGCAGCGTGGCGGCCACGTCGTGCAGCAGGCGCAGCCGCTCGGCCACGTTGGCCAGCGCGATGCCGTTGCCGGCGCGCCCGGGCGTCTCGGGCAGGGTGTTGGTCACCATCACCACCGCCATGCCGCGCGAGGCCTTGGTGCTGATGACGATGCGCCCACCTTGCAATGCCGGCTCGATGCCGTGGCGCACCGCGTTCTCGACCAGCGGCTGCAGCACCAGCGGCGGCATCGGTGCACTGGCGGCGGCGGGGTCGAGGTCCCACACCAGCTGCAGCCGATCACCGAAGCGCAGCTGCTCGATGGCCAGGTAGCGCTGCGCCAGATCGATCTCTTCGTCCAGCGTCACCGCGCTGCCCGATTCGGCCAGCGCCACGCGGAACAGCTGCGCCAGATCTTCCAGCACCGTCTCGGCCTGGCGCGGGCTGACCTGCACCAGCGCCAGCGCGGTGTTCAAGGCGTTGAACAGGAAGTGCGGGCGGATGCGCGACTGCAGCTCGGCCAGCCGCGCGCTGGCCTCCACCGGCTGGGCCGCGGCCGCGCGCAGGCCCAGCCAGCGCCACACCCCCCAGGCCAGCGCCGCACCGGCCAGCGCACTGCCGCCGCCGGCCGCGGCGCGGGTGGGCATCAGGCCCAGCGTGGCGACCATCGCCCAGGCCAGCCCCGCGGCCAGCGCGCCCAGCGCGGCCAGCATCCCCTCGCGCGGCACCGGTGGCAACCGCGCCAACCAGCCGCGCAGGCCGCACACCGCGGGCAGCCACAACAGCGTGGCCGCCAGCGCCGCAAAGGCCAGCACCGCCGCGCGGCTGGCACCGTCCACCCAGCCCCGGGCCAGTGGCAGCGCGGCCAGCGCCACGACCCCCTGCACGAACAGCAGCAGGCGCAGCGCCAACGCCGGCCGGCACAGGTCAAACTGTGTGCCCAGGCGCCAGCGCTCGCGCTGCGTCTGCCGGTGCAGCGGGTCGAAGCGGCTGGCCTCGAACAGCGAGCTGGCGGTGCCGGCGCGCAAACGCGCGGTGTCGGGCCACAGGCTGCTGTCGCGCGCGACGCTGTCGCCGGCCTCGGTGGCCGGGTCGGTGCGGGCGGCAGCGGTGGGATCGGCTCGGGCCATGGGGAAGGAGTGCGCACGCGGCCTGCGGCGTGGGGGGGCGGTATGGGCGACAGAACAGGCGGCCGGATAATACGGGTTGGTCTTCGCTGGCCCGCCCGCGGCCAAGGTCAGCCCAACCAGCGCCCAACCAGCGCCCCACCTCCGCCCATCTTCCAGCCCAGAGCCCAGCACGCATGTCCGGCAATCAACTCGACCAAAAATCCAAGGCCTGGTCGGCCCTGTTCTCCGAGCCGATGAGCGAGCTGGTCAAGCGCTACACCGCCAGCGTCGATTTCGACCAGCGCCTGTGGCGCGCCGACATCGCCGGCAGCCTGGCGCATGCCGGCATGCTGTCGGCCCAGGGCATCATCGGCGCGCAAGACCTGGCCGACATCCAGCGTGGTTTGGCCCAGATCACGGCCGAGATCGAGGCCGGCCAGTTCGAATGGAAGCTCGAACTGGAGGACGTGCACCTCAACATCGAGGCCCGCCTCACGCAGCTGGTGGGCGATGCCGGCAAGCGCCTGCACACCGGCCGCAGCCGCAACGACCAGGTGGCCACCGACGTGCGGCTGTGGCTGCGTGGCGAGATCGACGCGCTGGCCGTGCTGCTGATCGACATGCAGCGTGCGCTGGTCGAGGTGGCTGCGCGCAACACCGACACCGTGATGCCCGGTTTCACCCACCTGCAGGTGGCCCAGCCGGTGAGCTTTGCCCACCACCTGCTGGCCTATGTGGAGATGTTTGCGCGTGATGCCGAGCGGCTGGCCGACCTGCGCCGCCGCACCAACCGCCTGCCCTTGGGCGCGGCCGCGCTGGCGGGCACCAGCTACCCGCTGGACCGCGAAGCGGTGGCGCGTGAACTGGGCTTCGACGGGGTGTGCGAGAACAGCCTGGACGCGGTGAGCGACCGTGATTTCGCGATGGAGTTCCTGGCGTTTGCCAGCATCACCATGGTGCACGTGTCACGCATGGCCGAAGAGCTGGTGCTGTGGATGAGCCAGAATTTCGGCTTCATCGACCTGGCCGACCGTTATTGCACCGGCAGTTCGATCATGCCGCAGAAGCGCAACCCCGACGTGGCCGAGCTGGCGCGCGGCAAGAGCGGCCGCGTGATCGGCCATCTGATGGGCCTGATCACGCTGATGAAGGGCCAGCCGCTGGCCTACAACAAGGACAACCAGGAAGACAAGGAGCCGCTGTTCGACACCGTCGACACGCTGGCCGGCACGCTGCGCATCATGGCGGAGATGGTGGCCGGCATCACCGTCAAGCCCGCCGCGATGGAGGCCGCTGCCCGGCGCGGTTATGCCACCGCCACCGACCTGGCCGACTACCTGGTGAAGAAGGGCCTGCCCTTCCGCGACGCGCACGAGGTGGTGGCCCATGCGGTGAAGCTGGGGCTGCAGAAGGGCGTCGACCTGGCCGACCTGTCGATCGGCGAACTGAAGGCCCTGCACCCGCTGATCGGCGACGACGCGCCCGAGGTGCTGACGCTGCGTGGATCGCTGCAGGCACGCAACGTGCGCGGCGGCACGGCACCGGCGCAGGCGCTGGCGCAGATCGCCCGGCACCGCACGCGGCTGGGCTGAACCCCGCCGCCCCGGGCGGCCCGGTTCAACCCGGGCGGTCTGCCGCGCTGGCCGCGCGGCCCGCCAGCAGCGTGTCGATCTGACGGTCCTTGTCGGACCACAACCGGGCCAGCCAGTCCTGGAAACGCGTGCGGAACGCCGCATCCTGGTCATAGTCGCCGGTGCAGAACTCGGGCTCGATCGGCAGGCGCTGCACCCGCACGGTCACCTGCGCCGTGCGGCCGCACAAGAAGCCCCAGAAGCTGGGCGCGCCACAAGGGTAGACGATGGTGACGTCGACCAGCGAGTGGAACTTCTCGCCCATCGCGTTCAGCGCCAGCGCCAGCGCACCGGCCTTGGGTTTGAGCAGATGGCGGTAGGGTGAGGCCTGGGCCTGGTGCTTGGTCTTCGTGAAGCGCGTGCCCTCGGCGAAGTTCATCACGCTGGTGGGCACCAGCGCAAACTTCTCGCAGGCGCGTCGCGTGGTCTCGCGGTCCTGCTGGCGCAACTCTGGGTGCTTCTGCAGCGCCGCTGCCGAATGCCGGCGCATGAACGGGAAATCCAGCGCCCACCAGGCCAGCCCGATCACCGGCACCCAGATCAGCTGCTGCTTCAAGAAGAACTTCAGCAGCGGGATGCGCCGGTTCAGCAAATGCTGCAGCACGAAGATGTCGACCCAGGACTGGTGGTTGCAGTTGACCAGGTACCAGCCCCGGTAGCGCAGGTCGTCCAGCCCCTGCACGTCCCAGCGGGTGCGTTGGGTCAGCCACATCCATCCGCTGTTGCAGGCGATCCAGCAGGTGGCGATGGTGTTGAGCGCCGGGTCGATGCGCAGTCGCACCGCCTTGAACGGCAGCACCAGCTTGACCAGCGACAGCGCGAACAGCAGCGCGCACCAGAACAGCGTGTTGATCACCAGCAGCAGCAGCGCGATCACGCCGCGCGCGTTGGGAGGCAGAAAACCGAGCATGGCGCGCTTTCAGTGCAGCAGGTCGTCCAACGGTCGACGCCGGCGCATTCTCATTGCACCTGCCGGCACCCACCCTGCCGCAGATCATGCCTCGTTCGGCTGGAGGCCCGCCCCCGGCGGCCAAGAACGCCGGTTTCCCCCCGCTAATCCAGCCATTGGCCAGGAGGTCGCCGCGGCACCATGGCAGCACTCACTATTGGAGATTCTGGGTGTTCGGACTGTCTCGTGCTTCTCTGCTGCCAGGCTGGATCGGTTGTGCACCGCAAGGCGCGCACACCGCGTTCGCGCTCGTGCAGCCGGGCGCCGAGGGCAAGCCCTCGGTGCGCTGGACGGCCCACCTCGCCTGGGACCAGCCGGTGGCCGTGCTGCGGCAGCTGCGCCGCCGGCACGCGCTGCACCGCCACCGCTGCGTGGCGCTGCTGCCGCGCAGCCAGTACCAGTGCATGACGATGGACGCGCCGGCCGACTTGCCGCGCGAAGACTGGGCGGCCGCCGTGCGCTGGCAGCTCAAGGACACGGTGGACTTTGCGGTCGACAGCGCCGCGGTGGACGTGCTGGCCGTGCCCGAAGGCACCAGTTACCGCGCCCAGGCGCAGCTGATCGCGGTGGCGGCGGCCGACAGCGTGGTGCGCCCGCTGGTGGAACAGGCCGACGATGCCGGCGCGCCCTGGCAGGCCATCGACATCACCGAGACCGCGCTGCGCAACCTCAGCGCGCTGGTCGAGCCCGAAGGCCGCGCCCAGGCGCTGCTGCACTGCCAGGCCGACCATGCCACGCTGGTGGTCACCTACGGCGGCGAGCTGCTGTCCACGCGCCAGATGGAGCTGACCCTGGCATTGCCCGACGACGCCGAGGCGGCGTTGCGCCAGCATGCCTACGATCAGGCCGGCCTGGAACTGCAGCGTACGCTGGACGGCATCGAGCGGGCCTTCGGCCAGGTCACGCTGGCGCGGCTGCTGATCACGCCGATGCCCGGCGTGCAGGCGCTGTGCGAGCACCTGACGCCGCTGCTGTACGTGCCGGTGGCGCCGCTCGACCTTGCCGAGGTGATGGACTTCAGCACCGTGCCCGAGCTGCTGGCCGACCCCGCGCTGCTGAACCAGCAGCTCTGCGCCATTGGCGCCGCGCTGCGCGCACCAGCCTGACCCGCGCCGATCCGATCGCACCCCATGGCCCAGCAGCTCAACCTCCTCGACCCCCGCTTCGCCCGGCAGACGCTGCGCGGCTCGGCACGCCATGCGCTGTGGGCGATGGCCGGCGCGCTGCTGCTGGGCTGGGCCGCCAGCCAGGGCCTGCAGTGGGCCACCGCCCAGGCCCAGGCCGCCGCCGTCGAGGGCGACACCGCGATGGCCCCGCTGCGCGCACAACTGATGGCGCAATCGGCCTCCACGCCCGGCAGCGCCGCGGCCGAGCTGCTGCAGCTCAAGGCGCTTGAAGCCGGCCAGCGCCGTATCCGCGCCGCGCTGGAGGCAGGCGTCGCCGGCCACCGCGAAGGCCATGCCGACTACCTGGTGGCCCTGGCCCGCCAGGCCTCCGACCGGCTGTGGATCACCGGCTTCGCGCTGTCGGAGGACGGCAACGCGATCGACCTCGAAGGCCGCATGACCGATGCCAGCGCGCTGACCCCTTACCTGCGCCGGCTCGACGCCGAACCGCGCTTCAAGGGCCGGCCCTTTGCCCAGCTCAGCCTGCGTGCGGTCGACCCACCCGGCGGTGCGCTGCCCTACACCGAATTTGCGCTGCGCTCGGTGACCGGGGCCACGGCACCGGCCACCAACGCAGGCGCGCAGCCGGCCCAACTGGCGACCACCGTCGCGGCCAATGGCAAGGGCGCCACGCCATGAAACGCCTGCCCGCCCCGGCTTCCGGCAAGGCACTGCCCGGCCTGCTGGCCCGGATCACGCCCGGCAGCCGCTGGCGCGCGCTGCAACGGCGCTTCGACCAACGCAACGGGCGTGAGCGTGCGCTGCTGATCGCTGCCGCCATCGCGCTGATGCTGCTGGCCGCCGATGCGCTGTGGCTGTCGCCCGCGCTGACCGCCTTCAAGGCCGCGCGCGCGCAGCAGCTGCAGGTGCAGCGCGCGCTCACCGGGCTGCAGGCCGACACCCAGCAGCTGCAGGCGCGTGGCAGCTCGCAGGCGCGCGCCCAGCAGGCCGAGCTGGCCCAGTGGCGCCAGCGTGTGCGCGACGGCGACAGCGCGCTGCGCCGGCATGAAGATGCCCTGGTCGGTCCCGACCGCATGGTCGAGCTGCTCGAACACTGGCTGGCCCGCCACGGCGAGGTGCGGGTGCGGGCGATGCGCTCGCTGGGCCGCAGCGATCTGCTGGGTGCATCCGCCCCGGCCCCGGCCCCGGCCCCGGCACCGGCACCAACACCGGCCGCCAACACCACCCACACCGCGCCCCCCGCGCGATCGGCCGACACCACCACGCCCACGCTGTACCGCCACGGCGTCGAGCTGGAGCTGGAAGGCGGCTTTGCCGACCTGCTGGGCTACCTGCAGGCGATGGAATCGCTGCCGCAGCGGGTGCTGTGGGGCGGCGTGCACCTGAAGGTGGAACAACACCCCCGCTCGGTGCTGACGCTGCGCGTCTACACCCTCAGCC